>DUON01000006.1 GCA_012838805.1 Clostridiales bacterium
CAACTCCGATCCAAGACTAATGGTTTGAAGATTTATATTATTATAAAATGCGTATTCCCCGATTTCCTCAACACTATCGGGAAGGTTTATGTTTTCAATATTTTGACAATCCCAAAAAGCGCGATCAACTATTTTGTCAGACCCTGTTATATTGATTGTTTTTAAGCTTGCGGGAGTTCTGTCTCCTACTAAAGAACACTCTCAGTCTTATAAAAAATCTTTTTAAATCTATCTTTTGCATATTTCCTTCTTCTTCTTTAGTAATTATTGATTTTTACTGTTCAGGTGGCATTGGCTGTATATGGTCATCGTAATAGTACCACCACGCGCCGGGATGAGTCTTATAAATATAATAGCCGCTCCCAGGATTGTCTAGGTCAAAAACTACTCCATTATTTATATTGTGAACATAAATAGCTTCCAAATTTGAACAGCCAAAAAACATCTCAAACGCTCCCATATTGATTCCATAATTATATACTTCCCAACTCACTATTGTTTGCACATAAACTTCTTCCAAACTACCGCACCCTTTAAAAGTTTGGATTCCCATTCTATAAATATTTTCCGGAAGAGAAATCTCTACTAAATCGTCACAATTCATAAAAGCGCACGCTCCAATTTCCACAAGCGTATCCGAAAGATTAACATTTACCAAACCGCTTTCTTCAAAAACATTATTGCCTATTTTTGATATAGGGTAGCCGTCATAATTGTGCAATACCAGCATATCGGATTTTGCTATGTTGGAAATTGTAAATTTATAACCCCATGCGTTACTATCTCCACCTGGGATGTCAGGATGATTTGGATGCTGTGGAAATATTTGAGGGTCAAAATTCAATCTTATACCTTTATTTAAATGTTGCCATTTGGCATATAGCGTCTTTCCTTCAGAAGGCAGGCTGTCTGTAAAAGTATATTGTGTTGTCAGCTCTTCATCTTCAAACCAACCTTCAAAAGTAGCGTTGTTATCAAAATTCACATCGGTCAAATTGGAACAGTCTTTGAACGCCATATCCGCTATATAAACCACAGACATAGGAATAGTCACGCTTTCCAGCGTTGTATTTCCTTCAAAAGCTCCCTCTCCTATAACCGCTATGGGATAGTTATTATGTTGGGCGGGAATAACGGCGTTTTGAATTTCCTCTGCGGATATTAATTCATAAAAATTGTTGTCTATATCATACTTTAATGTCAAACCATCAACATAAACTTCGTCTACCCATTTTGCATAAATGGTTATATCCCCTGTTTCACCGCCGCCTATATGGGTGATTTCATTATCATAACCGCTGTCAGCAAACCAACCCAAAAAAGTATAATGTTCCTTTGTTGGGGTCAACAATTCAAAACTATCGGTTTCTATTGTATAAGTTTGGGGATTACTTTGATTATTTTCTCCGCCGTCAAGGTTGTATGTAATATTGTAATCAATCGCTTGCCAACCGGCGTAAATAGTTATGTCCTGTGGCGGCATAGTATCAAATGAAAATTCATTTCCCAAATCGCTATCAACGAACCATCCCTCAAAGCTATATCCTTCTCTCTCGGGAGAGTTCGGAGCGGTTATTTGTTCACCATAGTCAGCGCTTATACTGTCCACGGGACTTCCACCGTTTGTTTCAAAGCTTATTGTATACTCATTTATTGTCCATTTTGCATAAACAGTAACACTCTCAGATAAAGCCTCGCCTTTGTATTCGTTATTAAAAGTCTCTGCATCTAAATACCATCCCCCAAAAGTATATCCTTCTCTTTGAGGTGTTGGTAATTCTATTTCATCTTCTCCGTTGTTTTCTATGCTGTCAATATCGTTTCCACCATTGGGCTCAAAAGTCAATACATAAACATCAGGTTCGCATGCTACAAATAATATGCACAACAAAACAACCATAATAAGTAAAGTAATTATTCTAGAAAAGTTTTTCATATATATCCTCCGAAACAAACATATCGATATTATACCTTTTTTTACTCTATAGAACAACATAATAAAGAAATGTTTTACTTATTTATTTTTATTTATCTATAGTAAATATTAGCAGAGATTAATTTAAAGTTTTTTTAGTCTGTGTATATACGCATTATCAATTGTATTTTTATATAAATTGAGGTCAATAATAGATTTTGTCTTCTCATCGTTCAAAAAATCCCTCATAATTATATTGGTATCATGCAATCTGGAATGGGTTTGTAATCCTTCAATAAACTCTTCGGCAAAAGGCAAAAATCTTTGTTCGTTGGCAAAGATAGAAATACGACTTAAGTCAGATGTGTTTCCCGTTTTTTGAGATTGCAAAACAAAAAACCTTTCATCCTGTAAAGAATAATAATGGTCAAAACCCTCGTTAATAAGCGTTTGCTCGCTTTGATTGTGAAAAGATTCCACATAGGGCGAAAAAAGAGTTTCACCTCTATAATATATATAGTCTTTATCCAAATTCAAATATGAAGAGTGACTTCCCCATACGACAATGTGCTTGGCTAACGTTTTTCTTATATCTCCCATAGTCATAGTTAATATGTCAAGAGGTCTTTTCAAGGCGTATTTATCGGGCAGCAGAATTTCTTCTATAATCTGTGTCATTTGCTCATAAGGTTGATTCCTGAAATGTTGAAAATCAAGTATAATAAACTCCGAAGGGTTTTTGTCTATAAATTCTCTGATTTCCTTTGCAACGGTTAAAAAAGTTGTAGGAGACGGTATAACACTGTGATACATACGCAAGTTTTCATTTTTTTAATATCGCCCTTTTGGGTATCCGTAACCCGCAAATCAAAATACCTTACGCCTATTCCCAATTGTTCATAAATTGATAAATCCTGTGTGTCGTCAAAAAACATACATTCATAAGTGGCGGCGTCATGGCTGCCGGGCATAATTATATCCCTTACTAAGGTACTATCATCAACCACTTTCATCCAGTTGTTCAAATTAAAATTGCTATTAGATTTATAGCCGGCGCTTATAAAAATCAGCGACAGAACTAAAACGATAATAATAATTATTATAAAAGCTCTTTTCAAATCGTACCTTCTTTAATGTTTCTTAGCTATTTATTATTATAGCATATACACACTTATGATAAAGTCAAAATATAATAAAAAACAAAAAACCACCATGGTCTTATCGTTTGAAAAGACTATGATGGTAAAAAAGGATTGTTTTTATTGAGAGGGATTAATTTATTTTGAAGCCTGACTCTCCCAATGCTCTTGCCACAATTCGTATGTAATTTCGTTTGATATGGCGACGCATTCCTTAAGTGGCAAATAAGCGCCGATATCCTCTGTGAGAATCTCATTGCTCGGCAAATCTATGACTTCGCCTGCCCAAATGCCCTCTTTGGTTCTACAAAGTACGGCGTCATGCATATCAAGGGTGTCTGTGCCCAAATACAAAAACCCTTTGCCCTTTTTTTGAAACTTGACCATTACCAACTTCATAATTAATCTCCTTTTTATTATGTCGCTATTATCATTGTATGTCTAAATAAAGATATATTTGAGATGCTATTTTGTCTTAATTCAGAAAGGTTTGGAGGATTTTGTCTTTTATTATAGGATTTATTTAAAAATACGCTTTTTTGCGACACAAAGATTTCTTTATTTATTCGCTTGACGAATGGTATCTCAGCCTTTATAATAATGGTAAGCAGAGTAGGCAAGTAGCGTTAAGTGTTGCAAAATGGGATGTTGTTTGCAAACGAAAGATTTCAAGAAAATCTGCGATTACTTGCCGCGTCCGTTGCGAAAGTTTTTTAATAAGAAATTTTCTAAATGGACCTCTATATTCTTGGAGGTTTTTGTTATGTCCACAAAGAAAATCGCAACCATGGGTATATTGACGGCAGCTTCGGTACTGCTCAATATCTATTCCATACCTACGCCTACATTCTCGATTTCTTTTACATATATCCCTTTATTTATCTCGGGCGCCCTATTGGGACCTTTTGCAGGTCTTGGAGTAGGGCTTATCGGCGATATTCTGGGAGTTTTCATAAGGGGAGACGCTTTTAATCCGCTAATTTGGGTGTCTACGGGACTCATTGGCTTTATTTCGGGAATTGTCTTTAAGTTTTCCTCATTAAACGATTATATAAAAATTCTTATTAGTTTCCTATTGGTTTATGTTATTTGCACAATCGCCCTTAATACAACGGCGCTTTGGTTAATGTTTGGCGGAAATAGAACATATTTTGCCTATCTTGCCATAAGACTGCCTCTTCAAACTCCCGTTTGGGCAATCAATCTGGGTACGGCGGTACTGATTTGGAAGCCGATAAAGATGTTTGAGAATCGATTTAATTTCAGATAGACACGCTCTTTAAGCCAGCTTTCATCTTTAGAAATCCCCTTACATCAACCAAATCAGTGACAATTAAGAGCGCCAAATACATCGCACAGCCAAGCGGCAGCGAAACACAAAGAGCAAACACTTCGTTGACACGCTTAAGTATGCCATAAAGAGAATAAGAAAAGAACCCGCAAGGCAGTACAAAAGCAATCACCATGACCAAAGTCTTTATAAAATACGCCCTATAATTTGTTTTTTTCCTTATTGTGATAAGATTAAATATTGCGTTTAATATAAAAGATACAGTGGTCGCAAGCGCCACCGAATATATGCCCATAACTGCAGGCAGAAAATAAATTCCTGCTATCATAAATACTGTGCTCAGCATATAGTTCTTAAAGGATAAAAATTCCATTCCAATTGAATTCAAAGCCGATTGTGTAAGCTGGCTTATGCACATGGGCAGCATAATAAATGTGGCGTATTGAAGATACCTTCCCGATTCGGCGTCATGAAACAAAAAAGATGTTATCTCCTCCCCTAAGGAATAATAACAAAGCATAAAAAAACCGCTGATTATCAGTGCAAAGTTTATGCCGGTATTTATATGTTTATTCAAAGCCGCATATTCGTTTTTAACGCCTTGTTCGCTCATTTCGGGTATAAGCACTATGGCAAGGGATGTAATAATCGCATTGGGGGCAAGCAACAAGGGATTTGCCATACCAGCTATTCTCCCAAAGCTTGCTGTCGCCTGAGATACCGAAAACCCCGCGTCTATAAGTCTTGCGGGAAGCATGACCGCCATTAAGGTGGCAATCAGATTGCCAAAAAGCCTAATAGCGGTTACGGGAAGGGCAGGGATGAAGATTTCTTTAATTTTTGTAGGTTTAGGTTTGCTTAATTTCCCGCCTTTTGCCTTGAACATAATGAACAAAAGAGCCGCCACAATAAAGTCCGACACCAAAAACGCCAAGGCTATGCCCATAGCTCCGCTTAAACCGCTGATAAGCCCGCTTATAAACAGGACTGAGAACAAGATTCTCAAAATCTCCTCAATCGTTTCGGTTATACTGAACGAAGTGAATTCTTTTCTTCCCCAAAACCAGCCTCTTATGATGTTATATATTGTTGTGGAAATAATCGCCGGCGCCATAATAATAAACATGGGGACAATCTTTGGGTCTGAAAGCAGTCTGGGAAGATAAGGTTTACTGACAGTGAGAATGACCACGGTGACTACGGATATACAAATACCCAAAATCAAGGCCGAAGAGAAAAGCGAATGATTGTCGTCATTGTTCAGCGCTCTTTGTTCGGCGGTCTTTCTTGACAATACCAAAGGTATACCCGAAGACGACAAACAGGCGAACAGATAAAACATCGATATGCATATTTGATACAGCCCCACCGTTTCAGCACCCAAAGCGCGTGATAGGTATATCTTAAAAATAAATGAAAGCCCTCTTGTGAAAACCGAAAAGACCGTAACCGTCGCCACTGCCTTAACAACCTTTTTGCTTTTTGCCATAATAATATTATATTGTTAGACAAAAAAAGTAGAACGAAAAAACCTAAGCCTAAATAGCCTTTCCCCAAAAAGAAAGCCGAGCGGTTAAGCTCGGCTTAATGACTTATTCAACTTTTCTTCTCTTGCCCTTGTTGTTTTTGAATAGGATAAACGCAACAACGCCTCCGCCAATAACCACCACGCCCACAATACCCACTATAAGCACCCAAGTTAAACTTCCCTCGGCTTTTACTCTCTCCCACATCGCCACTGCTTTTTCATTCATGGCGCCGAAGTCTTTCATAACGCCGAGTTTTTCACTGAATTCGGGATATCTTATATCATTAGTGAAATACTCTTCGACATCATATTCGTTATCTTCCAAAATTTGAACCACCGCAGAGTCTTGCTTAAGAATGTTAGGATCAACCGCTGAAGTATAGCCTATTTCTATGGAGTTTCTTATAGCGTTTTCGGGAATCAATAAAAAGTCAATAAACTCATACGCCGCACGCTTATTCTTTCCGTTTTTCAAGACCACCCAGCCGTCAAACCAAATATTCCCTCCGGTTTCGGGCACAAAATAATCTAAGTTCTCTCCGTCCTCTATCGCCCAAAGCGCGTCTCCGCTCCAAGCGAGATTCACATAAGCTCTGCCTGCAAGCATCTCGTCTTTGCCAAAATCCACCTCATAGTCTTTAAGGAATTCTTTCTGTTCGATAAGGACCTCTTCAACCAAGTCCAAAAGCGTATCGTCAACTGTATTTATTAATTCTTGAACGCTCAAATCTTTGTAATTATTGGGAAGTCTGTCTTGCTCTTTAAGGTATAAGACCGCCGCCACATAGGTGTCTCTTATGGAATCTTTCAATAATATTTTCTTTTTTAAATTCTTGTTATTGCCCTCATTCCACAATATCCCCCAGCCTTGCTCTAAGTCCTTTTGCCTTATTACATTGGTATTGTAAAGAATGCCAAGCGTTCCCCACATATAGGGCACAAAATAATCGGAGAGTTTTTCCTGTTCGCCTTGAATTATTAAATCGTCAAAAATACCGTCTACCATATTATAAATGCGGCTGTCCGCATTGTCTAAATTGGACAATTTTGATATATCTAACTTATTTATTAAACCCATTCTTACAAGGCGTTCTATCGCATATTCGCTGGGACAGGTTATATCTACATTGGCGTCGCCGGACAAGATGTTCGTCATCATCGTTTCATTGGTGTCGAAAGTGGTATACACTACTTCAAGGCTTGTATTATACTTGTTGTTATAATACACCTTAAACTCTTCAATCAAGGTCAAGTCCATGTACTCCGCCCAGTTATAGATAATAAGCTCTTCAGTTTGTGCAAACACCGCCTGAGGCGCATTTAAGCCCAAGACCATGCCCAAAACCATAGCAAATATTAATGCCGCACTAAAAACTTTTTTCATTTTTTCTCTCCTTATTTATTCTTTTTATAAGCTTATTTAGATTTATTATTAGCAATAAAGCCAAAACCACAACTATTATTATTGAAAACACCGCAAACCAAAAGGGATTCAGCCCCCTTGCGTTGTGCTGCGAACTGTATATATAAGTGCTTAAGGTATCTATTCCCGTTGTCGTTCCCTTGTTTATTTGGGTGATGATAAAGTCGTCCATGGACAGAGTAAAAGCCATAGCGAACCCCGACATTATCCCGGGGAAGATTATTGGGATTATCACCTTAAAAAGTGCCTTTACGGGACTTGCGCCCAAATCCAAAGCCGCCTCGTACACATTGGGGTCCATTTGAATAAGTCTGGGCATAACCGACAATACGACATACGGAGTGCAAAAGGATATATGCCCAATAATAAGTCTGACATAACCTTGCGGAAATTTGAAAGTAATGAAAAAAAGCATAAGGGCGACAGCCATAACGATTTCTGAATTGATTATGGGCATTTGATTGATATTTTCAACAATGCGTCTGGGTCTTTGTTTTAAGTTATATATTCCTATCGCAGCGACGCTGCCCATAATTGTCGACACCACAGAGGACACGACGGCAATAAAAAGCGTGTTCTTTAACGCATCCAGAAGATAAGGAGTCTGAGGGAAATTGAATATGGAACGGTACGCTTCCAAAGTAAAACCGTGCCTGAAAGTAAAGTTTGATGTATTTGCGAACGAAAACACTATGATAAGAATTATCGGTGCGTACAACAAAGCCATTATTATCAGAATATAAGCGTTGGACAGAGTCTTTTTTACCATAGATTTCTTGCCGCCCCTCCTTTGTTGACTTTACTTATGAACACATTGGAAATTATTACAAACACAAGCATAATCAAGGACATAACGCTTCCCACGCCATACATTCCATGATTGAATTTGCTATAAATCGAATCTCCAAAGAGATATATCCCTCCCAAAAGCTGGCTGATTGCAAAGGTAGAAATAGTGGGTATAAAGACCATAGTAATACCGCTTATAATTCCGGGAATGGATAATGGAAGTGTAGCCTTAAGAAAAACTATTGACGGGCTTGCCCCCAAGTCTTGAGCTGCCTCGATATAGCTTTTATCGATATTGGATAAAGTGGTATGCAGCGGCAAAATCATAAACGGAATAAAATTATACACCATGCCGAAAATTACCGTACCCATTCCCAAATCTATGCCCAAAGCCTCAAACATAGCTCTTGTGGAAAGCGTCCTTATCAAGAAGTTCACCCACATGGGAAGAATGAACAGCAATGCAATAATTCTGCCCGATTTTCTCTTTGCAAGAATATAAGCCACGGGATATCCGACCACAAGACAAGTAATAGTCGTCACGAGCCCCACAAGCAGCGAAGTCAAAAGCGTAGGCAAGCTTGCCCTGTCTTGAACAAGTGAGATAAAGTTCCCAAAAGACAGTCTTTGGTCTACCATAAAAGCGTTTATAAGAATAAGCGCCAAGGGCAAGACAACAAATATCAGCATAAACAAGATATAAGGATAGGAAAAAGCACTTCGCGTTATTCTAAAATTCTTAAGAAGCTTTTTAATCTTGCTTTTCATCTTTGTCCTCAACATATTCTGTTACTATTATGTCTTCGGGTTTTACAGAAATCCCCACCCTATCGCCTTTCAACCATTCGTCGTCAGTGTCCACAAAGAAGTCATAGTAGTCGTCCGTTCTGACTATGCATTGATAATAGCTGCCTTTATAAATTGAACTGACCACAGTACCGCCTATTATGCCCTCTTTCTCGTCATCATGAATAATCACATCATCAAAATCTATTTGAACCTTTACTTTGGTACCAGAAGGCAATGACCTCAAACAGTCAAATCTTCCGCCCGATATCTCCACTACATTCTCATCCCACATCTCGGTTATTATTTCGTTTATTATTCTTGATTTATGCATTATGTGCAAATCAAACGGCTTAATAAACAGCCCTATGGTTTCGCCGCTCTTACACTCGGTATTGTCATGAATAAGAATTTCGTTGCCCTCTTCTCCAATGATTTCGGCTATGGTCTGATAGTGGTCACCCTTAAAGATACTTGATATTACCTTCGCCCTCATCATAGCGCTTTTGTTGTCTTCAGGCAGGATATAGATATCTTCGGGGCGTATAATCACATCAATAGGTTCATTCTTCTTAAAGCCTTTGTCTACGCATTCAAAGACATGCTCACAAAACTGAACCTTATAGTTATCAAGCATAATGCCGCTAAAGATATTTGACTCCCCAATGAAATCCGCCACAAAAGCGTTTGCAGGCTCGTCATATACTTTTTGGGGCGTGCCTATCTGTTGAATAACACCTCCCCTCATGACCACAATGGTATCGCTCATGGTCAAAGCTTCCTCTTGGTCATGAGTGACATATACAAAGGTGATGCCCAGTTTTTTATGCATATTCATAAGCTCCAGCTGCATGTCCTTTCTCATCTTCAAATCCAAAGCCCCAAGCGGTTCGTCCAAAAGCAAAACTTCGGGCTCGTTGACTATGGCACGGGCTATAGCAACCCTTTGCTGCTGACCCCCAGAAAGGCTGTCCACATCTCTATGTTCATAATCTTCAAGGTCTACCATTTTCAGGACATTCCTTACCTTTTCTCTTATCTCTTGCTTGGTTAGTTTTCTGAATTTTTCATATTTTACGCCCTTTTTATCGGTGACTATACCGTCGGACACCATTTTCAGCTTAAGCCCAAAGGCGATATTATTAAATACATTCAAATGCGGAAACAAAGCATATTTTTGAAATACAGTGTTTACGGGTCTTTCATGGGGCGGGATATTTGTGATATTCTTGCCGTTTATATATACCTCTCCGCGTGTAGGTTTCTCAAAACCCGCAATCATCCTTAGAGTGGTCGTCTTACCGCATCCCGAAGGACCTAAGAATGTGACGAATTCGCCTCTTTTTATGGAAAAACTGATGTTATTGACAACGGGATTGTTGTCATATTCCTTTGTTAAGTTTTTGATTTGAATAATAATATCGTCATTTTTCATCTTAATCACCCTAAAAGTTGCTGGGCGTGGTCACCCATAATATTTTGCTCTTTGTTTTTCCTATATTTGTTATCTTATGTTCTTTTTTTCCGTCGATATAAAAAGCGTTGCCTTTCCCAGCCACCTGCTTATATTTCCCGAATTCAATACAAATCTTGCCTTCAAGCACATATCCGAATTCCTCGCCCTCGAACGGCAGCCGTGTTTCACTGGAGCCCCCTTCCTTAAGTATGAGTATAATAGGTTCCATTTCATTCTTTTGGGAATTGGGTATAAGCCAAATATTCTTTCCGTCACCGTTTTCAGACTCAAAAAAGTCTTGTCGGGAAAAGACTATTTTTTCTTCTTTTTCTTCGGCAAAGAACTCATGAAGCGACACCCCCAAAATATTGAGTATATCTTTCAGCGTAGCGATAGAGGGCGATGCGATATCGTTCTCCAACTGGCTTATATACCCCTTTGTGAGCTCACACCTTGAAGCAAGCTCCTCTTGGGTAAGTCCTCTTTGCAACCTTAATTCTTTAATCTTTGAGCCTATCTCCATTTTATACCGCCTTAAAAAGACAATAAATATTATAAAGATTGAGTTAAGTATTGTCAAACGATTTAATTAATTTTGCTAAACTTTTTTTAGAAAAAAATCCTCTTTTTCAAGAGGATAATTCGCTGTGTAATATTATCTATTTATATCGTCATTTAAGTCGTCAAATCTCCATTCGGAATAGAGCGGCAAATCCCTATTTAGTTCCCAGTCCACCAGGCTTCCCTCTTGGATTTTTTTATAAAGCTCGGCTCTCTTTTGGGGGCTTAAAGGTTCTATTAAAGGCTTGGGAGGGGGAACTATCTTTTTCTTAACTTTGTCCTTGCTTTGAGAGACCATGAAATAGACAAGCAAAGCGATAAGAATCACAATCAGAATAAATATCTCAAACATCACGATATTCAATATATCGAAATTTGGTTGTTTTGAAACAGCTGTCAAAGGTTTGTCCGCCGTCAATACCAGACATTCGGTATATGGATGAGAAAACATCAAGAATCCGTCCTCTATCGATATATCTATTCTCTCAAACTTATCTTTATCTGCATTATAATAATATAGCTTTGTTCTTCTTTCGTCGTTAAAATCACTGCTTACCGCCAATTTGAAGTAGTATCCGTCCACTGCCTCAATTGGCTGCTCCCCTGCAAAAATACTTATCCCAAAAGGTCTTATATGCTGCTTTTGACCAAGTCTTTTTAGGATATTTTCGGACATCTGAACGCTATCCACCTTAAATGTTATATTGTTCTCAATCCCGTTTTCAGAACATAATTTAATATCCAAATACTCTCTACCGCTGTTTTCCACATATGGCTTATAGATTTCCACTATGATTGAGTTATTATACAAAATATAATTTTGACTGTTGCACTTGGCGGTTATTTCATAATAGCCGGGAGTTATAAGCGGAGCACTGGAGGTATATGTAAAAACGACCTCGTCCCTTTCATATATGCCCTCGGCGGTTATATCAATAGTTTTTTCCTCGCCGTCATAAACCATATTCTCTGGGAGATTAAACAAAGGAACTATCGTCTTGGGTATAATGGTTATGGTCTCCTGCCTTGAAGGTATGGGGTGATAGTTTTTATAATCGCCCTCAAATGTCAAGGTTACATAATAGGTTCCCACATCCACGGCATCTTCAATGCTATAATTTACCTTGACGCCCTCAGGGAGCCGTCCCTCTTGAAAGACTTGACGGGGCTGAGCGTTATAGACCAATGACACCGAATAAAAGTTCACATCTTCCAAGTTATAGACCGCTTTATGAATCAGCATGGTTTCTTGTACGGGAGGGATATAGTTATAATTAGAAAAGTCTCCCAAAAAGTGAGCGGTAACAAGATGAAAGCCAGCGCTTTTTAAGTCTCCCACAACCGTGAAGCTTAAATCAAGCCCTTCGGGCAAATCCGCTTCATAAGGCAGCATATGCTCTTCACCGTCATAATTAAACTCCTCAATAATAAATGAAAAGTGATAGTCATAGTCCGCCTTTTGAATAACAAACCTATCTTGGGCGGAGGTAGAGAAGTTTATTATTATATTGTCATTATCTAAGACTACGGCATCTATAATATCGTATTCACCGGCGTTTTCTCCCTCTTCCCTAATGAACTTAACCTCTATTAATCTCATGCCGTTAGGCAAATCAATTTCATAATATTCAATCAAATCTTCATCCTCTTGGGAATATACTTTTGAAAATAAAGGCGTTTGGATATCAAAGACAAAAGGCTGAATCTCCACTTCCACGATTTCTTCATAGGTGATAGAGTACTTGCCGTTTTGCATAATGGCTTTTGCTATATAAGTTCCCGATTCATTGACCTCGGATAGGGTGAGGCTGCAGCGGTCTTCCACAAGCACAGGTGTTTGATGCATCATTCTTGCCCATTCATAGCTCATAAATCCGTCTTTATCCTCATGGTCGGCATCTATACTTAAAGTGATTTGATTGTCATAAACCGCCACTCTGTCGCCTACAACGCATGCGGTAATTGGGCAATATTCATAAACCGCATAAAAAGAACTTGAGCTGTATACTATATAGTCAGAGCTTAATGGCTCGCCGTCAATACTTAAGCTCCAGCCCAAGGTTATAAAGCCATTTTTTTCATATGGCGTGGGAAGCGTATGCGTACCGCTTGGTACTGAATACTCATTTATTAAGTTTCCATAGTCGTCATGTAAGGACACCCAACATATCTCTTGCGATATTTGTTCTCTTCCGATTGAGGCTGTATTCATTCCGTCAGCTTGACTGGTTAATAATTCATATCTAAATATGAAGCCTAAGTCCTCTTGAATATTATAGATTCCATCCTTGATATCCGCCTTATTGCCTAATGCGTCATAACAGCTTAATAGAAAACCGTCTTGTTCGGGCAAAATAGGAACATCAAAAAAATCCTCATGGTCACAAACCGTATGAGAAGATATCAGTTCCAATTCCGTACCGTCATCCAAATAAAATTCAATCTTGTAGTAAACACAATCCGCATACGCCTTTTCAGCACATAAAAAGTTTATAGCGACAATCGCCGCAATAAAAATTACAAATACAAAAAACCTTTTCCCACCTTTCAACATCCCATTCTCCAAAGATATCATAAACTTATCTTACCATATTACTTTTTGTTTTTCAACATACGAGAATTTGCTTGATAAGGAGAAAACATATAAAGCCTTTTAATAATTTTTGCCATAAAACACTTGCCAAAAAGCATTATACTGTGTTATTATCTTTAGGGTAAAACGAATACGCACCTTTAGCTCAGCTGGCAGAGCAACTGACTCTTAATCAGTAGGTCCGGGGTTCGATCCCCCGAAGGTGTACCAACGCCTCATTATCCGAACTTTTCAGGTCGGATAAACGGATTTCAGAAGGAATTTCCTTCGTAAAATTGTAAAGGATGGTAAGCTTCATGACGCCATCCTTTTCGTCATATAAAAAGACTATCTTCATCTTCGACATCTTAACTCTTAATCAGTAGATTTGGAGCTCAATTTTCCGAATGTAAATATAAAGCAAAGAAAACAGACGATAGAATGATATCTGTTTTCTTCTTACTTTGGGTACTAATTTTGGGCGCTCAATTCTTGCTTTTAATTAAGGTTCTTTCTTTACCTTTTTTGGGAAGTTTGACAAAGGAAACTTTCTATCCTTAATGGTAAAACCTCGGTCTGGTGTTTTTTGTCTTTTTCTTGGCCCTCTTAATCAATATGCCAAGCAAGGTGGCTAATAAGGCAGCTGCCAAAGCTATGCCTCCATAAAGCATATATTCGCCGTATGCCTCAAGGAACTCAGCCTCTCTCAATACCCCTACCCCGACGACATTTATAGCGTCAAACACCACAAAGCCTTCCTCATATTTATAATTATTGACAACCTCAATAGCGCCGTTGGAATAATATAGCACCAAAGGCAAATCTCCGGGATCGTCCATATATATCTTATAGGTTATTTCTCTATCGATTTTGGGAGACTCAATTTTATGGTAGGAGCTCAATCTATAATTTTTATAATCGGTAGCCAAAACGGCTTCCTCAATAACATTGCTTAAATTTACAAATTCGCTGGAGTCTTGACTCAAGGATACCAAATTTGCGGTAAAGTTAAAGGGAATGCTTCCAATAAGATTAATTTTGTTGTCACTGCTTAAGAACTCTTTTTTATTTATTGTTAAAAAGGCGGGTTTATAAGTAAATACATAGTTTTTCGCCTGTGCGCCTTGGGGGACTATCTTATGTCTTCCGGGCTGTGTGGGAACATTGACAAAAGGTTCTTTTATCAGCACCCCGATATCCTCTCCCTCGACAAATCCCCTATACTCAAATTCAGGCTGGTAATCATCGCCTTGAAGAATCTCGGCGTCTTTAAGTCTGACTTCCAGCTCTTTTTTATAAATAATAATTTCAGCCTTGCCCTCGCCCTCGATTACATAGTTCTCATTATCGATTGTTGCGAACACTTCATAAGTTCCCGCATCGATCAAGGAATCTTGACTATATGTCAAAGAAACTAACACCTCGTCGTTTTCAAGCGTATTTAGCGCTTTGGCAGATAAGTTTGCTTTGTCCTTGCCGTCATATATATGAACTCGGCTTCCAATAAAGCTTATATTTATTTTTTTGGGAAGAACAGTCACTTCAAGAATAAAATCTATGCTGTTATAGTTCAAGGTGTCTGCAGGCTTAAATTTTGCAAAAAACGGACTATTGACAACTTCAGGCATAGCCGAAGGAGTCTCCCAAACAAATTCTCCATCAATATTTGCTTCTCCCAAGATTTCGGACTCAGCCAAGGTTTGACCATAAGTTATGGGCTTGGAATAAGGTTCTCTGATAAAGTAAGGATACGCCTTTTCGATTCTAAGATACCTTATTTCAGTAAATACTATCGCATAGTTCTCTCCTGCCGATACACTGCTGTAACTATAAGGGTATTGCCCCACATCTTCACCGGGCTGTCTTGTAATAATGCCCGTGAGTACTGATTTGTTATCTCCAAGCCTAAGGTCTTGTTCATTGACCAAGAATTCGGGAACGGGGTCTGGTGAGCCATATGTTTTGGTATAAATAGGAATGCTTACTCTCAAATCCCTTGGATAAATAGTAAAATGCTCGGGGATATAGACGATTTCATAGTTCCTATTGTTCTCAGAATTTAAGGTATTTTGCTCAATCAGGTATTTTCCCGCCCTCTCGCCACTTATCCTTGACAAGCTGCCTTGAAGGACGATATCTTCTCCTTCCATTATGGTATAAGTAAGCTCGGGGTCTTCCTCCCCATAAAGCTTGCTTATCGCATTCGCGGCGATATGAATCTGCCTTTTCTCTATAAAAAGAAGAGCACTCGCCTCTGAAACATCAATAATGTACCCGTCCGAACTTCCGTTGTCTCTTAACGAAATCGGATATCCGTCTAAATTCACTTCCAAGCCCGCCGCATCCGCCAAGCGAAGGTTATCCACTAAGATTTCAGGTTCAGTAAGCCCCTCTACCTCGTCCTTTGAACTCTCTCCCCTAAGATATCCCAAATAACTTATTTGAATCTGCGGAATCATGCCATAGCTAACATAGGTATCGCTTATTTGGGCTTGCAAAACGCCTTTTTGAACATTGAATGTGACTATATTTGAATACTGCTCATAATAATTGAGGGATTCAAGCTTCTTTGCCCTTATGGAGATATCTCCCGTGCCGTTTATGTAAAGGATATTTCCTTGTGTGCTCGCCTTGCCGCTTATAACCTCGTATACTATATCACCCGAACCGTCTCCGCCCACAGCCGACAAAGGAATCTGCTGTGTTTGGTAGGTGGTGTCTTCTATGTCCGCAAGCACAAGGGGCGTGCTCTGCTGAATTTTTGATACCGTAAAACTCACGCTTTGCTCTTTTGTCAATATGAAGTTATCGTCATTGATTACCGCCTTGACTATATAATCTCCCGCGTCCAAGCATTCCTCGACTATCTCATTGTTTTTATAGAAAATAAGCTGGGCGAAACCGTCCACCCCCAATGAAATGTTGAAAGACGCGGTTATGCGGCTGTTAAGGCTCTCTCCCGTATAATAGAGATTTCTATAACCTGAAAAGGTCACGCTCTCTATTATCCTTGGAGTAATAGTAAAGATGTATTCTTTTTTGAACATTATATTATAGTTTTCCATATTGCCAGAAATATCATCCGTAAGTCCGACAATATATTCGCCCACATCCCAATTCTCAATAGGAGTACCATCCACTCTGGTAAAGCTGAATTCATTTACAAAAAGACCGTCATCCCCAAAAACGCCTTCAAAGCTATGGGCGCTTATATATGGTTCGTTGCCGTCATATTGTTTTGTAAGATATTGCTCCAAAATACTTATGTATGCGTTTCTCTTTATGATTCTTCCCGCAATGTCGCTATATTCATCGGGAACTTCATAATTTTTCGCATTGGGACCTTGGATAGTATAGGAATTAAAGGTTATCAGCTTGTTCTCGCCAATGTTTCTGTCGGGCTCATATTCTTGATTATAGAAAGTCCTTATTGCGCTTAAATGTATCTCATCTGCGCCCACTATGCCGATTATGGCGCTGTTATCTATAACAATATTGTCACTTGAAGACCTATCATATTGCTTTACGGTGTATTGCTCGCTTTGTAGCAAATTAAGGTCCAACTCCAGCTTGCGGGGAAGGATTTCAAAAGTATAGAATTTCGCCCCCACGGCATATCCGCTTTGATAGAGCCTAAGTTCCATACGGTATATTTCCGCATCTATGGCGCTTTCAGTCAAAATATTGTACTGCTGTATGAAATAGTCTACCGAATATGTGAACGCACCAGAGACATTTATAGTATAATTTTTTGGCTCTCCGTCGTATATGAACTTGTCTTGGTCAAGCGTAGCGGGGTCTCCAAGAGGGTTAATAACTTCATTCCCCACACCAAAGGGCACAAATAAAGCATTGAACTCCCAAGCTTCGCTTCCCATAATGGTTTCGGCGACTATGGTCTCGCCGTCTCCGCTATAGTTATGGAAAAATTCCGTATCCAAGACAAGACGGTATCCCAAATCAGGGTAAATAACTATACGCACCGTTTGTCCCTCATAATATTCGCCTGCGCCTGTCGCTTCACCGTTGACCAAATCGCCGATAATAACACTTTTTGTAAATCTGGCGTACCACCTGACTAAGGAGCCTGTATGGGCTTCATTGTTATACATGGGATAATATCTATTGCCTATCAAGCCCCCTTCATTAAACTTTATAGAGACATCGTTTATATTCCGTATATCAAATCCAAACCCCGAAACGGGCTGAAATTCAAAATATATGATATCCTTATCTATGGTTGCTGTCATATCTAGCGCGGGGAAAACAAGACCGTTTTTATCTACATACAAGACCGAGCCAATATTGTTATGGTGATACAGTTCTTCAATATCCACCACGAACCAGCCGTTAAAGATACCTGCGAATGAATCTTCAAAACGCCCTATAAGCCCGCCCCAATTGCTGTCGCCCAAGACATTCCCGTCAAATACGATGTGCCTTGCCTCATTGGACTTAAGCTGTCCAATAATTCCGCCTACATTTGAAGAACCTCGTACATTCGCCGAAGACTGGCATCTTAGGACTTGACCCAGACTATATCCAACGATAGAACCTACTTTTTCAGTTCCCAAAACTTCCCCCGAAGAGATGACCACATTCTTAATAACAGCGTTTGCTCCCGTATAGCCAAAAAGCCCTTGACTGTATTGAGAGTCTAAAGAGCCGATAAACAAATCAGAAATCAAATAGCCGTTTCCGTCAAAAACCCCGTTGAAAACCAAACTTTCGGTGGGCTGAAGAATATCATATCTTCCAATCGACAAAAAGTCGGGCTGGATTTCTATGTCTTGGGTGACAAGAAAATAACAGTTCTCAAAAGTATAACCGTCCGCCACCTGCATGCTTAAGGTATCCAAATGGTCGTATGTGCTGATTAAATAAGGATTGTCGGCACTGCCCCATTCCATAAGGTTGTACACATCCCTTCCAAAAAGCCTAAGCATGACGCTCTGCTTGGAATAGGAATGAATTATTTCTACTATCAAAGCGTTTTCGTTTAAGGATACTTGTTTGTCATAGAATTCCACAAGCTGAGGCGAATAGTCCGCATCCATACCCCTTTCTTCTTGAGAAATAAAATATGCGCCGGGAATATCAATATTGTTCAAGGCATCCACACCAACCATTTCTATTGTGGAAAGCCCTAAGACATTGTCGCTGTATAGATTGCCTGAACCTATCGCCTCAAAATCGCTGATTATCTCTTTATTGAAATAACAATGGGAAACAGCCTCGTCCGATAAGTTGTAAGCCACGATTCCCCCGCCCGTCATTGAAGCTTGACCGCTGATTCTGCCTATATTGTATGAATTTCTCAAGGTAGCGCCAGACTGATTGATGCCCACAAGACCGCCTTTCATATCCCCGGTAAAAGCCCCTAAATACAGTTCGCTTTCAATATTGCCGCTGTTGTAGCAGTATTCCACTGTGCCGTAATTGTTGGCTGTCAAGCCCCCGCCGTTTGAGATATTGACCTTTATGTATCCGCTATTAAAGCTCAAGTCCATATTTCCGTCATTTTTGCCCGCAAGCCCGCCGACATTGTATTCTCCCGTTATGGCGGCGGTATTGAAAGACCTTGAGATATTGCTCGACCTCCCCGCAAGACCTCCCACATAGTCATGTCCCCTCACATCGGTATTGTTCATGCAGTCCCAAATATACCCTTCGCTATATCCCACCAAAGCGCCGACAAAATCTTTTCCCACAACGCTTCCATAGATTTCCTCGGAGGACACCACCAAAGGTCTGATGTTGAGCTTTTCAATTCTGGCTCCTACTCCAATCGCACTGAAAAGCCCGACATAGTCCGTTTCGGGTAAATTTATTGTAAGGTTATAAATTGAATAATACCTACCGTTGAATCTGCCCATAAAAGGATTCTCAAAACTCGCTATGGGCGCAAAGTCCCATTCAAGAACGATATCTTCGCCTAGTTCATAGTACTTATCGGAATAGTCGTCATAAGCGTCGTCAATAAGCCTTTTCATATTAAAAAGATGCAAGCTCTTTGAGATTCGATAAGGAGAAGCGACGCTGCCGTTTCCTTTTTCAAAATAATATACTATCGTAGATTCCTTGGAGACATCTATATTTGTATCGGCATGATATCCAATTTGGGGATAATAGCCATAAAGCCCGTCGGACGCCTCATAAATAAAATCAGTACCTAAATCTATATTTCTTGACAGCTCAACAGAGGTCTTCCCCTCCCCACTATAGTTCAAGTCTTCGTCATTTAGAAAATCTTTGTTATAATACACTCTATCTAAAATAAGGTTGGAATTGGCAATCGCTGCGCCGTTTGTCTGAAAATCAATCTCTCCCACAAAATAGCTATCGCTAATCATTATCGTTGTCGATCTGCCCAAAAGTCCGCCGACAAAGTCTATTCCCTTGATATCGGCTCTGACATAAGAAGATGTTATCTCACAATCCGCACCAAGATATCCTGCCAACCCTCCAATGCTATCAACGCCGCTTATCTCATTTGAAAATACAAAATTCTTTGAAAGCAAAACTTCTTCTTCCCCAAAACCTATCAGTCCGCCTATATTGTTTTCGCCTTGAATATCCCCTATGAAATAACTCAAGCTTAATGATAAGCCGTCGTCAATAAGCCCAATAAGTCC
>DUON01000007.1 GCA_012838805.1 Clostridiales bacterium
CTTTATAATATATTATAGTACAAGCGGAGGAAGCATGGGCGCTGAAAATAAGCGATATTTAATTGTAGAATCCTTGGCGTTTTTTATGTTGATAAAGCTCTTTGTGGTGTTGGCTTTCTTCAGTTATAAAGATTTTGAGTATTTCGTAGTCGGCTTAGGCATTTTCTTGCTATTAATGATTGGGCTGAGAATTTGTTTTTTTAGCCTTAGCTATAAAAACAATTCGCTTATCATAAAAGAAGAGAGTTTCTATAACCTTATCGTGGAAACAATTCCCGGAGGGTATTTTGACATTTTGCTTAATGACAGCTTGACCTTTGTAAGCATTGGCGATAAGTTCTTGGAGTTTGTGGGATACTCGACAAGCGAAATAGAAACAAACTTCAACAACAGCTTGCTTAATATGATAGAGAAAGATTATAGGGACAATGTCTTGGATGTTTTGAAATATCAGACCAGACAAGAAAGCAAATCTCAGATATACTATAAAATTAAATGTAAGAATAATGAAACCAAGGAAATCATTAATATTTTTAGAATCCATATCGATAAAAAGGGACAAAAAATAGTCAAGAATTTTTTGTTAGAGCCTTCCTCTTTCAAGCAATTGCAACATGAAAGGGATTTGGACAATATGCGGTATAAGATAGTCGCCGAACAGTCCGAAAGCATAATCTTTGACTATAACCCCAAAGATAAAAGCATATACCTAAATTCTCATTTTGAAAGGAAGTTCGGCTATACTATTAAAGGCAACCTCTTTGACTATATCGACAAATACCATATTATCTATAAAAATGATCGGGATAAGTTCCTAAGTCTTGCCGTAGAAGATAAAGAGTACAACGAGACTGAAATACGGCTTAAAAAAGCCGATGGGCAATATATTTGGTGCAAGCTGAGAATCACTACTATTATGGGCGAAAACAATAAGCCTTCTCGGCTTATCGGAAAAATAATTGATGTGGACGAATCCAAGAGGGAGAAGATAAAGCTTATTGAAAAGACCAGAAGAGATTTCATGACAGGAGTTTATAACAGGCAGACAACGGAGTCTTTGATAAACGAGGTCATTCAAAAAAATTCCAAATCGCTTGCTGCCTTTTTGCTGATTGATATAGATAACTTCAAGAACATAAACGACAGATTAGGGCATATGCAAGGGGACAATGTCTTGACAGAAATTTCTGAGGAGATAAAGCTTATATTCCGCTCTTCGGACATTATAGGAAGAATTGGCGGAGACGAATTCGTGGTATTTATTAAAGATATATATGAAGAAAACCACGCCGTCAAAAAAGCCAAGGAGATATTAGAAACCATAAGACATATGCAAAAAGACAAACCTTATAAGGTCACCGTAAGCATCGGGATAGCCTTTTTTGATAAAGACGGCTCAAGCTTTAAGCAGCTGTATATAAACGCCGACAAAGCTCTGTACTGCGCCAAGGATAAAGGCAAAAATACATATGAGCTATATCGTGATGTCATGTGTATAAGTAGAGAGTCTTCTGGAATAGAAGAAAATAATTATTGACTTTTTTATAAATTTACATTTAACTTTTCAATTTATTTTTTTTATGCTAAACTATTTTTGTAATTAGAAAAAGGGAATAAAATCATTGAAAAAGCTGATTTTTAAGTTTTCTTTAATCTTTTTGGCTGTTCTACTCTCCGTTATTACCGTATCGGCAATTTATTATGTCTATATTGATATAAGCATAAAGGAAAAGTATTCTTCCTTGCACGATTTATCTTTGGACAAGTCAGTTTCCGAGATGAGCTCCGCCTTGAATAAGCCCTTTGAGGACTTAGAGAGCTATGAGGGCTTGTTGAAAGACGAATATTACGCTTTTGGGCAGGCGGTTCAAACGGAAGATGGCTATCAAATGAGCTTGAAAACAAAAACTGCAATTATCCAGCAGCCCGTCCGCAAGGAATTTTATGATAGGCTATGCTATGCGCCAAAAAGCGTATTAAAAACAGAGGACGGACAGTTCCTTGTGTTTTCCATAAAAAAGGAAAGCGTGTGTGATTTGCTTCTTATAGAATATGATAAATATATAGAACAGTTTAATTATTATCATCTGGATAATATAATGCTGATAGACAAAAACGGCTTGATTGTCTTTAGTTTATTGGAATTGGAAGAATCCAATATTTACAGACTGCTTCCCTATGCGAAATTAGGGAAGATTGGGGACAATAAAAGTCAGTTTGAAAATTTTCATGACAATGAAAATTATTTGGTAATAAAAAAGAGCGGACTGGAAGATTTTTATGTGGCGGGATATGCGGATGTCCAAGATATGAACCGTATTATAAAAGAGGATAGGGAAAGAAACTTGTTCTTTGTCTTGGCGCTTGCGTCCGCGAGCTTTTTGGGCGCTTATCTTATAGCGCTTATTTATATTATCAATAACAATAGAAATCTGACGGGCAAGTTTGTCAGAGGAAAGTACAGCATTTTTGTGGATAAGCGTGGCAAAATCTTATTCAAAAACCAAAAATTCGCTAAAGATTTTAAGCTCAATGAAATTGTGTCCTATACTTTAGAAGAAAATAAAAAGATAAGAGACGCCTTGCTGAATAACGGCGATATTACATTAAAGCTCAAAGACAAAAAAGGACAGAAAAGATACTTAAGGTTTATGACTGCAAGGGCGTTAAACGGCTTTAGGATGCTGGGAACAGATGTAACGGAGATTATGAAAGATTATTTTCACGCCAAGCACCTTGCCAACTGCAACAACCTTTCGGGACTTCCCAACACCGTCCAATTAAGAAAAGATTATGAAAACATAAGAAGGGAGCGCCCTGAAGATTTATGCTGTGTGGCGCTTCTTGAGATAAGGGGAACGGAAAGATATAAGACAATGTTTGGAGATAAGTTCTATAAGAAACTTATACGGGCTTTTTCGGAGAGAATAGACAATATCTTCAAGGGTATGGTATATCACAGCGGAGATGACAAGTATATTATTTTCACGCATAACGAAGAATTTAGCATTCTTTTGACGCAAAACAGAAGTAAGTACTTGGCAATTTTGGAATCCCCGTTTGTTATCGACAAGAACCATATAAAATTAAATTATAAAATCGGCATATCTAAGACTTTTTATCCGTCTGAACGCTTAGATTTGTCACAGCCCATAAAGCAAGCCAAGCAGATTTATTTCAGCATAAGGAAAGCACCCAATAGGACTACGGGCGTTTTTTATGACGCTCTTATGAAAAACGAACTCTATCTTTATGAAGAAAAAGAAGCGATAATGGAACTTATTGAAAACGGCGAGCTGGAATTGTATTTTCAACCGCAGTATTCCTTGAAAACAGATAGGATTGTGGGCTTTGAGGGCTTGCTCAGGATAAAGAAAAAGATAAACATTTCGATAAGTGAATTTATAGAGCTTGCCGAAAGGAACGGAAGTATTATTGATGTGGGGAACTTTGTATATCAAATGGCAATGGAATTTGCTAAAAAGATGCAGGACAAAGATGTGAGCGTGTCTTGGAATATCTCTCCCGTGCAGCTTATGCAGGAAGGATTTGTGGAGAACTTCTTAAGTTATTATAGAAAAAATGACTTGAAGCAAGGAAGCGTCGCCATAGAGCTAACCGAATCCGTCCTTATATCGTCTTATGAGTCGGTGATAACAAAGCTTAACCTTTTGAGAAAGGAAGGTATAAATGTGCATCTTGACGACTTTGGAATAGAATATTCGTCCATGCTCTATCTTAAAAAACTTCCCATAAACGCGATAAAAATCGACAAGTCCTTTATTGACGATATCGACACAAACAGCGATTCGGCAGTTATTGTGGAGGCGCTTATTGAGCTTGCCAAAAAATTGAACTTGAGGTGTATTGCTGAAGGCGTGGAAACAAATGAACAGCTGGAAGAGCTTAAACGCTTGAATTGTGATATAATACAAGGGTACTCTATCAGCAAGGCTCTTCCCGTTGATAAGGCTATTGAAATATATAATAAATATAATAAGGATAAGTGAGAAGGTTATGCATTCTTTATTAATGAGCAGATTGAATTTGGATAAGGGCACAATGATTTTTTTCATTGTTTTAATAATAGCCGCCACGGTGGCTTTATTGGTCTTATTGTTTAGATCGATTTTGAAAGAAAGAAACAAGTGGGCGGAGGACAAAAGCCAAAAATTTGTGGAGAGTTCGCAAGCTTTTGAGGATTTTATTAAGAGAAAAATTCAATTGAATAAAAAGGCGGTCTTTACGCTCTTTAGGTTGGATATAAACGACTATAAGGGATTGATTAGGAGCTTTGGAGAGGAACAGTATAACAATGCCTTAAGCGTATTTATCTCCAATATCAGTCTGGTAAGCGAGAATATCAGGATAAACAGACAGTCCCAAGAGACGCTTATTCTATATCTGAAAGGAAAGCTTTCCGTTAAAAACCTCAACCATATATGCCATATGATATTGAATCAGACGCAAAAGAGCATTCTGATTGCGGGCGCCTTGAAGCTGGATTTTGATGTCAATATCGGCGTGGCTTCTTATCCCGAAAGCGGAAAGAGCTTGGATGAGCTTAGGCAAAACCTGCATCTGACGCTTGTCGCCGCAAAAAGAAGGGGCGTCAATCAATTTGCTATTTATGATAAAAACTTATCGGTAAAAGAATCCAAAGAGTACAAGAGCTATTTGGAGATAAAAAACG
This sequence comes from Clostridiales bacterium, assembly GCA_012838805.1. Classification (GTDB taxonomy): domain Bacteria; phylum Bacillota; class Clostridia; order Christensenellales; family DTU072; genus DTU072. Next base: position 4,694 of record DUON01000007.1, read on the forward strand.
CCATAGAGAATAAAGAATTCACGCTGTACTATCAACCCATAGTGGATTTGGGCAATATGGAGGTTTTGGGCGCTGAAACGCTTTTGAGATGGAACCACAAGGTCAGAGGTGTGTTGCCTCCAAGCAAATTCTTGAACATACTTGAACATACCGGAGATATCAATTGGGTAGGTTTTTGGGCAATGGAACAGCTGATAAAACAAATCAACCAATGGAAAATCCAGTACCCCGACAGGAATTTATTTTTTAGCATGAACTTTTCGCCCAAACAGCTTATGAACCCTTCTTTGCCCGAGGAAATGAGAAGAATACTTAAGAGGCATAAAATAGACACCAATAAAATATATTTGGAAATAGCGGACTTTGACATGTTCAATATGGTGAACGAGGTCAAAAACAACTTGGACAAGATGAGGCAGCTTGGATTTAGGATTGCGATAGATAATTATGCGCTTGAATTCTCTTCTTTGAACAAATTGAACACAATAAGCATAGATATGATAAAATTAAACCGAAACTTCATACAAAAGACACAAGAGAACGACATGTGCCGAGAGATTATGAAAATGCTTGTGAACTATACACGGGAGAAAAATATCGCGCTGGTGGCGGAGGGCATTGAAACCTTAGATGCCTTGGAATATATTAAAAAGCTTGGGATACAAATCGGACAAGGATATTATTTCGCCAAGCCTGGAAATCCCAAAGAGCTTATGAATGCGGTAGTCTTGACGCCTTGGCAATAAATACGACATTTTTCCATAAAAAGACAAAAAATTCGTTGACAATATAAAAATTGTTTGGTAATATGAAAAAAACTGAATAAAAGGTAAAGCTACCGCGAGGTAGTGACACAAAACTAGAGGGTCTCTCGGAGACAGCCAGTTGCCATTCACCCAATGTAAAAGGGGAATGGCAATTTTTTTTGGAGTGATAGGATGTGGCAAAGGGCGTTAAGAAGTATTATAGCGTACAAAAAAGAAAAAAAATAATCAATATGGTCATCGCCGCTCTGCTCATGATATCTGTGTTGGTGGTGCTGATAACCATATACGGTCAGAATGTAGGGAACTTTGTCATAGGAATAGAAACCAATGTAAGACAGTCTTTATCATTGTCAGAAGATGCGAACTTTTCCAAGCCTACCACAAGATTGTCAGCGCCGGGCATAAGGGAACAGACACATGCGACCTTAGCCGACATACCTTTGGACATTGAAAACGGAAGCGGCTCTAAGAATGATTATCAGAAAAGGCGGTATTTCGCATACTCATTCTATTTGAAAAATGTCTCGTCCATTATTATGGATTATGACATGGAACTGATAATCAATAAGAGCACAAAAGGGGCTATCTCCGCCGTAAGAATCATGATTATTAAAAACGGCGAAAAGGAGATTTATGCTAAAGCAAAAGAGTATCCCCCCGAAGAAAGGGGTCAGCCCGAAGACCATATCGGTACGGGCATAGAAGAACCTTATATGACAACGCCTTTCTTGTCTTCGGTCACCGTGATGACGGAGACGCAAAAGGACTTTCCTCCCGAAGCCGTCAATAAATACACCGTTGTGATGTGGCTGGAGGGCTGGGACCATGAATGCGTGGACGACATAAAGGGCGGAATAATCAGAATGGAAATGATGTTTAAGGCAAATTATTAAAAAATAAATAAAAAAAAATTTTTTCTTGGAGGAGATAATTATGAAAAAAGCGACAAAAAAACTTATTGTATCCGCTATTGTGTTAGTGGTAGTCTTGACTTTGGCGACAGCTACGACCTATGCATGGTTTACCATGGATGACGAGCCCGAAGTGGAAGGGTTCGATGTCAATGTCACTTCAGTTGACGGATTGTACATAAGCTTGATGCCCGAAAACAACGGCGACCCCGCTTCGACGGTAAAAGGCGCTTTGGGAACATTTAGAGCTTATGTCACAGGCGAAGAGGTTATCGCCGCTATTCAAGCCTATAACAACGGCGTATATTTGGATAGCGAGACCAACGAACTCAAAACCTTGACTCATGGCACCACCGCCGACGGCATGATCTTCACCGCTCCCGAGGGAGTTAAGGAAGCAAGCGACGCCGAGACCAACCACTATACTTTCAGACTTTATTTCTATTCGACTAACGAATATAAAGTAAAACTAAACCCCGATGTCAGTTCAGTAACTTCCATTCCCGGCGGAGTCGCTCCCGTAGCGGCATGGGCGGATGGATTGAGCTATGAGTACGGCTCTTGGGACGACAGCGAAGAACAGTTTGTTACAGAGCAAAAAGAATTTGATTTGGGAGACAGCATTACCGCCGACGCAAAGGACGCTGTAAGAATTGCGTTCAAGGACGGCTCCACTACAAATATCTGGGACCCCAACCCCAATACAGGCTTTGTGGACAATACGGCAGACGGCAATATAGCTTTCGACTACTACAATTTTGTGAGCAAGACAGACCTTGTCTTGGGTGAGCCCATGGCGAATACCGTAACCGCCGAGGTCGTACTGACAACTTTGACGGGTTCTCAAACTGCGGGATACTTCGGATACTTGGATATCACAATTTGGCTTGAAGGCTGGGACGCCAACGCTTTCAACAGCATATTGAACGACACAATAATAACAAATCTTATTTTTAAGGGCGAGGTTGAAGTAGAAGGCTAAAAAAAGCCTTATATATAGTGGGAGAATTGTATGTTAAGTGGGGAAGCTTTTTTTCCCGCTTAACATTACTATTCTTTTTATGTTATAATGTGTGATATACGGGGTTTTCCCGTTAATAAAGAAATAGGTTGGTATACAATAATGAAAAAGAGTGAAAACGAATCAACTGTTTGGATGAAGGTAATAAATGTAATTGTTGTCTTGATCTGTCTGGTGGTTCTCATTGTTGCGGTCGCCGCTATTACAAACAGCGTTAAAGGCTATAACAATGTCTTCGGCTCCACTTTCTTAGCCGTTCAAAGCGATTCCATGGATGGCGGAAGAGAGGACTCCTTTAAGAAAGGGGATATGATAGTCGCCAAGATATTAAAAGATGCCCAAAAGAAAGAGCTTGAAAAAGACCAAATAATCACATTTTGGATGTTGAACGATAGTGGTCAGAAAGTGCTCAATACTCACAGAATTATTGAGGTCAATCAAGATGGACAGGGGAATGTCTATTATGTTACGCAAGGCGATAAGGCGGCGCTCAACCAAATAGACGAAACCGAGAGCGTAGTTCCCCGCGATATAGTCGCAAGGTATCAGTTCAAAATGAAAGGGTTCGGGAACTTCTTGCTGTTCCTGAAAAGCAGCACTGGGTTTTTGGTAGTTATAGTCATTCCTTCAATATTGGCTTTAGGGTATTGCGTCTTTCTTTTCATTAGGAACTTCAAGGGCTATAACAAGCTCAAAAAAGAGGAAGAAAAAGAAAGGTATAAGAAAGAGCTTTTGCAGGAAATGGAGCAAAAAGATAAAAAGTAAACAATCGATAAAGCAATCGGGAGAATTATTTTAATGGCGGAATTTGCTAATTATTATTTAGAATTTTTGTGGCAGCTGGGAGAGAATATTGGTAGATTCTTCTCAGCTATATTTTCCGCCATATCCAATATATTTACGCGTGATATCCCAGATTATTTTTTCAATCTGGGACAGGCGGTAGAAGGATTTGATGTCTTGGGATGGATAACCCTTTTTCTTGTCTCAATAATAAATATGGCGCTTGTGGCGCTGATTCTTTATAGGATCTTTTTGGCTGCGAGAAAATATTTTTTTATTAGGCACAAAGAGATTGAGAAAGAGGAGCTTTTGGAAGAGATAACTAAGCTCAAGGAGCAGACCGAACAGCTTGCTTTGGAAAAGAATAAAATCTTTTCTTTGAAGCTCAATGAACTCAACGCTTTTTCGGGTGAGATAGGGCAAATTGACCAAGGCGATTTGGATGAAAAAATTGAGGAGGGCAGATTTTCTAAGCTCATATCCATAGACAGAAAGTACTTGAACAATCCGTTTTTTGTCAATATGAGCGACGAGGATATGCTGTCCCTTCCCAAACTGGTCAAAAACTTCACTTATTTTGCGGCGTCCCAAATGAAACTGTACTATAATCAGTCTCAAATAAGACAATTCTTTGCGGGAATGGCTACTTCCAAAGTTATCATAATAGAGGGCATAAGCGGAACGGGAAAGACAAGCCTGCCCTACGCCGTAAGCAAATTTTTCTTCAATAACGCTTTAATGGTGTCGGTGCAACCCTCTTGGCGGGAGAGGAGCGACCTTTTGGGATACCTTAACGAATTTACAAAAAAATTCAACGAGACGGATTTCTTGAAAGGGCTGTATGAGGCAACTTATAAAGATGACATAAATTTCATAGTGCTTGATGAGATGAACCTTGCGCGGATTGAATATTATTTCGCGGATTTCTTGTCCATTATGGAAATGCCGGATACCTCTGAATGGAAGATAGACCTTGTGCCCAATCCTGAGGATACCGACCCCAAAAATCTTATAGACGGCAAGCTGACCGTACCTCAAAACCTTTGGTTTGTGGGCACAGCCAACCAAGACGACTCCACATTTACGATTACGGATAAGGTATATGACAGGGCGATAACTTTGCAAATGAACCAAAAGGGAAGTTATTTTGACGCCCCGGTGACAAATCCCGTGAACTTGTCCTTTGATTATTTAGAATCGCTTTTTGATAAGGCTTTAAGCGAATATGCGGTGAGCCAAGATTCATTGAATAAGATAGAAAAGCTTGATGAATTTTTAAGAAATAAGCTCAAAATTTCTTTTGGAAACAGAATCCTTAAACAGATAAGGACTTTTGTGCCTGTCTATATGGGATGCGGGGGAACGGAATATGAAGCTCTTGACTTTATGTTCTTGACAAAGATACTAAAAAAGCTCGTTTCACTTAATCTGGTGTTTTTGATTAAGGAGCTGGGGGAGCTGATTGCGCTCATGGAAAGGCTGTTTGGCAAGGGGAAACTGCCCCAATCTATCGAATACATAAGGAATTTACAAAAGAGCGTTTAATTTTTTAATGAGGTATTATGAATAAAAGCGCGTTGAAAAAAATCTTTGATGAATTTAATGAAGGCAAAGATTTTTTTAAGGATATAAAAGAGTTTATTGACAGAGGTCAAAACAAGATTCTGCAAACACAGGTTGTGGAAAACTTTTCTATGGAAGACAATTGGATTGATGTGATATCAAGACTATTGTTTTCAGTTGAAGAAATCGTAAAAAATCCCCATAGATTTATTACCGACAAGGACTTGCTTCTCAATGTGGAAAGAGCAAGGAAAATAACGGGAAAGACCATAAGACACCTTTCTTCGCATACCAATTATATAAGATCGGTGAACGAAAAGGGCGAGATTATACCCAGCAAGGTCATGACCAAGAGGATGAAAGAAGAGCTTGCGATATATGAAAACCGTTTTGTGTATTCCTTGATTCTTAGGCTGATTTCTTTTTTGGAGCATAGATACTTCGCCATAAAAGAGCAAATCGACACTCATGAGACGACAAGCCTTGCCATGAGCTCTCAGATACCCTTATCTAACGGCAATAGGCTTGAATACGACCTCAATCTTAAGGTTATCATGAGTCTCGAAAACAAAGAGCAAAAGGAAAACAACAAAAAAAAGCTGGACAGAATTGAGCTTATTAGAAAGAGAGTTCACGCCTTAAGGGGAACGCCTTTTTTTAAGGTGCTGTCACAGACCAAACCTATAAATCCGCCTATTATGAAGACCAATATAATAAATCTCAATAAAGACTATAACAACTGTTATAAGCTGTGGGTATTTATTAGTTCGTATACGGCGGTGGGATATAGCGTTGAGATTTTAGAAAAAGACCTCCCCATAGATAGCGATTATTACGATGACTTGACCTTGCTGATAGGCTTAAGCCTTAAGACAATGATTGACAACAACGCCATAAGAAAGGACTTGTACCGCAAGGGCGACTATAAGAGAAGAAAAGTTAAGAAATACAAAGAGCTTAGAAAGACAGATTATAAATTTACTTTGCGTAGCAAGGCGGGCTTTGACGAAGAGGGAGTGGTCAATCAATATTATTTTGACAAGCTTAAATCGCTGATTATGCAAAAAGAAGAGCTTAAGGCAAATCAGATAAGCGATGTCAAGACCATAGACTTATCTTTTCAGAAGCTCTTTCGGGGGATAACAAAGCTGACAAATGAGATGTACGGGGACATACTGGAATTAAGACAGACTCCTCAACCCAAGAGAAAAATGGATAAAATTAGGCGAAAGGCTTTTGAAGTCAATCGACAAAAGGAAGTGTGCAAAAAGCTTCAAGTGCTCAGCCGCTTGAAGATGGACGACCTTATACGGACATTAAAAAGAGAAAATACTCAAATATTAAAGCTGGAAAGATTGAAATTTCAGCTTGCCGAGCTTGAGGCGGAAAACCAAGGAAGAAACCTTAGAAAGAAAGATATCTCAAGGATAAATAGCTCCCTTTCCATAAAGAGGTTGAGAACGGCTTTGAGGCAAGCGGAAAGGGATGAAAAAAATAGATTTGAAAAGGAAATAGCTAAACAAAGAAAAAGGCTTGAAAGGATGAAAGGCAAATAAATGGATAAGAAAACAGCCAAGAAGAACTTGATATATTCCTTTGCGCTTATGGCGGGGGCTTTGATAGTGGCCGTCAGTGCGGTTTTTGGCTGGTTTATGGCAGAAGACGCAAGTACGAACGACTTTTTTCTTCAAATAAGCGGAGCGTCCACCGAAGTGGGACTGCATATCAACGATGTATATTATGGCGGCGGAGACTTGGTGCTGGAAGACGCCTATCCCACGACCGAATACCTTTTCAAAATATCCGTAATACCCGCTTATGATGGACATATAAGGCTTACCTTTGCGGGCATAGACGGGGAATTCTATGATGAGAATTTTGAGATGCATGGCGATATGCAAGATGTCTTTGCGATAAGATATCCGCTGGAAAACCCCGAATATATTCTCTTAAGCGACTTGGATAACGGGCTAATATTGGATGACGCACCTGCTTATCAAGGACAGGAAACGGATGTGGAGTTCCTACTGTTTTTTAACGACCAAGCCCCTGAGGGAATTGATATAAACCTCTATCAAAACAAGAGCCTGACTATAAAAAGGCTGATAATTGAAGTGTATTGATATGAAAAAGACTTTAAGGACTGCGATATCCGTTTTCTCCGCCACGCTCTTAGTACTTGCCATAATAACGCTTGTTATGGCGGTTTTGACAAAACTTATGGGGAATTCAATCTTCCCATACACTATGCACTATGTGGTGTCGGGCTCTATGGAGCCTGAAATAAAGGCGGGGGACTTGGTGATTGCAAAAAAAACCGATATTGAAGATGTCAAAATCGGGGACTATGTGGTGTTTGTTTCGCCTGATCCGAAATTAAATAAAATTACTATAATTCACAGCGTGGTGGATATAGCTGAAGATGAACAAGGTATAAAACTGACCACACAGGGCATAAAAGAGGGACTTTCGCCTGACGAGTATCCGGTTAGGGAAATAATAGGTGTCTATTATTGTAAATCCGCCACCATTGGTTTTTTGGCGGACTTTTTTGCAAGCATAAGAAACATCTTGTTTTTGGCGATTGTGACTACCGCTTTAATTGTGATTATTAAAAGCTCTAAAGATATAGTCAAGGCGATAAAAGAAAGAAAAAACGGTGCAGAATGAAAAAAAGGCTGGTATATTCAATAATCCTTTTCTTATTTTCCTTAAGTGTCGCAGTCACGGCAGTAGCGGCATGGTTTACGCCGTCCGCACAATATATTGATAATATCATAATAACTGCCGGTACGGTGGATGCCCAAGCGAGGCTTTTTATGATTGAGGACTTCAATAAAGACGGGGTCCCTGATTTGGTAGATTCAAAACCCGTTTACACTTTGATAAACAGTATAGATATAGACAATATGATTCCCCAAAATGTGTATAGTTATAAGTTGGATGTAAAGAACACCGGGAAAGCTATGGCAAACTTGACGGTATATTTTGAAGATATCGAAGAGGGGCTTAGGGATGTATTGACTTATAGAAGCGTCGTCAAAAACAGCGAGGGAGAGACCATAGCGGGCGGAATGGATAAGCGCATCTTTTCGGGGCAGGATATCTTTGCCCAAGTCAACGGGATTGAGGGAGAGGCGGAGGAATATCAGGTATCGGTATATTTTTATATAGAGTTTGAGACGCTGGAAAACTTAAAAATTCTTAATCCTGAAGTGTTCGGGGATAAGGAAAATCTTGACGAATATCAAAATTTAAGCTTCAATATTGGCAAAATAATTGTTAAAATGGAACAAGCGGTATAATTTTGAATTACACAAGATAAAGGAGTGAGCGGATATGAAAACGATTATTGTGGGAGGAGTGGCTGAGCCAGCGCCGCGGCAAGGCTTAGGCGTCTTGATGAAAACGCTGAAATAATTCTCTTTGAGAGAGGGGAATATGTCTCTTTTGCAAATTGCGGTCTGCCGTACTATATCGGGGAGTTATTGAAGATAAGAGAAATCTGACCTTGCAGACACCTGAAAGGTTTAAGAAAAGATTTAATGTGGATGTCAGAATATTTAATGAAGTCATAGAAATCGATAGAGAGAGAAAAATTGTAAAAGTATATGACAAGATAAAAGACTTAATTTATGAAGAGAGCTATGACAAGCTTATCTTATCTCACGGCGCTGAGAAAGCCACTGTCAAGGCACACAAGGAACAGGCATCCTCAAATTTTTTGACCTCGTTGTCGCAACTACCGGCTTGACTGAAGAAAGGGCTGTTCAAATGAATATTCCTTATATAAAGTCTTATACCTATTCCCTATCCCATGCCTCTTATTATCCGCAGGCTGCGGATATGAGCATAAAGATACTTTTTCAACAAGACGGTCGGCTTTTGGGCGCTCAAATAGTAGGGTTCGGCGGTGTGGATAAGAGAATAGATGTCTTTGCAACCGCAATTAGAGCCAAAATGAGCGTGTATGATTTGACCAATTTGGAATTGGCGTACGCCCCTCCTTTCTCTTCAGCGAAAGACCCTGTCAATATGGCGGGATATGTGGCGGAAAATATCTTGAAGAAAAAAGTTAAGGTCTTTTATGTAGAGGACTTGAAAAAGCTTGACAAGGACAAGGTTACTTTGTTGGATGTCAGAACAGAATGGGAGTACGAAAAGGGGCATATTGAGGGGTTTTATAAACATACCGCTTGACGAACTAAGGGATAGTCTTGAAAAATTGGATAAGTCCAAAAAAATCTATATCACTTGCCGAATAGGCTTAAGGGGCTATATTGCCGCAAGGATTCTTGCGGGACGGGGGTTTGAGGTTTATAATTTGTCGAAAGGATATAAGCTTTATTCGGCTTCAGTCGCTGGTTCTTAAGTGGTCCGTATCGTAAAATCTTAAAAAAAGAATAGTCCGCTTCCCTTTGGATGTGGACTATTCTTTTTAGAAAAGGGATTATCTTAAAAACATTTCCAAGTCTTCGTCTACGCTCTTTATGCCGCCTATATTAAATTTCTCAACAAGCACTTTCGCTACATTGGGGGAGAGAAAAGCGGGAAGGGTGGGCCCTAAGTGTATGTTTTTAACTCCAAGCGATAATAGCGCAAGCAGTACTATTACGGCTTTTTGCTCATACCATGCTATGTTATAGGCGATAGGCAATTGGTTGATGTCGTCCAAGCCGAACGCCTCCTGAAGCTTCATAGCGATGACCGCAAGCGAATAGGAGTCGTTGCACTGACCAGCGTCAAGCACTCTGGGAATGCCGTTTATGTCGCCCAAATCAAGCTTGTTGTATCTATACTTGGCACAACCGGCTGTTAGGATAACCGTATCCTCGGGAAGCCTTTTCGCAAATTCGGTATAATACTCCCTTGAACGCATTCTGCCGTCGCATCCAGCCATGACAAAGAACTTTTTGATTGCTCCACTCTTCACAGCGTCGATAATTTTGTCCGCAAGGGATAGTACTGTATTATGGGCAAAGCCGCCTGTTATTTCGCCGTTTTCAATCTCTGCGGGCGGAGGGCATTTCTTCGCCATTTCTATGACCTCGGAGAAGTCGGTATTTTGTTTGTCCTCGTTGGATATGTACTTTACATCGGGAAAGCCGACAACGCCCGTTGTGAAAAGCCTATCTTTATAGCTTTCCTTAGGGGGTACAAGGCAGTTGGTGTTTAAGATTATTGGTCCGTTAAAGGTTTCAAAATCTTTTGTCTGATGCCACCAAGAGCTGCCGTAGTTGCCCGCAAAATGCGGATATTTCTTAAACGCTGGGTAATAGTGGGCGGGCAGCATTTCGCCATGGGTGTAAACATCCACTCCCGTTCCCTTTGTCTGTTCCAATAAGTTTTCAAAGTCCTTTAGGTCATGACCGCTCATAAGTATGGCGGGGTTTTTCCTCACTCCGATACTGACCTTTGATATCTCGGGGTGTCCATAAGTCTGGGTGTTCGCCTTGTCCAGCAGTGCCATGGCCTTGACGCCGTGTTTTCCCGTCTCCATAACCAAGGCCACCAATTCATCGGCGGAAAGCTCTTCAAGAGTTTTTACTAAAGCCAGTTGTATAAAATCCATGACGGACTTGTCCTCAAAGCCTAAGTTCAAGGCGTGCTCATAATACGCAGCCATTCCTTTTAAGCCGTAGGTGACAAGAGCTTTTAAGGAACGGATATCCTCGTCTGCTATAGATAAAAAGCCGACTTGAATCGCCTTTTGGTCCAGCTCTTCGCAGTTATTGGCACACCAATTCGCCGCATCATGGGAGCTTAAGGGATATTTCCTTTCTCTTATACCAAGCTTAACAGTGTTCCTTATCGACAGTCCCTCTTTTATTCTTTCAATAAAGTACGCCCTATCAAAATTGACATTTGTGATTGTGGAAAAAAGCCCGTCTACAATAAATTTTTCCGCTATGAGATTTTCTTGTCCCTCTTTCTTCGCTTGCAAGTTGACAATGGATATGCCTTTCAAGACATAAATCAATAGGTCTTGAAGGTTGGCGACATCGTCAGTTTTTCCGCATACGCCTCTTACAGTGCAGCCTGTCCCGCGGGCGGCTTCTTGACATTGATAACAAAACATTGACATAATTTTTACCTCCTGTATTTTTTATTCGTCTATGACTGTTCCGTCTATGGATATGGTGACTATTTGCCAAGGAATCATCTTGCCGCTTCTAATCAAGGCTTCTTTGACGGCTTGACTGAGTCCGCCGCAGCAAGGCACTTCCATTCTAAGAACGGTCACGCTCTTGATATCGTTAAGCGTCAGAATGTGTGTCAGTTTATCGGCATAAGAGCCTTGGTCCAGCTTGGGGCAGCCTATCAGAGTGATTTTTCCTCTCATAAACCTATTGTGTATATTGGCGTAAGCAAAAGCAGTGCAGTCCGCGGCGATAAGCAGCTTGGCACCGTTGAAATAAGGGGCGTTTGGAGGAACGAGTTTGAGCTGGCAAGGCCATTGTCCCAACGCCGAGGGAGAGTCTATCGGCGTGTCGGCAGGGGCAGCGTCTTTATTTATGACGGCGGCCTTTCTTCCGGGGCAGGTAAAAGTCGGGGTTGGTTTGGAAGCTTTCTTAGCAAGATATTCTTTTACCGCCTCTTCGTCAAAAGGCTCCGCCTCTCTTTCCTCTATAGTTATTGCACCCGTCGGGCATTCGGGAAGGCATGCCCCCAGACCGTCGCAATAGCTTTCGCTGACAAGCTTAGCCTTGCCGTCCACAAGCTGAAGAGCTCCTTCCGCACATGCGTTTACGCAAAGACCGCATCCGTTGCATTTTTCTTCGTCGATTTTTATTATATTTCTTTTCATTTGAAAACTCCTTATTGTGATTATGATAAAATTGTACTATAATAAATCTAAGCTGTCGGTATCTGAGGATACATTTTGTAGAAAAAAGGAAAAAAATGTTAGATAAATACTTGGACAGGCTGTTATACTCTTCTCTTTTTGACGGTTTCGATTTTGAGACGCTGAAAGGCATGAAAGGATGCCTTGACTTGAGCTTAAATCAATATGAAAAGGGTCAGAACATCGTTTATAGAGGGGATGACTTTACTAAAATCGGCATAGTTGCGAACGGCGGAGCGACCGTACTTAAGGAAAACGCTTTGGGCGCAAGAAACATTGTAGAACTTTTGACTGTGGGCGCTGTCTTTGGGGAAATGGCGGCTTTTTCTAAAAAGGCGGTATGGAACTTTACCGTTCAAGCTAATCAAAATTGTAAGATTATCTTTATTCCCAAGGGCAGGATTTTAGGAGAGTGCCAGAGACTTTGTCCATGCCATAGAAGGCTTATTGAGAATTTTTTGACCATACTTTCGGACAGAGGACTTTTTTTGGATAAGAAGATAGAGTATTTGACGATAAAAAGCGTGATAGGGAAGATAAGCGCTTATTTATATGACCAATATTTAAGTCATGAAAAGACGAGTTTTGAACTTGGGCTCAACCGTTCGGAACTTGCGGATTTTTTATGCGTTTCGCGCCCCACACTGTCAAGAGAAATGGCGGCACTTAGGTATAAGGGCATAATAGATTTTTACTTAAACCATATAAAAATCAAGGATATTGAAGCCTTGAAAGAATATTTAATAAATTAATAAAGGATAGAAAAATGAAATTTGGTTTGGTGGGCTATCCCCTTGGGCATTCGATGTCGGGTTTTATACACAAAGAGCTTTTGGCTGCATACGGCGATGAGTCAAGCTATCAAATGATAGAATGTCCGACGCTTGACAGGGATTGTATTAATAGATTAAAAGAGCTTGACGGCTTTAATGTGACCATTCCTTATAAGAATAAGATAATACCTTATTTGGACTTGCTTGACATAAAAGCCCAATGCTTTCAATCGGTGAATACCGTAGGGGTAAACCAAAAAACCAAAGGATACAATACTGATGCGGACGGATTTTTGGATAGTGTGGTAAAGCTCAACAAGGACTTGAGCGGCGATATTTTGGTGCTTGGAGCGGGCGGAGTCGCCAGAATGGTGATATATGAGAGCGTATCAAGAGGCGCACGGGTCTTTGTGGCGGTAAGAAAAAAATCATTGGATAAGGTGGAAAAATTAAAAAAAGAAATTGAAGAGAAGCTGAAAAATTCACAGATAACAATTATTGATATAAATAATATAAAAGGACACTTTGACCTTGTCATAAACTGCACGCCCGTAGGCATGTATCCCGATGTGGACTTAAGTCCGGTCGGCGAGGATGTTTTGAAAAACTGTGAAGCGGCAATAGACTTGGTCTATAACCCTCAAAACACAAAGTTCTTGAAACTGGCGAAAAAATTAAATAAGCCTTGTATGGGCGGAATGTATATGCTTGTAAAACAGGCGGCAAAAGCTCAAGAGATATGGACGGATAGGGCGTTCGGGGAATATCTTCTTGAAAGGATAGAGGATAAGGCGAATATATTTATGAGAAGAAATTTTCAAAGAGCGAATGTAGCCTTTGTGGGATTTATGGCAAGCGGCAAGACGACGGCAGCAAAAGCGCTGGCGAAAGAGTTAGGTCTTGAGTTCATTGATATGGACGAGGAAATAAAGAAAAGGCTGAATATGACAATCCCCGAAATCTTTTCTCAAAAAGGCGAGAGCTTTTTTAGGGAAGAGGAAAAAAGACTCATAAATGAGCTTTTTCCAAAAAAAGATATTGTCATAAGCACCGGCGGCGGAGCGGTTATGGACGAGGAAAACAGAAAATTGTTAAGGCAATCAAGCATAATTGTATTTATGGACACGCCGTTTGAAATCTGCTGGGAAAGGATAAAAAAAGAGGAGAACAGACCATTGGCGGAAGGGGCGGGGAGAGAGGAAATTCAGGAGCTTTTCCAAAAAAGATATGAGGTTTATAGACAGTCGGCGGATATAACAATTGACGGAACGGGGGAATTGGAAGAACAAATAAAAGAGCTGTCGGGATACTTTTTGCTTTAAGCAAGACTTAATAAATGAAAAAATACATAAAATCATAACAAAATTGTTGACAAATCTTGAATTGCGGATATACTGTATAATAAAGGGACTATTTTATGGCTAAGAGAAATGTTTTGAAAAACAACTATTATTTCGGTTTTAGCTACGGGTATTATTATGATACCCGAATTGATAGTGCCTAAAGATCCGAGAGAATAGTATATATTTGACCATTGTATAACAGGCACTTTGAAAAACAAAGCGCCTGTTTTTTTTATCTAATAACAAAAATACATAAATGGGAGATGAATCATGGTAATCGTAGTAAAAGGTAATAGGGAAAGTCAACAGGTCGACGAACTCATTCGTTGGATTGAAGCAAGAGATTTCACCGTTCAGGTCAATGAGGGCGTCCATAAGACCATTCTGGGCGTGGTGGGAGATACTTCGACTCTTGATATAAGCAGCATTTCCTCTTTTCCCGCCGTTGAGGATGTCAAGCGCATTCAAGAACCTTATAAGAAAGCCAATAGGGTCATGCACCTTGAGGATACGGTTGTGGATGTTTCTGGAGTCAAAATCGGCGGAGGGCATTTTGAGGTCATGGCGGGACCGTGTTCGGTGGAGACAAAAGAACAGGTCTTGACAATCGCCGAGTATGTCAAAAAACATGGGGGAGCTATCTTAAGAGGAGGCGCCTTTAAGCCAAGAACCAGCCCGTATGCCTTTCAGGGTCTAAAGGATAAAGGGCTTGAGATATTATTAGAGGCAAAGAAGAGAACTGGACTTCCCATAGTCACAGAGCTTATGAGCCTTGACAATCTGCACTTGTTTGAAAATGTGGATATAATTCAAATCGGGGCGCGCAACATGCAAAACTTTGCTATGCTAAAAGAGCTTGGCAAGGTAAAAAAACCTATCCTCTTAAAAAGAGGCATAGCCAATACCACAGAAGAGCTTTTGTTGAGTGCGGAATATATCATGGCGGGCGGCAATGACAATGTCATACTCTGTGAACGGGGGATAAGGACTTTTGAGACCTATACCAGAAGCACGCTTGATATCTCCGCCGTTCCCGTTTTGAAAAAGCTCACGCATCTGCCGGTTATAGTCGATCCCTCCCACGCTTCGGGGAAAGCCGAACTTGTGGAATCTCTTGCGCTGGCGTCAATCGCAGCGGGAGCGGACGGACTTATTATTGAAACACACAACAACCCAAAATGCGCTCTGTGCGACGGTGCCCAGTCACTTAACGAAGAGTCTTTCGCCAAAGTGATGACAAAAGTCAACAAGCTCAAAGAGTTTATGAAAAGCCTTAAATAGGTTGAAAGCACTATATATTTTAATGTACTATTAGGTTAGGGAGAGAAGATGATTTTAAGGATAAACACCAAGCCTTGTTATGATGTGGTTTTGAAAAGAGGATTGATAAACAATCTTTGTGCACTTCTTGACGATATTAAGTTCGACAAGGTGGCTGTTATAACAGACGATACAGTGGCAAGTCTTTATTTGGAGAATGTCAAAAAAAGCTTGGGCTCAAATAGACAAGTTTTCAGTTATGTATTTGGGCATGGCGAAGAAAATAAAAATTTGAAAACCGTAGAAAAGATTTATGAATTTCTTTGCGAATATGGCTTAACTCGAACGGATTTGATAGTTGCCCTTGGAGGGGGCGTTGTGGGCGATACCGTTGGATTCGCCGCCGCTACTTTTTTAAGGGGAACGCCTTATGTCCAAATCCCCACCACATTACTTAGTATGATAGATTCTTCGATTGGAGGAAAGACCGGGATAAACTTAAAAGGTGGAAAAAACCTTGCGGGGAGCTTTTATCAGCCCTCTAAAGTTTTGATAGATACAGAGGTATTAAACACTCTTGACGAACAAGAATGGCAAAACGGCATAGGCGAAATGATTAAGTACGGCGCCATTAAAGACAGGACGCTTTTTAATAAATTATCAAAAGGCAATTTGAAAGAAGAAATCGATAGTTTGATACTTAGATGTCTTAAGATAAAAAAATATGTGGTGGAAAAAGACACCTTGGACAAGGGCATAAGACAGATTTTGAATTTTGGGCACACCTTGGGGCATGCCATAGAAAAGCATTCCGAATACAAGATATCGCATGGAAAGGCGATAGGCATAGGAATGGCACTTATTGCCCAATGGTCCGAAGAGCGCTGCCTTGCGAAAACGGGAACGGCTTTGAATATAAAAAACTTGCTTAAAAGATATGATTTACCGTATGAATATGACTTGAGTCTTGACAAGCTTTGGGAATACGCCATAAACGACAAAAAGAAAAAAGGCGGAAAAATCTCCCTTGCTATCGTTCCAGAAATAGGCAAGTCCGATTTGTTTGAAATAAAAGCCAAGAATTTTCTTTCGGAAAGGGTAAATATAACCGTAAAGCCGTCTCCAATAAGCGGCAAGATAATAGCTCCGCCCTCAAAATCCATGGCTCATAGGGCGTTGTTTTGTGCTTTGCTTAGTAAAAAACCTACTAAAATAACAAATATTGAACTCAGTAAAGATATCTTCGCCACCTTAAATGTCTTAAAGGCTTTGGGAAAAGATATAGAGTTTGGGGATAATTTTGTAGTAGTAAAAGAAGGCTTGAAACCAAAGAATGTTGAGATAGACTGTATTGAAAGCGGTACCACATTTAGGTTTTTGATTCCCGTTCTTGCGGCTTTGGGAGTAGAAGCGACCATTCACGGGCAAGGCAGACTGGGACAAAGACCTTATGAGCCCTTAACAAGACTATTGGAACAAAAAGGTGCGCTCTATGACAGACATGAGGGACTGCCCCTTAAGGCGGTAGGCAAGATAACACATGGAGACTTTTATATAAGAGGGGATATCTCCTCTCAATATATATCAGGACTTTTACTTGCGCTGCCTCTTCTAAGAGGGAATAGCAGAATAATTCTTACCTCGCCTTTGGAGTCCTCGCCGTATGTGGATATGAGCTTGCGGTGCATGAGAGAGTTTGGGGTAATGGCGGAAAAAACCGAATATGGCTTTTTTGTAAAAGGCAATCAAAAATATGAGAAGAAAACTTTCAATGTGGAGGGGGACTTCAGTGCCGCTGCCTTTATGCTTTGTTTAGGGGCTTTATGCGGAGATACGGAGGTAACGGGACTTGACCATAATTCCTTGCAGGGCGACAAACAAATAGTCGATATCCTTAAAAAAATGGGCGCGGATATCCAAAAGACGAATGGGGGATATAAGGTTAATAAGTCCGTATTGCATGGCGTGGAAGTGGACGCCAAGAACATACCCGACCTTGTTCCCATACTGTCTGTCGTCATGTCTTTTGCTAACGGCACAAGCGTCATTAAGAATACAAAGAGACTGTGCCTTAAGGAAAGCGATAGGCAAAAAGCCGTCTTGGATATTGTCAGTTTCCTTGGGAAAAGCATCAAGCTCTTGGGCGAAGATATCATAATCGAGGGCGGTCAAGGTTCAAAGGGCGGAGAGATAGAGGGAAGAGCAGACCATAGGATAATCATGTCCTTGGCGGTGGCGGCTTTGAGAGGACATGAAACATGCATTTTGGGCAGCCAATATGTGAAAAAAAGTTATCCAAACTTCTTTTTAGATATTAAATCATTGGGAGGCGAATATGTCGTCGATTTGGGGTAGCAATATCAAGATATCCTTGTTCGGACAGTCTCATGGCAAAGCTGTGGGTGTGACAATCCATGACTTTCCTGCGGGCGTAAAATTGGATATGAAAAGTATTTCAGGCTGGATGAAAAGGCGCAGTCCGGGGCAGGACCTCTTTTCCACTTCAAGAAAAGAAGAGGATTCTTTTGAGATTTTGTCCGGAATAGTCGATGAAAAGACCACGGGAGAGCCTTTGACGGCGGTTATTTATAATAAGGATATAAAAAGTCAAGATTATGAGGATATCGCCTTTCTTCCCAGACCCTCACATGCCGATTATGCCGCCCATATCAGATATGGCGGACACAACGACAAAAGGGGCGGGGGACATTTTTCGGGAAGACTCACAGCGGGGCTTGTCTTTGCTGGGGGTGTATGTGAACAAGTTCTTGAGAAAAAGGGTGTGGTGTGTGGTGCTCATATAAAGAGCATAAAAGATATTGAGGATAAAAGCTTTGATTTGGTAAATGTCAGCGCTGGTTTATTGAGAGAGCTTAGGGCAAAGGATTTCCCAGTAATAGACGACAAGGTCGGGAATAAGATGAAACAAGCAATCCTTTTCGCCCGTGAAAAAGGCGATTCGGTGGGCGGGGTGATAGAATGCGCCATTGTCGGATTTCCAGCTGGTTTAGGTGACCCAATGTTTGACGGAGTGGAAAATAAGATTTCCTCACTAATTTTCGGTATTCCCGCCATTAAGGGCATAGAATTCGGACGTGGGTTTGATATATCAAAGATATACGGCAGTCAGGCAAACGACGATTTTTATATTGAGCACAGCAAGGTTAAAACACATTCCAACAATAACGGCGGCATAAACGGAGGTATTACAAACGGCATGCCGATAGTGTTCAGAGTGGCGGTTAAGCCTACGCCCTCAATTTTCAAAGAGCAAAACACAGTTAACCTTAAGACAATGCAAAACGCCAAGATAACAATACAAGGAAGACATGACCCTTGTATAGTCAAAAGGGCGGTTCCAGTTGTGGAAGCGGCGGCGAACATAGCAGCTTTGGATTTGATTTTGGGAGATAAGAGATGGATTTGGACATGATACGAAAGCAAATAGACATTGTGGACGAAAGACTTATGAATGTCTATAAAGAGAGAAAGGAGCTTGTCAAAAAAGTAGCCGAATATAAGCTGGCAAATGACCTGCCTATTTTGAACGAGGATAGAGAAAGGGAAGTATGCGAACAGCTTGTTCAAAAATTCGGAGAGGACATGAGGCGGGATATATATTCTTTATATCCGGTGATTATGAATATATCTAAACTTATCCAATCAAGGATAAAAAAGACAAGCATAGAGGCGCTGTTGCAAATAGACCTAAATAAAACCAACGGGTTTTCAAAAAGCCCCAAAGTCGCCGTTCAGGGAGTCCAAGGAGCTTATTCTATGATTGCAACCCAAGAGATGTTTGACAATCCCGAAATTTTCTATTACAAGAGCTTTGACGATGTCTTCAAAGCGGTGGTAGAGGGCGAAGCCGAATACGGCGTGATGCCTATCGAGAACTCAAATGCCGGTTCGGTAAACGAAGTGTATGACCTTTTGGCAAAACATAAACTCTATATAGCAAAGGCAAAGCTCCTTAAAGTAAGGCATTGTCTTATGGCGAAAAAAGGCGCAAAGAAAGAGGATATAAAGAAAGTCTATTCTCATCCCCAGGCGCTTTATCAGTGCAGAAAATATTTATCCGAGCATAATTTTGAGGGGATAAGCATGACAAATACCGCTTTGGCGGCGGATTATGTGTCTTGTCAAGACAGTTTCGACAAGGCGGCTATCGCTTCTCAAAAAACGGCAAAACTCTATGATTTAGAAAACCTTCAAGAAAACATTCAAGACGAACAGCATAATTATACAAGGTTTATCGCTATAACAAAGGAAAACCTGGTTAGGAACTCCGCCAATAAAATAAGTATGGTGGTTGCTTTAAGACACCAGCAAGGCGCTTTGTTTCAACTGTTAAATATTATTGCCTCTTACGGCGTGAATTTGACTAAACTGGAATCTCGCCCCATTCCGGGGTCTAATTTTGAATTTATGTTTTATTTTGACATAGAGGGGAATATCAAGGAAAAGAGAATTCAGGAGCTTATAATTGATATTTTCGCTTATTCCAAAAGAGCTTTATATTTGGGAGGTTATCAAGAAGAATGAATATAGGTATAGCGGGGCTGGGGCTAATGGGCGGCTCCATGCTCAAAGCAATAAAGAAAAGCACTTCTCATAGATGTTTTGGATACAATAGAACGCATGCGGTCTTGAAAAAGGCGGAAAAGTATTTGGACGGGGTCCTTTGTCAAAAAACCCTTAAAGATATGGACTTGGTCATAGTGTGTTTAAATCCTCAATTAACAGTGGACTATATCTTAAACAATTTGGACGGCTTTAAGAAAGATGCGATAATTATCGATGTATGCGGTGTCAAAAGGTTTGTTGTGGAAAAGCTGGATGAGCGGTTATATGAAAAGAGCTTGAAATTCGTTCCTTGTCACCCTATGGCGGGAAAGGAAGTCGGGGGTTATAAAAATTCTTCGTCCGCTCTATTTAAGGGAGCAAGCTTTATTATTACGCCTACCCAATTTACGGATATAAAAGCTGTTGAACTGATGGAAGAGCTTGCGAGGACAATCGGCTTTTCAAAAGTCGTCAAAGCCTCCCCAGAAGAGCATGACAGTATAATCGCTTATACATCACAGCTTGCACATGTGGTGTCAAACGCCTACGCCAAAAGCCCAAACATAAGCAAGCATCAAGGCTTCAGCGCGGGAAGCTTTCAGGACCTTACAAGAGTGGCACGGCTGGATAGCCGTATGTGGGCGGAGCTTTTGAAGCTTAATAAAGATAATATCTTGGCGGAATTGGAATTGATAATCCACCACCTAGAAAAATATAAAAAAGCCATGATTGAAAATGACTTTGAAAGACTTCAAGCCTTGCTGGAAAAAGGAAACATTATGAAAATAAATTCCTTAAATAATTCGTTTTGAATTTATCAATTCATGGCTTATTTCACGGTTTTATATCACTCTTTTTGTAGTTATGTAATAGCTCCACCTTAAGCTGGATATGGGTTCGATTATTGCGACCGTGCTTGCGGTATGTATTATGTAGTTGTTTCCAAGATATATAGCCACATGCCCCACTCTCTCATTTCCGCTAAGGTGTCGTCTTGAAGAATTAGTAAAGAACATGAGGTCTCCTCTTTTGATTTTTTCCCTTTTTATCTCCACGCCTTGATGTACCTGTGTTCTTGTGGTCAAGTCCAATACTACGCCTGCGCCTATGAAAAAGGCATATTGGGTCAAAGAGGAGCAGTCAAATTCTCCCATGACAAAATTCGGGTTCTTTTTGCTGTTTGGAGGTCCCCAATGATATCTTTGAGCGCCCCAGACATATGGAAAGCCCAAGAGCTTTTTTGCCTCGTCGATTACTTTTTCCACAAGAGTGCTGCCTTTTTCGAACTCAACCTCTTTGGTATAACTTGAAGAAACATAAGCGTCTTTTCCTTTATAGACGGTTTTATACCATCCGCTATTTACCTTTTCCACAAGCGGAACCATAGCACCTTTTTTCAATGAGCCCACAATTTTATATGAAGTAGATGGACCTGAACGAATATTGAGAGAAGAAATCTCACTCATAAGCAAGATATCTTTATCGTTTTTGGGTTGGGGCTCTTCTTTAGAATTTGGGGTCTGGTCTTCATTTTGGGAGTTTGGGGAGTTTTGTTCTTCAGTTTCGCCTAAAGCGTCATTTTCATAATTGAAGTCGTTATAAGAATTATCGCCATATTCTCCGCTGGTCTGTTCTATGTTCAAATATGACGGTATCAATTCAGGTGCGACGCATGTTGCGAATGCCGCTATTGATATAAGGATAATAACAGTAGTAATAATAAGTATGAATTTTTTCAAGATTTTCTCCTTTAGAAAAATGGGATATGTAAAGATTATAAAAAGGCAAAAAGAAAGAGGTCAAACTAACACCATAAATAAAATTTTCCAATGGTCGTCTTTTTTTAGAAAAGAGAGCCTTAAAAATATTGAGCATTATATATGGAATAGATAAATAATAATATATATAAAGGATAACTATTTACAATAAGTATGAATATAATAATAAAGTATAAAAATTTGTTATACAAAGCTTGTTTAGAGAGAACCGCCTAAATAGCGTCATAACGGACAAAAAAAACACCAAATAATGTTAACCTATATTATATACTATAAGCCCATTATGGGTTTGTGGGCAGCAATAACAGAGATTTTGTCTCTTGTGACAAAGGAAACAGGTTGCCTAATTAAGAAAAAGCACCAAACAACCTAACCTAAATAATGAACCTTAAGTCCATTCAGAGCTTGTCAGCAGGAACAAAGAGATTTGTCTTTTGGCAAAGGAAACAGGTTACTAATTAAGAAAAAACCCCAAATAACTAAACTAAATAATACACCTAAAGCCCATAAAGAGCTTGTCGGGAAGCGTAACAAATCATGGTGTACCCGAAAGGATTCGAACCTTCGGCCTTCAGAGTCGGAGTCTGATGCTCTATCCAACTGAGCTACGGGTACATGGAAATTTATTGTTATTATATTATATAAGCTTAGAAAAAGCAATAATATAGTGTTTATTATAGGCACAAAACGGCAATAAATGAGCGTATAAAGTAACAAGTGAAATTTTTTTATAAACTGCTAAAAATAGTTGACAGAAGTTTGTATATGTTATATGATATATAAGCTCTCGCAAAAAAACGAGTAGCAAAACGCACCTTAAAAACAGAACAGACAAGAATTAAAGGAAAGAACTTGTCAATGAATTTGAGAAACAGACACAACTAAGCGCGAAAGACAGCAAGAGTTGTGAAGTCAAGATTGAACTTAAGAGTTTGATCCTGGCTCAGGACGAACGCTGGCGGCATGCCTAACACATGCAAGTCGAACGGACATTTTGCGGTTATAGCGATATAACCA
>DUON01000008.1 GCA_012838805.1 Clostridiales bacterium
CCCCCCACATTCACGCTTCCTTGTATAAGGCTGTCGACCGAAGAGATATTTAGAATTTCCCCGCTCTGATTTTGGGCGATAAGCCCGCCCACAAAGTCTTTACCCTCTATATCACAGCCTATTAAGCAAATATTTTCGATATCGCTATTGTTTATCGCAATCAAAGCGGCGGTATAGTCCCCGCCCCTAATAGCAAAATTCTCAATTGTTAGGTTTTTAATAATTCCGCTATTATAAGCAAAAAGAGCGGTGTGGCTGTCGTTTGTGTTTATGGTAAGATTTTTCAGCGTATAGGAATTCCCTTCGATACTTCCCGAAAAAGGGTTTTCAACTGTTCCTATGGGTTCAAATTGGACATCAATACTATTGAGAATTGAAAAGTTCACATCGCTTGATAGCTCAAAACAATTCCCCGCATAAGAAATATTGTTATGGTTTATTGCGTTTGACAAAAAGACAAACTGAAAAGCGTTGTCTATCAAAAACGGCTCTTGAGCGCCCCAGTCGGGGCTATCCTTATCCCCGCCAAAAAGCTGAATGCTTGAATAGACTTTCGTCTCATCCCCAAAACAAGACAAATACGGTGTAAACCCTATATCCTTTGAGGCAAGCGGATATTCCCAATGCCCCTCTTGCAAATCCATGGCAGCAAAAGGTGAAATCATTTGAAAATAGCTTAAGGGCAAGACATCGTTTTCGGCATCATTTATGGCGTTATGTATGCTCTGATTTTCTTGACCCAAAGCGCCATAGTTGTAAAAATCGTTTGGCGTGTCCGTATTGAAATAAAGGTTTTGGGCTTCTCCCGTGTTCCGCCCTATTAAAGCACCGTTATAATTTATGTCAGTATCCAATAAGCCGATACTATAACCGCTTTTTACTTCGCCGAAATTGTCTCCGACTATTCCTCCCGTATACTGCTCGGAAGTTATATGCCCTGAATTATATATATTTTGGATAAGCCCATAGTTTTCTCCAGCTATCCCCCCGACATACAGTCTTCCCTCTATTGGTGCGGCATTGAAACAATTCTCTACAACGCCGTAATCTAAATTGGGTATCATTCCCGAAATTCCGTTAGAGCCTGCAACCCCCCCCACGCTCTGCCCTAAATCGGCGTATATCGCACCCAAAAAATAGCTCTTACTAATTTTGCCGTTATTAAAGCCTGCGATTCCGCCCACATATTGGATAATAGATTCGCCTTGACAAATGTGAGCGCTGCTTATGCAGTTTTCGATTAAGCTCCCCGAAAAATCGCCCACTATGCTGCCCACATTGTTGGACGCACATATTGTGCCCGAATTGATATTGATATTTTTAAGAACACCGCTTTGAGAGACAAATCCGAAAAGCCCGACAGGAAAGCTGTTTTGAGGCAAGTCTATGATAAGATTGTTTATTTTCTTTCTGTCGCCGTCATAAACGCCTTCAAACGCTGTGCCGTATCCTATGGGCATGAAATAATGCGCTCCAAGGTCTATATCTTGTGTTTGCAAGAAATACCCGCCATTGAATGTTTGACCACTATTGACTTTGAGGGCAAGGCAAGCAAGGTCTTCAGGAGAATTTATTAGATAGGGATTTGACTCACTATTATCTTGCCCGCTGTCCAAAAGCTCCAGCTCTTCCGAAGCGAAATCCTGCCAATCCCCCTCCGTAAGGGCATACGCTTTTTCGCTCCTTTCAAACTGCATGCCAGATATTAAAATCAAAACCGCAAGCAATATAATAATAACCAATAAACCCCTGCTAGAAGCTCTGCTCATTAAGCCCTCCATAAGTAGCACATACTTATACCATTATAGATAAAAGTATATCATATCGCTTTTTGTATTTCAATATAATATTAAATATTAATATAGAAACACATATAAAATAATTATAAAAACATTAAAAAAATCACTAAACCTTTTGCCCAATTTCCTTTAATCTTTAGAAATTTTTAAGGGCAAAGGACACTCTTTAATTGCTGAATGAACAAAAAGAAGAGTACTTCTATGTCATATCAATAGTTTTTACATCTTGCTTGTATTATTTCTTATAGGGCAGCATGGAAAAGCCAAAGGCATAAGCCTTTTCTTTGGATATTTTGTATTTTTCCATAACGCCCTTGCCAAAGCTTCCCACTCCTTCAAGCTCCGCGTCTATATGAACATAAAGGTAGCTTGAGGTCGGCAAATCATCATAAGTTTCAGCCTTTGTTATCGCTATATCAGAATACTCTGACACGCTGAAATTAAATGGACTTGCTATGGCATAAAACATCAAGCCTTCGCCCTTATCATTGATAAGCATTGCATAACGGGTGTCGCTTCTATTGCCTGAAAGCTGGGGTTTGGGATACTTAGAATTGAGTTCTGATACCCTATTTGTATATATATCGATTGGGGCATGCTCTTTGATATCCGCATAGTTCTCCACTGGTCCCCTGCCATAATAAATCACATTTTGGAATTCGCTCGGCATCTTAACCGTTTTCCCAAAACGCTTCAAATCAAATTTGACATCCTTAAGTTTTTGCAAAGAAACAAACACATCCACCCTACCGTTTGGATAGACCATATATATGTCGTTGGATAAGAAAGCCTCTTTATTCTTTATATAAAGGGCATTTGAGATAGCAATTTCCGCCTTTTTTATATTGTTGTTAAAGTCCCTTTCCAGCTTATAGGAAAAATTCTTTTGAACTATGTTTATTGGTTTGGGATTATATTTGCTATTTTCATTCGACGGTCTGGTTATATCGGTATAGAGGTTTGTGAAATTGCTTCTAAAAGGGCTTGTCACAAGAAAGTCAACACCGTTGACGGTATAATTTAGCACAAAACCTCTATTCTTATCAAAGACAATCTCCCCGCCTTTGAACTTTATATCTAACTTTTCTTCGGATTCCTTTATCTCCAATTTACCGACGGCGGGTATTCTTAGCTCATCTATTTGAGAATTCACTTCTAATTGCTCAGAGGCGATAAGGAAATTATCCTTATCAAAATAATCAATATTCAAAAAGATATCTCCGTCTTTATGACCTATAAAAATATCGTAGCATCTCTTTTCCCAAGGCTTTATTGAGGTCTTAAGGGGAACAACGCTTCTTACCTTACCGTCTTCGGTCACTCTTAATTTGATGTCCACATAAGAGCTGTCCCTAAATGAATTGGTATTAAAGATTTCTAAGGTATCGTCGTCTATTAGCCTTGCCCTAAGGGGTCTAAAGCAATGTTTGAGGCTTAAGGCAGAGGGATAGGGTTGACGCTGGATATTGAAATATCCCGAATAACTAAGATAAAAGTCTGAATTTAATGTGATATCTTTTACATTCTTTCTTATATTTATCGGGGCATTATCATAAAACTGCCAAACGCATCCCCCTATGAGTTTATCCTCATTAAGGAAGATGTCCATATATTCTTTGAGCCCGCCGCAAGAGTTGCCTATCGAACTGTTAAAAGAACTTATCACAATCGGCTTGTCGGATTTTTCAATATAACTTTTCAATTCAGTGATTTCGGGGTCCTTAAGGACGTATATATCACATTTACACCTTGGCTTGCCTTGTAATTCGTACTGAACGGGAAGAGAGCTAAGCTCCTTAATATAATCATAAGCCAAATGCTGACATTCGCCGTTTCCCATTTGGCTTGACATGGACCATATAGTGACGCTCACATTGCTTTTTTGGGAGAGTACCATTCGCTCTATACGATCTTTTATATGCTCAAACCACTTGGTATCTCCACTTATTAGATTAGGGCGATAAAATGGTGAGAACTTGGTTCCCGAAGTGTTGATATCAGCGTGAGATATAACATAAAGACCTATTTCATCGCACAAGTCAAGCATAATCGGATGAGGGGGATATACAAATTGAATGGCGTTAAGGTTATATTGCTTAATAAACTCCAAATCTTTTTTGAATAAATCAAAAGTCTTGCTCTTTAAGGTCTCGGGGTGACTTTCGATATAGTTCACGCCCTTTATCACAATCGGCTTGCCGTTATACAACAGCCTTTTAGCTTGTATCTCGACATGCCTAAACCCTACTTTTTTGCTTACGCATTCTATTTCTCTATCATTTTTTATTAGGCTGATATAAAGACTGTATAGATATGGCTCTTCCGCACTATATAACTTAAAGCTGTCCTCAAAAACGACAAGCGTCTTTTCATCTTGGATATCAAGTTCTTTTTGATATTTGATATCCTTATTGTCTTCTAAAACGACCCTAAGCTTTAGGTTTTCAAAATTCTTGACCTCTATACAGCTTTCAAACCTAAATCTACCGTCTTCTATCGGCTGGGTTGAGTAATCGAAGTTATGGATATAACTTTTTTCATGGACAAAGAGCAGAACATCCCTAAAGATACCGCTTTTTTCGAACATATCATGGCTTTCCAAATAACTTCCATTGCACCATCTATAAACGACGACCAGTATTTCGTTTTTCCCCATCCAAATTTTGTTTGTCAAATCAAATTCCGCCGTATTGTGGCTACCCTCGGAATACCCGACGAATTCGCCGTTAAGATACAGTTCAAAAGCTGAAGAGACGCCAAGAAAAGAGATAATAAAGTTCTTGTCTCTGTCCTCTATCTCAAAAGTTTTTCTATATATGGCGGCATGATTATATTCGTCAAAAACCTTTATGTTTTCACGGCTCTTTCCGTCATAGTATATCCCTACGGGTTTTTTGAAAGGTATGGCGGGGGGTTTGCAGTTGAAAGGATACTTTTCCTTCAAGTATAGAGGTTTGCCATATCCCTCAGCCTGCCAGCATGAAGGAACATTTATTTTAATAAACTTAATTTTTTGCGTATATATTTTTGAAGGTATTTTGCCTTTTTCATAAAAAGCAAAGTCCCACAGTCCGTTCAATGAGAGGACCTTTCCGCTTTTTTCAATAGCGTCTAAAATGCCGGCCCTATCGCATTGTTCACGGCTTTCAAAAGGAATAAAAAAAGTCCTTGGAGACAATCTGTTTTTTTGATAAACCTTAAAATTCTTTGGTAAGTTCATAACTCTCTGATAAACCATAACAAATATGCTCCCAATAATTAAACTATGTTCATTTTATCACAATAATATCTTGAAAACAATAACTAAATCCAAAGCTTTGCGTCCTTTCTTTGTATATAGACAAAAGATAACGACTGTTATATAATATCTTATATAATGCGGAGGAAAAGATGAAAAAAATAATACTAATTCCCGACTCTTTCAAAGGAACTATGTCGTCAGCAAAGGTCTGCTCCATTATGGAAAAGGCAATCAGAGAAAGTTTTCCTAACGCTGAAATACTATCCATTCCCGTAGCCGACGGAGGCGAGGGCACGGTGGAAGCTTTTATAAAAGCGTGCCAAGGCGAAATAGTATATTGCGACGCCTCAGACCCGTATTTTAATCAAATAGAGAGTTTTTTGGGTCTTATCGATAACGGAAATACTGCGGTCATTGAAATGGCGGCATGCAGCGGCATTATGCTCAAAAGACAAAACCATAATATTGAACATACCACTACATACGGAGTGGGCAACCTGATAGACTGTGCCCTAAACCTAGGCGTTAAGAAAATCATAATGGGGCTGGGAGGAAGCCTTACCAATGACGGCGGGTGCGGTATGGCGACAGCTTTGGGCGTCAGGTTCTATGATGCGGAAGGCGAGGCATTTATTCCAACAAGCGGCTCATTAAGTCAAATAAAGAGAATAAATATCTCAAATATAGACAGCCGTCTATCCAATGTCGAACTTATAACCATGTGCGATGTGGACAATCCTCTATACGGCGAAAAAGGTGCCGCATATGTCTTTTCGCCACAAAAAGGAGCTACACCAAGTCAAGTCATTAAGCTTGACGAAGGGTTGAGAAACCTTGCCCAAATAGCCAAAATAGACCTTGGCTTTGTTGAGCCCAATTTCAAAGGGGCAGGCGCCGCAGGCGGACTTGGTTTTGGGATGAGGTGTTTTTTGAATTCCAAAATGCAAATGGGAATCCAAACGGTCTTGGATACGGTGGGGTTTGATAGTATAGCTAAGGATTGCGACCTTGTCATTACCGGAGAAGGAAAGATAGATTCCCAAAGCTTAAGCGGCAAGGCAGTCATAGGTATAGCCCAAAGGACAAAGAAACTCAATAAATTCTTGCTTGCCATTGTCGGAGCAATGGGCGAAGATATCCAAAAAGCATATGAAATGGGAGTCGATGCGATCTTTAGCACAAACCGTGCAAATCTCCCTTTTGAAAAAGCAAAGCTTCGCTGTGAAGCCGACCTATACGATACAGTAAGAGATATAATGAGAGTTATTGGTTCCGCTTCCGTTTAAGGGAAGCGGAACTAATTTTTTGAGCTTAAGACAAAGATCTGGAATATGAATACTTAGTTTGATAAGGTACAAGGAGCAATTCCAATTCTTCATAAGGAACTTCACCTATATATCCATCGCTATCCCATTCATAAGGCTGATTTACCCAAAGAAGATTTCCATTCTGGTCTGTTTTGAAAACCCTTGAATCCGTCCAATATTGCCTATTGTTTTGTACAACAGTGCCTCCAATAAAGCCGCCATAACTTGCTGGGCTGTTGCTGAAGTTTGAGCTGCCTGCGCCGTATGGCAACGGGCTTATAGAAAGGTCCATGAGTACCGTTCTGCCTCTATAATTTTCGTTATCGGCATTTTCCCACCTATCCTCTCCATATATTCCACTTGGGTCTTGATATTGGCTACCAATAAGCGTGG
This sequence comes from Clostridiales bacterium, assembly GCA_012838805.1. GTDB lineage: Bacteria > Bacillota > Clostridia > Christensenellales > DTU072 > DTU072. The sequence goes on from DUON01000008.1 coordinate 6,741, forward strand.
GAGAGGGTCCGTCTCTTAATGGAGTTCCGCCTGCGCTGTAGTTTTCGCCAGTCGACTTATAATAATCATTGATGCTGACAAAACTGCTATTGGTTCCGCCCCAGCAATAATAACATCTGGACATTTCGGGTCTGGGTCCGCCCACAATCAAGCCTACATATGCGTTGAGATAGTTATAGTTGTTGATAGGCACTTGTATCTTTATAAGGTCTATACCTATCTTAAGAATGCTCTTCTCTTCAAATCCCGTGCCATAAGCCGAACTGCGCATTCCAAAATAATTGTCTATCGCATAGCAATACCTAATCGAAAAATCCATATCATCGGTTTGATGCGCCTGCATGGATCGGGTACCTCCAGCAACTCCTCCTATTCCAATTCGAGCCGCCTTGTTGTTTGAGTCTTCAGGATCGCTGGAATTAGGTACGGCATTGGCGTACATTATATTGGACAGTATCAAGGCGTTACCTTCGGCGAAGCTGCTGCTAATACCCCGTCCTTGACTTACTGCCCCGACATTATTAAATCCTGCCACTCCTCCCATGCTTACGATATAGTCTCCGGGACTGTTCTTTACGGCGACTATTTTAGTATTCTTTAAGAAGGAATTGAACACTCTTCCCTCATTAAGTCCGGTTATTCCACCGATATTTGTATAGCCAAATGCAACAGTAGTATTGATATCATCTAAGCTCTGGTCAGTGGACGGGGTTGCCAAAGAGTAATTCTTTTGATAAACAAACATTATTCTGTTAGTCGCTGAATAATTGGGAGCTTGGCTGGGGGTAATGCCTCTGCCTGTGCCAAGGATACCGCAATCGATTATCAAACCATTCGCCCATTCGTCATACGCGTTTATGCCCACAAGTATTCCGTAACTGCCATTTGAAGTCGCCTCGGGCGCTTCTACTACTAGATTGAATGGATTAGCACTTAGATTCAAGACACAATTTTTGAGTATTCCCGTATTATAAGCCGCAAGCCCGCCCGTATAGTAACCCATGAGCTTGATATTTCCTCTTATATAACATCCTTCAATAGAGCTTCCAAATAAATTCTTTGCTACAATTCCGCCCGCCAAGCCCGATTCAGTAGATTGCTTAGGACCATCTCCGCCATTGCCCATGCGGCTTGTTTGAATATAAGTATTTGCGTTGCCGACCAAATAACAATCTACTATCTCACAGCCATAATTGGCTCCGCTGCTCTGCCCAATCAAACCTCCGGAAGAGGCGCAGCTGTCGTTACCTATTTCTATTCTGGTATCAATATAAGACTCATAGACATTCGCATCATCAATGCTTCCGATCAATCCCCCGACCTTTTGGGAGAACGCTTCCAATCTAAGCGTATTTGAGCCTGTAACCCTTATATTGGTGGCATTAATTTCTCTTAAATAACCTGCCACGCCACCTATGCTCTCTCTTCCGCCAATATAGATAGAGCCTCTTAACTCAATATTGTTTAATTTAGAATTAATTACTCTGCTGGTATCGGCATTACAGGCTATTGTGCCTGCAATCACGGCCACTCCTATCGCGGAACTGCTGGTTATATAAATATTGTATCCCATGTATCCGCTGCCGGTACTTGCGGTATCGATTCTTATATTTTTGATTTCAGTATAATAACCAGACACTTTTGCTGCCAAATATCCTACATTTCGTTGTATGGTGTCATAAGAACCCATACCGTCTTCTCGTATTATTTGATTAAGACGAATCACTGCAGTGCCCAAGACAAGATTATCTATTACTCCGTTTTCTATATGAGCGAATACTCCATAGCCGTTTTCAGCATATCTATAATCGGTAAAACGATATTCCCCTTGCGGGACATTATCCACTGTGGGCGGGAAGTATGAGCTTTCACCGTTGACATAAAGAGACAAAAGCCTTTTTCCGTTGCCCAGCAAAGTACCGTTAAAGCCTTTGCCGTTCTGATAGCATATCGGTATCCACGACCAAGCATTTTGGGGATCTTGACCTGCGCTATCTATGCGGTTTAGGTGCACATCGCTTTCAAGCCTAAACACTATGTCCTTTACGCTTGAGCCGTTGTGCTTAAAGAATTCGTCTATGTTCCTAAATTCCTCTCTTACCTTAGATATGCTCTTGCCGCTTCCGCCGATAAGATAAGGGTTGTTCATAGTTCCGGGCGGGGTATTGGGATTTGATACGCCAAACATAATATAATTCCTATAGTCAAGCGTAATCTTCTTCCTAAACTTGCCCGCTACGCTTTGGCTGTTGAAATGTCCATAATCTACGACATAACTTTCAGGATATCCCGTGGGAATAATCTTTGAATTCAATACGGGTATGCTGTAATCGTCTGTAAAGCCGTAAGGTACAAAGTTATAGGTATCTTGATAGGTATGGCCCAAATAATTGGTGTTCCGAATCGGCACTTTATCAAATATTGCCTTTCCGCGCTCCGAGGTGTTATATCCTTCGGGTATCCTAATGGGCGTTTGAGGAAACTCCGACGGGAAGCTTCTATTCACCGCCGTACCCATAGCATTGGGCAGCCTTATACTGGAATAAGGCATAAGGTTTTCAAACACTATCACGCCCAAGGTTTCATACACGAAACTAATCTTTCTTTTGGAGAAAGAATATAGGTTAAATTGTGTATAATTATTTGGCAAATCTTGTTCGCTGTCATTGGCGTCGTTTAAGCCCGTTCGAAGGTATTCCTTATCGTATATGCTGTTAAACCCTTCAGTAGTCCCTTCATCGTCGCCCACGGGGTTTTTATCGAGTTGGACAGAGAATGTGTATCCCGCATCAATGATTATTTCAATATAGAAATCGCTGACGACTTTTTTCTCATAGCAGTCCGGGTCTTCGGGAAGACTATCTTCTATCAGTATAAGTTTTGGCGCTGAAGTTTTTAAGCGGTCGCCTGTGGCTAAGTTGCGGGACTCAATAATCATCTCCCATTGTTTCATGTATCGGCCATACAGCGTCCTTACATCCTGCCTTATGTCGTCAAAGTCAAATATCAAATGCACTTCCCAAGCTATCGTCGTCTCTCCGGGCAAGACATATTCTCTTAATGACTCGTCCTTTATGTCGTCAAATTCGTCCACATACCAGCCCAAAAACCTATATCCCTCTCCGGGTCTGGGTATTACGGACACCTTGTCATAATAGTTGAAAGTGGCGTTGGTATCGGTGTTCGGCGAATTCAATATTTGAGGCTGCTGTGCGGAATTTCCTATTCCGCTGTGGTCGTTTATATCATAGAAGAATGCTTTTTTCATAAGATTAAGGGTGACCCTCTTTTGGAAAAGCGGTCTTATAATAAACGGTTTTGTATGGTCTATGAAATCGCATTCCTTTAAGTTGATATGATATCTGGGCACTTTGGGATTGTTTATGCCGTTATTTGAAGTGAAAGGTATCTCCTCGTACTGACCGGTATCCCAATTATAGTACTGCCATTCAATCAATGTCATATCGTCGTATAGGTTAACATCAAGGTATAGGATATTGTCGCTCCATATATTATATAATTCAAGGGGATTCAGCAGCTGTTGCATAAGGAGCTTATAGTACCTTGTGGCGGTATAGATTTTCTTATCTGCCCAATAAGAGTCGGAGGGGTTGCTTACCGTCCGCCTTATTAAAGACCATTCGGGATATTCGTTGTCATATTCGGGAGCTATCGCTCTTTCAGGTATCCTTTGCCCGTATACATCCAAAACAGACTGCGGCTCTTGATTTATGAATATATTCTTATATGCTTGGAAACTGGCAAGCGCAAAGGGGTTGCCCTCGCTCTCCCCAGCGTTGACTTGAGCTTCAGAGAAATATTCATAGAAAGATGCGCTAAGCTCGTTTGTGGCTATCCAGCTGTTCCAATGCCTGTCATCATCATTATAGAAGAACAGTTCATTAATGATGCCTATTTTGAATATAGGCTGATACAGTGCCACAATCTCTATATCATAAACATCTTCTCCGCCTATTCTTAAATCTAAACCGTCAAACACCCCTCTTTCATCGGAGTTTTGATATAGCCTAAACCATCTGTTGAACACGGCTTGACCGGGATAGATGAATTCCAAGTCTTTATAGATATTGTCTCCATTGACCTGCCAGCCAATAAACTGATAGTCTTCATTTGTTTCGGGCGCTCTAAGGCGTATTTGAGCGTTGTATTCATATTTTTCATAGAGCTTTCCGCCCACAATCTCGGTATCAAAAGGCGGAGTGCTTGCTCCCTCGTCTTTTATCACATCGCCCAAGCCGTCCCCAATACCTTGATAATCCGCAGAATAGGTTATTCTGAAAGTTCTATAAAACTCAAATTTCATAACCATATTTCCGGTTACAAATATATCAAAGACATCAAGGTTGCCCTCTTTTCGTTTGGTGATATAGTCTGTGGACTCGCTTATAAGCGTCCATTCTCCCACAGAACCTTCAGGCATGAATTTTAATTCCCCGCTTTCTCTTGTCGCCTGCTGGTCCACATTCTTGATATATAGTCCTGTGAAATTATAGTGATTTGCGGGGTTAACCGTTACAGTAACCACATCCAGTACTTTAGCATCAGTCATGGAACCCCTATTGGTAGAGCCGTTCCTTGTTTGGTTGTCATAGGTATGAATAAGCCAAGACAACGACCCGCCGTTGGCTCCTCTTTCATTGGCAATAGTGGCGATGCTATAACTAAGCATGGTCTGATTCCTTGCCGCAAGATAGATATCCCTATCATCCAAGATTCTTATTCCTGTCGTGCTTATGTTGTTTATTACGCTGAAAGATTGGGAGTCGCTCCTGTCATAAAAAGCCAAAGCCGATTCGTTGGTGTCTTGTTTGTTATCTATGGCTTTTAGTATTAGATAAGAGCCGCTGTCCACATAATAGATATATCTTTTAACATAGGGTATTTCTCCCGTTTGGCTGGCTTGCTGATATATAGGATAATTTTCTAAATTCTGATCCTGTAAGATTGTCGTCCCTATGCTGGCTTCTACGGTTAAGTAAGGCAGATATCTCATATTGCCGGAAGTATAATATCCGCTGATATACTTATAGTCGTTAAAGACTTCCACCGTGACCGTTAAGACCCTATAATATACCGCGCGGAAATATCTGTCAGCTTTTACATTATCAATTTCGCGTATGGTGTATTCCAAGACGGAATGGTCTTCTCCCGAAAGCCTAATACCCCTTTCGCCGTCCCTAACCGTAACCCAAACCGAATCAACTCTCTCTTGATAATAAGCGAATCTATAATTCTTTCCGGCGGTGCTTCTCGCTACTGCGGTGACAGTAACGGCTGTGAAATATTCATATTTCACGACGCCGTCCACAATAGCCATAGCGTCCGCGGGACTATATGTCACCGTTGTCTCTCCAGCGATATCGCTAAAGTCATCCACTCCTTGTTCGTATACAAAAGCCCTTATATCGCTTATATGCAGGTTTATTGCAGTCTCGATATAAATATGCAGAGTGCAATTTAGGGGGTCTTCCACATCCAAACCGTCCACAAGGCTTCCCGACGCCAAAAAGCTAAACGCACTATTCATATTGTCTATCTGATTGGAATAATCCACGCCGTTTATGACCACCATGACAATGGAATAGCCTTCGGATAGGTTAGGTGTGATTATCAAGGTGTTGTTATGGGTTATGATATCCACGACATTTATTTGCACCGTGGGGGCGATTTTGCCATAAGTGGTCTCGCCGCTCTTATTGTCGTATATCTCCACCTCGACAAAATAGCTGTTGCGCTCTAATCGTGCATTAATGTGAAGAAAGTTCTGACCGTTGAGTAATTCATCGTTAATTTCCAGCTCAAAATAATAGCGATAGTGATAGTCTATCCTTTCATAATCGGTATAAGACACGCTGCGGTCGTTTATTATCATTTGGTCAAGGCTAAGACCGTATACGGGCTCAAGATAGATTCTCAATTGGTCGAAATGATTGAGCCTGCTCATGTTGACGACTTCCTGCCATTCCTCGTTTCTGAATACTTGAACTGTCAAAACGCTTAAATTGACGCCTTCAAGGGAGGACGGGCTCTTTTCATATGTCACATCGTATTCTTTCAATACAAAGTTTACTTCAAATTCGATATTATTAGTAAGATAAAGCTCGGTTGACAAACTGAACGCCCTATAATCGGGATATGCGGGGTCTGAGCCATAGGTATTGCAAAGGTATTTTATGGGCTGCAAATCTTGGTCTAAGACAGGAACCCTCTCACCGTCTTCATAAGTGAAAAGCCTGACTTCCATATCTAAATGGTTGTCTACTTTATAACCGTTATTGGGCATAAGGTAGAACACCAATTCGTCATAATGTTTTGCTTTCATGGTGACTATATCCCATGTCAGCTCAATGGGTCCCCAAATATAATCATGTAAAATCGGGTCATAAATCCAGCCCTCTGTCTGCTCTGATATTTGGGAATAAGCTTGTGCGATATCCGTATAATTGGGATAGAAATCACCTACAATATCCGTTCTTATGGCACCCAGACCCAAGTCGTTCACGGTCACTACAATATCGTATTCTCTTCTCTGATAGCCGCTTTTGACTATTATATCGTTCTTTATGGAGTTCACATACAGAACATCAATAGGCGGACCGCCGATTTGAGGCACACCGTATATGATATCCTCAAGCCTGTCATGCCATTCCTCGTTCTGATATACTTCAAGATAAATCAAATCATAGCCGACATCGGTATTTATCCTAAGCGTTACATTCCTTCCCCAAGGAATGCTTCCCAATGTCAAGGAAGAGATAGAGTTTCTTCCGTCATGCCCTTCAAGCTCATAGCTTATGGTGTATGTATTTATTTTGAAATTAACGGTAGCGTTAAGATCGTTGTTGCCCATTTTGCGGTAATAATTAAAGGAGCTGTTCTTATCTTCGATAAAGATATTCTCCACTCCCACAATAAACGCCTGTATATAATAACCTCTCGTCTCATACGCGGGAATAAGCATAAAAGTAAGGTCGGTATCGTATGCGCAGTCATAATATATTATCTTATTATTAATCGGATATACAATATCCTCTCCCGCAATAAGTACTATCGTGCCGTATTCTTCGCCGGGATTGGATATAATGTTGTCGTTTTCATTATATACCCTATATTCAAATATAATATCGTGTCTGTTGACTTCGTACTCTACTTTGACCAAGATATTGCTTTGTATAGAGCTGTTATAGACATTGCCTCTGACACTGTTTGTTCTATCTATGATAGAGCCGTTTACGACATAGTAAAAAGCCGTTCTGGAATAACCCGTCGCAGGCGCTGCCGTAACGGTAAAGGCAAGCCCGTATTCAAACTTGCCGTCCACAAGAATCAGCGAAGTGGGCTCTTCAGAGCCAAAGGTATACGCTCTTGAAGAGTCATTGGGATGATAAAATCTTGTGACAATAGTTCCCGTATGCGGAGCGGTGACCACCTCATGGTCATATTCCAAAATTTCTTTGGTGAATCTTATTTGTATCAACTGGACATCCGCCACCATGGCGTCGGCGTATTCACCCATTAAGTCACTGAAGAACACCATCGCGCCCGTTCTCAAAATCGTGGCGCCTGGACCTCCCACTTGGGGTCTGATATAGACCAAAGACTGGTCTTCCTTGGACGGGTCGTTATAGATGATTGTTACGCCCGAAATCACATATCCCTTTTCTCTGACGGGGTTTATGCTTATTCTAAAGTTTTCTCCATGAGGAATTCCCGAATATACATTGCCGTTTCGCTGATAACTTCCCAATACGGTTATGTCCCCATAACTGTTGGAATGGATATCGAAATCTTTGAAGTTAGGCGATTCATTTATGGTCTGGTACTCAAATTTATAACTATTGACTTGATAGTCCACTCTTATAAGGATGTTTCCTGTGACGCCTTTATCGTCATGACCAGTATATATATAGTTTATCAGTCTGTTGTTGTTGGGATTGACATTGTCATTTTTGAAGCCGAATATCTCAACATTGTTTATAAAAAGTCTGGCAATATTATATCCGTTATCCGCTTGCATGGCTATTTGTATAAAACCGCCATGTTCGATACGGTCTATATTGAGTTCGACGATTTCTCCATGCCCCAAAGGCATATCGCTCTTTTCATAAAGATTAACGGTTGTATTTCCGTTCACCGACGGAAGAATTTTTACGGTGTAGGAATTTATACGGAAAATAATCTTTATGTGCATATCGCTTGTCACAAGCAGTCTATATATGCCGGCGGTGTACCGTTGAGTGGTGTTGTCAAAAGTATAGCTTTGCAGATTGGTGTTGTCCACAGCAATTTTTATGCCGTCTATTTCTAACGCCTCAATATAGTTATACTCACTCGCCGTTATATTGATAAGATAAGTCTCCCCATAAGGAATCTGGTCAAAGGTCGGCTTATCAATCATTCCGTCGCCTATTATTTCTATCGTGATATCATGATTTATCTGTCTGAAGTTCACCCAAACCAAAATATTTTGTTTTGTAAGGGCCGAACCATTTGGAATATTTAGTCTTTGCGAAGAGATGACACTCTGCAGTTCAGCGCCTTCCAACCATTCACCGTTTAGGCTCACCGCCTCAATGTAGTATCCCACATCGGGAATAATATTTATCGTCATTCCCTTGCCATATTCAAAATAGCTGTCGGGGGCGCTTATTGTTCCCCTGCCGCTGGTGGTTTCGGTTGTAATCTGGAATCTTTGGGGTCTGAACACAACAGAGATATTCTGGTCTTTTTCTATGCTGGAAATATCAAAGTAGTCCGCCCCTCCCAAATCAGAGGCGGCAATAACACCGTTAATTCTTATCTCCTTAAGCTCATACCCCGTATCGGGAGCGACATATATTCTGACATAGTCGCTGTTTGTCGCGGTATTGGATGGGATAAAGCCTTGCTCAGGCGAAGATCTGACCACAATTTGAACACTTCCGTTCTCTACTGGCTGAAGGTTCAAGCTGTATTCTACAAGCCTATATTCCACAATTATTTCTGTTTCTCCACCGTCAAGAACATAAGCGGCTTTCTGGGGACGCTCTAAATATTCCATTCCGTTGACGGCGTGGACATAATAGTTTTGGTTTGCCTCAATAAGAATGGTTTCCCAAACATCTTGATAAGTATCTATGGAAAAATCGCCTTCCATTCCGTTGACCCGTCCGCCCTCATCCTGATAGATATTGATTGGATTAGAGGCAGTCATTTCATATTCTTTGAAGCTTACTGAAATGACGGTGTTTTGGGTGACTTGAATGTTCAGCGCATAACTTCTGAATACGCCTATCAATATTATCTCGTCTTCGCCGTCCAAAATTTGGTCTATGACATAATCGGGTTGAGCCGTTATCAGAATAAAGACTTCTTCCCCAAAACGGGCGACAGAAGGATGTTCAGCGCTTCCGTTGCCGTCCGTTTGCACCGTAATGGTATAAAAATCTGAAGGAACGGGTTCTAATTCCACAAATATATATTTGTCCTCAACGACATTGCTTATTGTAAGAACTGTATTGCTTTCCGAAAGAGTCCCTTCGGAGATTGAGCTTAAGGTATAGCCGGGGTTATATGTAATATAGAGTACAGCGTCTTCGCCATGCTTTACTTCCACTTGTTCTGTTATGGAACCGTACTCAGTATTGTTTACGGATGCGACGACCTCATAGGTCATACGGGCACATTTGATTACTACATGTTTATATCCAGTGACATTATCTATTTGTAAAAATTGCTCAACCGCCTTATAGGGAATAACGACCTCATTTCCGTTTATGGCAATATATGAAATATAATATCCCTCATTGGCATAAACAGTAAATCTGTTGCTGCTGTTGTGTTCGACTACATAGCTTGTGTTCAAGGGTCTTTTTTCTTGACTTTCATATCTGACGGACGCATTCCAACCGCCCCCCGTCGACCCGTCAAAAGCTATGATGTATGTGGCAATAGAAAACTCAATCGTGACAAATATATCTTGGGTGATATCTTCTATGTCTATTATTTGCGACTCCAGCATTTCGCTGCAAACAAACTCTTCACCGTTAATGGCATAACTCTTTACATAGTATCCGCCGTCCGTATAAGCCTGAATTTGAATGCTTTCGCCATATAGAACTTTTTCGAACTCACTTTCAATCTCTCCCCTTCCCGTAAAGTCGATATTGATATTATAATAAATTTCGGCATAAAGGGGCTCTATGGTATAGTCGCTGTTTATGTTCTCAATCTTTAATATGAATTCGGTCACCCTTTCGTCTGTCAAATCAAAATGTCCGTTTTCAAGCGGTGCATAATTGACCTTGATAGAGAATATCTCAAAACCTATATCGGGAGAATACAAGTCCATTGCCTTTCCGTTGATCACCAAGGCACGCAAATAATATCCTTGTAGCGCCGAAAATTTGAATAAGGGGTTCATGCCGAATTCATAGGTAGCACTTTTGGGTACGGAATAATAGGCGTCTTCCTGCTCGTCATATTCCATTTCATTGATTGTTATTTCACTTGCATAGACCAAGTCAACCTCAAAAGCAAACGGAGAATATTGTATAACAACAATAGTGTCGTCAAGGATGTTTTCGGGCGTCAAGATTAGGGTATAGTCGTTGGCTCCAAGGGGAATGTCGACAACCTCAATGCCGTTTATTTGGATAGCAGAAATAAAATGCGTAGGCAATGCGGTTATTTCCACATTCTTAGTTGTATTATGCTCGATACTAAAAGTAATTACCGAAGAGGCTGATACTATCTCCTCTACTGTATCGCCTGATTTTATTGTATACCTAATGCTGCCTGCATCGTCCAATAAGCCGTTTTGAACTGTGATTTGATATGTTTTGGGAACAATCTCAACAGTTATGTATTGATTTTGGGTGGGATAGAATATCTCAGCTTCCGCCCATTCTGCGTTTTCGCTATAATTGGTCACATTTCCGTTGTTATCAATGGATTTTATTTGATAGCCTTCGTCGGCAATAAACCTATAAACATAGCGCTTTGTTTCTTGAACTATATTGATGCCGGCGGGCATTTCTTCATAAGAGCCGCCGTCTGTGATATTTCTTCTTTGCGCCATGCCCGGACCGTTCAGGTTTATGGTCAATTCATGCTCCAAGGGCACAAATTTGGGTCTGACATTTATGTCTTCGTATACCTTAAAATCCTCGTCAATGACAATGTCCGTGAGTATATTTCCTTCACCCACTATATACCAGCCCACAAAGCGATAATGTTCTCTATAAGGTATCTGGTCGGGGATTGCCTTTGTGGGAACGGGATTTATGTATACTGGCTCTTCAACAGCCGACGCCAAAGAATTTTGATACAGTACATAAACTGTCTTGGGCGGCAGATTGCCCTCGCCCGTTAAGAAATTTACCGCATAATAAATCTTCTGCCACCTTGCGACAAGCGTGGTGGGCATGGTGAAAGTGTCCTCGGGCTGTACGGGAACATCTACAAGTTCTCCGCTTGCATACGCTCTGTACCAGCCAATAAAGTTATATCCAAACCCCACGCCCACGGGGTCTGTCAAGTGGGGTCCTATCGGAACGCCTATTTCAAGGTTTACCGTTTTTTCAATATTGCCTTGATTGGGGCTCATGCTGTTTATAAAGGTAATCGTGCTGACATCATAAACAAAATCAGCTTTTATTTCAATCAGGTTAGTGTTGTCGTTAGGCGTAAAAGTCAAATGGAACTCATTGGTGTCTCCCACACGGCTTGCCTCAAAATTAATATTGTTGGTTTCAGTACCTATGGCAATATTTCTAAAACCGTTCATACTGTCGATATCTTCAACGGTTATATTTATCCATGTGCCGTCAAATCTTTTTATTTGCCAACCTGCGAAGCTCCTAGCCTGCAAGGGTGAAGCTTTCAAGATAGCTTGCTGGTTTTTGGGATAATATCCCACCGACGGCAAGTCTGTCGTACCCAACACCTCACCTTTTTCGTTTTTGGTGATTTCAAGGGATATATCCGTTGCGTACTTTTCAAAGATAGGATATATTTCCATGTTTTGGGTCACATGGTCAAAAGGCTTATCCCAGCTCACAAACCTATAACCGTATACCCGCATTTTGGGGTCGCTCGGCGGAGGCACTTGAGTGGGACGCTCATTATAGGGGACTAATTGTTCCTTTGCTACTGTATCGTCAGGATAATGGAATATTACAACATATTTTGCCTTTTCAAAATTTGCTATGTATGTGGCGTCGGCAGTTACCTTGATATCCGTTCTTTCTGCCTCGGGATTGCCGTCGCTCCAATTGACAAAGATATAGCCCACTTCAGGTCTTGCGATAACCTTGCTGCCGCTTTGACCTATGGGTATGCTTTGGGATGTGTCGCCCTCAATGACCCCGCCTGTGCTGGCTTGATAATTTATTTGGCAGTCCACGCTTTTGACTTGGATAGGAAGTACCTGCTCAAATCCGCCATAGCTTAAAGATACATTCTGCCTGCCCGGCTGACTTAGGTCAAGCCCTAAACAGATCATATCGCTTAAGGGGACGGAGACCTTTTCTCCGTCACTGTAAGAGACTTCAACATATATGAGCGATAGGTTGTCGCCTACTCCGATTTCTCCTTGGGGATATTCAATACTGATTATTCTGCGCTCCTCTTGGGGTTCTTGTTCCAAAACCGGCAAAACAACTAACATAAAAATCGCCAAAGCCACAGCAAGCACCGAAATAATCACGATGCTTAACTTATAACCTGAGCCTCCCATTACTCTGATACTTCCGTCTCGCCTGCTCATATGAATATCTCCTTCGACCTAACAATATCTGCAAAAGGGCATACTTATCCCATCTATTCGCTATATATGCTTATTATATTATATAGAGAGACTAAATTCAAGATAATAATAAAAATAAAAAAAGTAAATTTATATTTTTATTCCGCTTCCGTTTCTGTTCCGCTTCCTTTTCTGTTCCGCTTCCGTTTCGGAAGCGGCTCATAACACGCACTAACAAATCCTTTTGCCTTTTGGCTGCGAAAACAGAACGCCGATGCAATCATGCTATCGGCAACCTGTTTCCTTTGCCAAAAGACAAAATCTCTTTGTTATTGCTACTGACAAGCTCTTAATGGGCTTAAGGTTTA
>DUON01000009.1 GCA_012838805.1 Clostridiales bacterium
AAATTTTAATAATTATTATCTTATATATAAAAAAAAATAAAAATAATGCAACCTCTATAAATGCGGTTTAGGCAATCCAAAACAAGACTTTTTGGAACCCATAACGGAAAAATAAAAATAGCGGAGGTGTCCGCTATTTACCATTTACATAAATTCCCTCTTAAAGTAGTATTGTCCTTAAAAGTCCTCAAAATCGTCTTCGTCTTCATAATCGTCAAAGTCGTCGTCCACTTCTTCGTCCAAAAGCACATCATCGTCTAATTCTTCGTCGTCCAAGATATCCAAATCTTCATTCATATTTTCTTCGTCCTCAAATATCTCGTCGTTCTCTTCCCATTCCTCTTCTTCGGCAAGCTCTTCAAGAGACAGGGGGACATCTTCGTCGTCCTCTTCCACATCGTCTATATCGTCATCGTCGTCCGAATCAATCTTAGACCATTCGTCGGGCTCGATGTCGTCGCTTATTTTTTTTGCTTTTTCCGCCTTTATTTCTGCGATACAGCTTTCACAATACTTTTCGCCTTCTGTCAAATAATTTACTCTACATCTGGGGCATATCTCCAAATCGTCGTCAATATCTACTATTTCCTCTTCGTCAGCCTTGCCCATAAGCTCTTTATGACAAATCTCACAATAATCTTCTTCTTCCAAGATGTAATTTATATCGCATCTGGGACATTTTTTGTATTTCAACATAACACCCTCCCGATTGGACATTATATGTGAATTTTTGTTTATTATCCGTTTCGGATATATTATATTGACTATAACACTATTTGTAAACTGTTTTATTTATTTTTTCTTAAAAAAAAAGCGAACGCCGAATTCGCTTTTTTTCACTAATTTTTTTTGGCTATCAAAAAGCCGCTATTCTGTCCTTATCAATGATTTTGCCAAGCACTTTTGCCTTTCTGGTTTCGGGCTTTCTGTCTTGAACGGAGTCCAGGTCCAAATAATAGATATTATTTGAGATATCGCTGTTAAAGAAGTATAAGGTTGCTTCAATTATTTCTGCGCCTATCCATTCTGTGGAAAAGCCCCCCTCATAATAAAGCGTTGCATTGGCTTCGACAGCTACAAAATCTTGGTTATCAAACTCAAAGAGCTTTATATTCTTAAGTTTGCTTTCCTCGTAATAATAGGCATAATAAGCCTCATTTTCTTCATCAAAATAAAAGTCATAAAAAGTCACCGATGTGTTGAATACAATGGCGTTTTGAATATAAGAGCCGTCATTGTCATAAAGGTCAATCTTTGTATTGCTGTTTTCATCCTTTCCCACAAGCGCCACTTTGTCTTCCACATAATAAAAGGAAGAGTATTCAAAGCCCTTTTGGGAGGTGACATTTTGGGTGAAGCGAACAAAATTATCCTTAACGAAGTCAAATTCCTTGCCGTATGTATAGGCATACACGCCCGAATACGGCTTATTTTTTTGGTTGTCTTCGACATTATATAAAATCATCAGCTTGTCCTCGACATATTTCATATCCAAAATAGTCGCGGAAAAAGTCACATCGTCCAAGCCCATCATTTCGCTGGAGAAGATTGTCTTTTTGAAGTCGCCTTGGATAGAAAGGGCTATTATATATTTTTCAGAAGTGTCGGGATCGGTCTTGGTATAAATGGCGAAGTTGTCCATGGAAGCTTTATCAGACGGTTTTGTAAATTTGACATTGGTTACGCTTTCCTCGACCAAACTCGGTTTGAACTTTTTGTCGTTAAGGTTAATTTTATAGATATTGTTGTCCTTTATATAAGCTAAGGTGTTGTCTACTATCTTATAGGGCACGGAATGGTTGTCGAATTCTGCGATAATCTGAGTGCCAGTGCCGTCCACCTTTGTGCGCATAAGCACCATTTGTGCCGTTTTGGGATTGCCCTCGCTGTCGCGGTCCAAACTTGTCGTGGGATAATATATCCAGTCGTTATAGATATACAAACCGCCATAATCTTTTTGGGTGGAAAAGAACTTTTTGGGGACAATTATTGTGAAAGTGTCCTTTTTGGGCTTTTTGTTTTCGTCAAGCTCCACCCTTGCGATAGAGCCTTTGACCACGCTCCCAAAGTCGTTCGGGTCATCTTGTTTGGCATAACCATTGATAAAATATAAGTAATCCCCATAGATTACAGCAAGTCCGCCGTTGGAATAGATTTTTTTGTTGTCATAATTGCCGGGGATTCTCTCTTGAGTGAGCCTTTCCACACAGCCGGTAAACATCAATACGCCGATTAAGATAGCTATAAATATCGGTACCGTTTTTCTTTTCATTGTTTTCTCCAATATCTTGTCTGGTGTTGCTATATTATATAATATAATAAAGCCGATTGCAATAGTATTAAATACATCTTTTAATCTTTTCGCCTAAACTTCAATATCGTTGACGCTGTCCAAGACTATATCGGGCTTAATGTGCGATTTATGAACCATTTCCACCGTGGTTTCGCCTGTCAGCACCAAGATACTTGTCATCTTATTGTTTATGCCGAACAAGATATCCGTATAGAGCCTGTCTCCCACCATGGCGACTTTTTCGGGCTCTATATGACAGTGGTCAAACACAAAGTCCGCCATGGGCGCATTGGGCTTTCCGATAACCACGGAAGGCGTCCTTCCGTTTGTTTTTTCTATCAGTGCCATTATTGCACCTGTATCTGGCATATTCCCATATTCGCTGGGACACACAAAATCAGGATGAGTGGCTATGTAGTCTTTGCCTTTTTCCAGCAAAATACAAGCGTGGAAGAGTTTGTCGTATGTAAGAGAGGTATCAAACCCCAAAACCACTACATCCGCATCTTGGTTTTCGTCCTTTATTTCAATGCCATAGTCTGACATTTCCCTCTTAAGCTCATCTGTGCCCAAAACATAAATTGACTTATAAGGGCGATGCCTTGACAAAAACTGTGCCGTCGCCATTCCCGATGTTATTATCTGCTCTATTTTGGCATCATATCCCAAATTCCTTATTTTTTTATGATAATCGTATTTGGACTTGGAGCTGTTGTTTGTGACGAAACAGACCTTTTTGCCATGCGCGGTGAGTCTGTTCAGCGTGTCTATGGCTCCTTCAAGGGGAGTATCCCCCATATTTATGGTGCCGTCAAGGTCAAATAAAAAAAGTTCGATATCTTTAGTGCTCTTCATAATTAACTATTCCTTCAATTATTCCTTTTTTGTGTATTTGGGCAAACAGTCCGTTTGTTTGAGAGCCCGCCCTTGTTATCAAGTTCAAAGCCTTATATAAATTGCAGTCCTCGAAGCCGTCCGACATAGCCCTATAAACGCCGGCTATATAGCTTAACTGCTCTTTGGTAATAAATAACTTCTCAAAAAGCAAAGGATTGCACATAATAAATCTTGCCAAATCTTCTTGCATAATTTGAGGGGTTGCGGACGGTATAAGCATATCATTAAAATTCCATTTTGTAAAGATTATACCAAGGTAAAACAATAAATACGCTATAAAAAACTCTTTATTTTTACTCCAAGTATCTTTCTCTTCATACCGTATCCTATACACGATTGGGAACTCTCCCGACTTGTTCAGCCAGTCCACGCTCTTTTTGATTAAATCTATCATCTCTTGATAATAAAGGTCTATATCCGTTTTGTAGAGCAAAAAGCTCTTTATCTTTTTAATCAGCATCTCTAAAGAGGAGTCCTTAAAAGGTTTATGCAAAGAAACGCAATATATGTCATATAATGAAATAAAAAGGGAAAATAGAGTTGCGTATCCCGAAGCCATAAGATTGGTAGCCTTTAAGTCGAATATTTGAGTATCAAAATAGGCGAACTCTGCGAACCTTTTCCCTGAAAAATTCATAAGTCTTCCGTCAGAGAAGAAGTCGGGCACAATATCGCATGCATAAAAAGAGTAGAGGTTGTCTTGGGCGACAAGACGCGTTTTTGCTATAACTTTGGCGTCCCCTGCTCCAATGACATATCTTACATAATCCTCAAACTTATCTTCGGGTTCGGATACATGTTTTATTTTTATGGTATTGCCGTTTTCATAAAGAGCTTTGGACACTCTGTCCAAAACCTCTTCGTCTTGATATACTATGCCCACGCATCCGTTCTTATAGCACGAATATATCAAATCTTTGAGCTTTCCCAAACCATTGGCAACATAAAAATTGGTTCTGGTCCTTTTTGTCATACCTTGATTATAGCCTTAAATCGCTAGGACAATACCAAAAACTATGTTGATTTTTTGCAAATTTAAGCTAAAATATCTTTCAAATTCTCTAAGAACAAATCCATATCTTTGTCTTGACCTATTGTGACGCGTATAAAGTCATTCACACCTTTTTTATCAAAGTATCTGACAAGTATGCCTCTATTTTTAAGCTCCTTATAGACTTGGCAGGCATTCTTTACTTTAATGAACAGAAAGTTTGAAGAACTCTTGAGGACAAAAAGCCCCATATTCGTTAAGGCATCACATACCCTTTCCCTTGTGGCGACTATCTTGGCGGTTATATCGCTATAATAATCCCCGTCCCTAACCGCCACCAAAGCAACCGCCATACTCAACCTGTTCACCGTATAGCTGTTTATTGAATTCTTAATTCTGTTCAAAGCGTCTATTAAGTTTTGGTTCCCCACGGCATACCCAAGCCTTATCCCCGCAAGGGAATGGCTTTTGGAAAGAGTTTCTACAACCAAAAGGTTATCGTACTCTTTTATCAGTTCTATGCTTGAACAGCCTTGACTAAAAGCGATATACGCTTGATCAACGATGACTATTTTGTCTTTATTATTCTTCACCAGCTCTTCTATCTCTTGAGTTTTCAAAGCCATGCCTGTGGGGGCGTTGGGGTTTGCCAAAAGTATGCCCTTGCCGTCAAGCCCCAAATAGTCATTAATATCTATTTGATAGTCTTTTAGAGCTATCTTTATCTTTTTTAAGCGATAATAATCAGCGTACACATCATAAAAACTATATGTAATCTGGGGATAAGCTATGGTGTCGTCCTCATCAAAAAAAGCCGCTATCGCCATGGACAAGACTTCGTCGCTGCCGTTTGATAGGAATATGTTCTTGAAAGAGGTCTTTTTTATTTTGGCAAGCTCTTCCCTTAATTCAGTACCGTCAGGGTCGGGATACAAAAGCAAATCTTGATATTCAAAATTCCTTAATACCTCTTTTATTTGGGGCGTGGGGGGATAGGCGTTCTCATTTGTGTTGAGTTTTATATATTTTTTGTCCTTGGGCTGCTCCCCCGCTGTATAAGGGATTATATCTTTTGCAAGCTTGGAATAAAATTTCATATTCACCTCGCGTTCATTTTATCACACCGTCTTTTGTCCCGTCAAGATAAAGCGAGGTCTTGAGCCTTTTCTTTTGGAGCACCCCTTTCAAAAATTCGTGCAAAAAAGCCGTTATCGGCACGCTTAAAAACACTCCCCAAAAACCAAAAAGCCCCCCGCCCACCACAACCGCGGCAAGTATCCAAAAACTTGAAAGCCCCACATATTTGCCCACGATAACCGGATAAGTGGTCATGGCCTCCACTTGTTGGAGAATAATTATAAAAATAGCGAATATCAAAACTTGGCTGGGATTGATCGAAAAAATTAATAGCGCCGATATGCCGCCGCCTATATATGCGCCGATTATTGGGACAAGATTAAATAAGGCGGTAATAAACGCTATCAGCGGCGCCAAGGGCAGTCCCAGTATCAGCATAAAGGTATATGTGAAAAAGCCAAGAATCAAGGCTTCAATAAGTTGTCCGCCCATATACCTTGAAAACTTTTCCAAAGCCATATTCAAAGTATCCAAGACATTCTTGATTTTTTCTTTTTTTGCAATGGAAAAAATAACCTTTCGAATCTGACGCCTTAACTGTTCCTTATTATTGAGAATGAGTATTGCGAATATAAGACCCAAAAGGGTGTTTAGAAGAATTCTTAGAGCGTCTTCGGCGATTTTCATAAGCCTTGGCAGATAGTCACCAAGTCTATTGACAAAATTGCTTAAGAGCTTATTTAAGTTGTCATATATGAAAGAAAGGGCGCCGTCCTGCGCGGGCGATTGGAAAGCCTGACCGTTTTGAAACCTCTCCACAACATTTTTTACGCTCTCCACCAGACGGGGGAATAACAAAAAGCCAAATGCCGTCAAAAACCCTGCGAAAAGTGCCACCGAAACGAAAAGAGAAAGACCTTGCCTTCCTTTTTTTAGCTTGCGAAAGACTTTTTCGCTGAAATATTCCATGGGGATATTTAATATAAGCGCAAACACAATCCCGATAAAAAGGGGCGTCAAAGCCTGTTTGACTATTGAGACAGTATTCAATACCCTATCAAAATTCCATATAACGATTCCGGCAAGAGTGATAAGCAGAAGTTTATTGACAAAATCCTTTGACACACCTTTCATACAGATAGTATATTCATATATGCATAAAAAAACGCCCTTTAGGAAGCTAAAGGGCGTTTCCCCAAGTTTTTATTATTATGGAACTATTCTCAGCTTGACCACGACTTGCGCTCCGTTATAATCAAGTCCAGACGGAGACGGGAAAGGCATATTAGCCACCAAAGTATAGATAGTGTCTATGGGCACAAAGGTATTGATAAGCTTATATCTATTGCTCTCATATCGTCCAAGCTGTTCGCCATAATCGTTGGGATTGCCGGTGTGGGCCCAACCCGCTTCATTTGGTCTGTAATACACATCGAGGTCTTGCCAGTTGACATAAGTCAGCGTCTTCTGCCACCTTGTGGTGGTTCCTATCGGGATAAGCCATGGGTCTTCAAAGTGATAATAAATTTCAAACAGCGGCAGATTATGAAGCTGGAATCTAGTGCCTCTCTTTATTCTAATTTCGGGAACCTGATTTTGTCTGGACCGATATTGACGGCTATAATAGAAGCTGCCTGAAATTTCAGAGCCCGCACTTCCCGTTCCCATACCCGCAGGATAGGTCCAGCCCATATCCAGTGACAACGGCGAGTTGGGATATGCGTTGATATGGTCGGGATTAACAAGATATGCTATAGGATTGTCTGGGGCATTGTCCACGCCGGGTCTTTGGTTGCCGTTGGCGTCAAGGTTAAATGTATTGTCAACCAGCCCTTCATGGATTCTGTCAGGATTCTCATCTGTTCTATCCTTTAGGTTGTGCACATAAGTAGAACATCCCGCAAGTATGATTGTTCCTCCTATGCTGTCAAGGTCCTCAGGATATGCACAATATTGGTCTATGCCCCAGTCCACAAGAGCGATTGAGTACTTGGGCTGAATTTGGTTCTCCGCCGTCGTAAAGGTATGCACGTTGATTTTTCTGCTCTTCTTGTTATACCAATCTTCCAAATCTTTGCTCTTGAAAGATTGATTTTGATTGTAATTTTCAGGAAGCACACCAGGCATATTCTCGGTGGGATTCATTTCGTCCCCCATGGGGGTACGGAAGTTGGTGAGTTTAAGGGGTATTTCCACGCCCGGTTGCAAGGCTTGCCCTTGTCCGGTTGAGAAGTACTGAACAAACACATCCGGGAAGGTATATTCGTTAAAGACGCTTACCAAACTCGGAACATTGGTGTTCACCCATTTTCTATTGCTCAATTGAGTGAACCGCCATCTTATCAATTGTCCTCCCCTTCCTCCAAGCGTCATAGTTGCGTATTGGTTCGCCATTCCAAAGGTCACATCACCGAAGTACCATTTATTAAAGTTGTCAAAGTATGTGCCTCCGCCCTGAACCTTGGTGATTATCACATATTCGTCAAGGGCGCTGAACTTGATTCGCAGACCATATTTGTCATAATCGTGTAAGGCAGGATCGAACTCTACATAAGAGATCGGGTCGCCGGTGCCGTCGTCGTCGACATAGATTACTTCTATCTTTCCGATTTCGCTCTGTTCAATTTCTCCCCTCTCCCCTTTGCTGACAGGCATGAGTATGACATCTTCGGGACCATAGTTTATGCCGGTACGGAAACCGTCTATTGGAGTAAGCTCGTCGGTTTGCGGGTCATATAAGGGCTTGTTTTCGTCATAGATATAAGGCGTACATGTAAATTTGAAGGTATACGGCTGATTGTCTATATCCATGGTCATTGTGGTCTTTACTTCCTCGTCATAATAGTTGACATATACTCTTCCACGGCTTCCGCCTGACCATATGGCGTTGACATAATAAGCTTCAAGCTGGGTCTGATAAGTTTGACCCGTTTCTGTGTCTGTATATTGAGCCGTCGCCACTCCGTTGGCATCGTAAGTGACCGTTGCCTCTTGATTATCTATTCGCTGCCGCCATTCCTTTGTGGTCACATAAATCCAGATATAGTCGGGCATGGGCACTCCGCCTCTGGTGATATAGTAATAAGGTTTTGTGATATGATAGCTGTTCAAATCCCCTTCAGTATAAGTTATGGCATTATGATTTCTGCCTTCGACTTGAATATGGCTTGCGGAAGCGGGATTCCTGTTATCCATTTGGGCTTGGCGAATAGTCGCTATATACTGCTCTTTAATTTTCACGGAGATAGTGGCTTTTTGCTGTCCATCCTCTCCCATAGCAAAGCCCGGCATGGTCATATAGAATCTCATCTCACCGCCTTTATAGGACAGGGGTCTGCTGGGATCGATAGCAAAGCTCATAAGCAATTTGTTATACTCCTCAGTTGCCAGTTCAAATGTGGACACAAGCTCTTTTTCAGCGCCCAGTCCCCTGTAAGAACGGACCACCCTCTTGTCTCCCTCGGGCTCTCCCGCGAATTGTCCCATTGTGAATTCCATATACTCATCGTCAAATCCTTCAAAGTATACTCTAAATTTCTCACCGGCGTTGACAAACAGATTCTCGCCAATAGCCTTGGTCAAGTTAGGCTGTTCAAGGAAGTCATAAACTTTCAGAATCTCGGATTCCGCTCCGTCTTTGAATATACCCTTGAAACCTTCTTGATAGCCGAATATATCTACCGAAGTCTTGACTTTTCTGGACTTAAACATAACTGGATAGGTTATTCTCTGCTCGGTGGGACCTTCTCCAACAATTGCCTCAACGCTATAATAACCGCCTGCAACCCTGATTCTGACATCGCTGTCATCCCAAAGCACTTGGATATTTGCTCTGGATATATTTTCTTCTGAGGACAAATCCAAAGTCGTGCCGTCGTTAAACAATATTGTCGTGCCTCTGCTGCCCAACGCCAAATAGCCTTGTTCGCCTGCTCCAAGGGGCTGGGTCGTATTGACATACGGCTTAAACGGATCGAAGACAAAACTAAACGACATCTCATCCGTGGGGTCGACTACTTTTTCATAATAAGGAACAATGGCGGGGTCGGGTTCAAACAGCCTATTGATGGTCCTGTCCACATAGTGAATATTGATTATATGCGTCTGTTCTCCGCCAAATTCGTTGCCGAATATCGCATATATCCTTGCCGTTCCGCCAGAGAAGCCGATTTTGCCTCTTTCTCTGCCGTCAATAAATCTGGTATTGATATGCTTGTCGTCATATCTTATTTCGTCAAACCTATATGTCGCAAGCTCTCCAAACCTTGCATAATCTTTACCCTCAATAAGCTTGTCGGATACTGTCGGCTCAAAGTCTACAAAGTGACTGTATTGGTTGCCGTCTTTTTCGGTTATCACACCGTATACATCCACAAAGTATTCATTCTTATCCAAGCCCTTGCTATAGGTCATATCCATAATTCTGGCTTCCATAGATTTGCCGTTTTTGCCTATTGTCAGAACTCTGGCGTCAGGGGCGATAGAGGGTTCATCTATTCCCACTCTAAGATTGACTACCACATCTCTTCCTGTATAGAGGTTCTTGACATTTGTGGGAAGTCCCGTCGCCCTGTCATAGATAACATAGTTCTTCTGTGCAAGCTCAAACACAATCTCGGGTTGTGCGGTGTCATAAGGCATTCCGTCCGCACCCATATTGTTGAGAATTATCTTTGCCCTTCTGAAGTAGGCGAAGTCCGGACTATCAAACACTTCGCTATAAGCTTTCTGATAAGGATTGATAGGAATCACTCCGTCCACAAACAAGTAGGACGGATTATATTCATTTTTATTGGGCTGGTCGTCAATTATGACAAAGTCATCGCCTTCTTCAAGATAGCTGACTTGATATTCGATTATGGTGCGGTCATATACAAACACATCTACTTCAATTGACTGCTGTGCCACTCTGACTTGAACTTCTTTTTCCTCGCCGTTTTCTTTGATAGTCTGATTCTCCAGCATATAGATAGTGGCGATAGCCGCATTCTGGTTGGCTTTTGTGAATTCTCCGCCGCCAATGGACATTATCTGAACGATATGGTTAAACGACCATTCCACATATACAAGAACTTCTTCTTCGCTGTTTCTGAATTTTGCCTTTACCATTTGAGGCAGTCCCACAAAGCCCTCAAAGGGTTCGATTAGCAGTCTACTGATTGTGCCGTCTTCGTTGAGGTCAAGTCTGTTGTAATCAAACTCGATATCCTGTTCTTCCGCCTCTTCGGGGGACAGCGCTATTATGCTCCTTAATTGACTGGGATTGATCTGAATGGGCACTTCAAAGGTCTGCTCGATTTGCGTGCCTTGGGCAATAGTCGCCAGTACATAATACACGCCGCCCAAGAAGTTATACCTAAGGTTGGATACATCCCAGCTTAAGTCTACCACTTCCTCGCTGCCGTTACTGAAAAGAACGCTCGCTCTGGAATACTCTTCAAAATCAATCTTATCATAGATACTGCCCACAATCTGTTCGCTTAAGCTTTGCGCAATCATCTCTTGCACATACACTTTTACTCTCTTAGCCTGTCTTATCTCAAAGTTTGTGACCCCGTTTTTGGTATCGAACTGGGTGGTGATTCCAACATGGAAGTTTACATAATATACTTGCTCGCGATAGCCGTTCTCCTTATAGCCGGGGAAGGAAATGTCGTCCACTATGACATTCATGAGATAGTTGGATTTTACGCCCAATCCAGTCAAAGGATTATAGGTATTGACTATTTGAGTCAGATAAGGCTGAAGCTGTGATTGGAGATCCACATAAGGCATTATGGATATCTCGTCGGGAAGATTGACTCTGGGAATAGCGGAGATATCGATCTCTTCGGGAGAAAGATTGAGTTCCACTGTATGATAGATATATCCGAATATTTCATTTCCTATCTTTGCGGTAGCTACTGTGCTTTCGCTAAGATTGTCATATTCGTCCACATTCGTCCATACGGTGTCAAGCGGCAATATCTCGCTGGCGCCGTTGTTAATAAACTTGACAAGAGCATACTTGGGCAGCTGGATGTGGTCATAGGTGTTGAATACCACACTCTCAAAATTAACTTCGTCCACAAGCTCTCCGCCCGCAGTCTTATCCATAAAGAACCTGATATCTTTCTTAAGCTTGCCTCCCTCTTCCTTTAGATAAACTTTTCTGGGAGTGGAATTTATTACTTTGATATCGAACTTCTGCAAATTAGAGCCTTTGCCCACCACTATGCCGTTAGTTAAGATAAACTCTTCATGAGAGTAGAACTCTTCTTGGAATTCTCCAAAGTCTATATACGCATCCAAAAGTCTTGTTTGGTCTTGGAATCTAACATAAAGCTCCTTTATCTCAACCATCTTAAAGGCATCAAATATAGTGAGGACTCCGTTTTCTAATGTCCAAATTTGATTGTCTTCAGGAGAAAGCTGGCTCTTTAGCTTAACCTCTTCTGCGGTGCCAAACTGAGCGGGGAATGAGGTCACTGTGCGGTCTGCTATATGACCCTCGGGTATGTCGATAATGACATCTTGGCGCCATATCGGATTTTCTTGATATCCGGCGTTCCTCACAGTGATAATAATCTTGTTTTCGCCACTGCCGTCATAGTTTATTCCGCCCGAGGATGCGAATCTCCACTTGGGCACGCCTTGATTGTCTAATTCAAGCTCCCAATAGCTTCTGCTTGACAGTATGCCTCCGGTCAATACCAAAGACATCTTATATGCCGAGAATTCGGGGTCAAAGTCATGATACTGGTACAGATAGTCGTCAATCGTGCTTTGGTCATACGGGTCGATAAGCACAAGGTTGTTGGTTATCTGTATGCCGTTGATATCCAATTTCTGTATGGTTATTCTGACATTTCTTAAAATCTGATTGCCGAACAATTCATCCACAACCGCCACATCGCTATATAGAATCTTTCCATGGAAGTTGTTTATCAAATCTTCAGGCTCTATATCCAGCCATTCCACTTGGACATTGGACTCTATTATGCCCGAAAAATTGACGCTGTATCGATCAAGAAGTCTGATCTCTTGGCTGGGGTTGAAAGTCAAGGAATCGGCGATTGCCGTAGCTATTCTTTCAAGTGCGTTTATCCTAACCTCCAGCGTCTCATGGTCGGAGGTATAGTCCTCATACAGCTTTTCCCAAGCCTTTCTCTTGATAGCGTTTTGGTTGTATCCGGGATTGTCAAGCCTGACCCGTGCTATTATCCTGTCGTATTCGGCTTTCTTTCTGGTAGAGGCATTATAGAAGTTATCCCATGCCTTGGCTTTGGGGAAGATATTTTCAGGTTCTGACGCGGTAACCTCTCTTAGAATCTGGTTCATAATTTCTTTTTGCAGAGTGTTGGCGGTCTCTCTAAGCTGAATATCCCAAGCCACTTCTTTTATTGCCGTGTCGGTGGCGCCGGGGTTGTTTTGCTTAACCCTTTGATACATGGCGTCTAACTCATTCTGATAGCTCATGGCGTATTCTCTGTCCCAAGCCACCTGTTTGGCGTTGTTAAGGCTTATGTTGGAGTAGGACAACCTCTCCCGCAAAAGCATAATATCCATATCCATGCGGTATCTATCGTCTTTTCTTTGATACCATTCGTCCCATGCCGCGGCTTTGCCTTGTGTTACGGAATAGCCGTATTGGTCTCTAAGCTCTTCGACAAGTTCGTCCATTTCATATCTTACCGATCTGGAACTCACCCGATATAGATCATCCCAAACCGCACTCTTGACACCTGTCAGACTATAATTTGATCTCATATAGTCAAGGCGTGCTTGGGTCAATTTAATATCCATTTCATACTTCGCCAGATCTCCGCCCACAAGCGCCTTTGCGGTATATTGTCCGCCAGTATAGCTCATTGCGGGTATCAACCATGTAAGCGTATCGCCTTTTACGACATAATAAGCCTGAACCTCTCCGTCCGCTTCAAACACTACGGGATATTCAAGTATCTCGTTCTGTCCGGGGAGATAAACCAATTCCCCGTCTACTTCAACAGGCTTATAAATCGACATCTTTCCGCTGGTGCCGTCTCCATAATTCAGCGTAAAGGTTTCGGGCAGATTAAGCCTATTCAAAGTGCTTAACTTATTAGCGCCTGAATACGCCTTATATGGTATGGCTTGAACGGCAGAGGGAAGGTCGCTGGACACGATTTCCTTGCTTCTTATTTCCACAAGAATCTTAATTGTCTGCACAAGTCCCACATTGTCCACAATTTTGTAAGATACCACATATTTTCTCTGGCTTAAATCCAAGGGCTCATAGTTGCTCAACAGTCCGTCGTCCATTTCTATTTCTGAAAAGCTGTCTTTTAATATTCTCCAATCCTCTATCAAGCCCTCTTGGGTCATTACATTGAGCCTGGAGATATTTGACATAACCCTATACGGGTCGTCGCAGTCAAACGGGCTGAATGTGACTATTCCATGATAGCCCTCATGGTCGGGATTGTCGGCGTCTGTTTGCCTAATGCCTCCCATGGATAAAGACAATCCCTCGTTGACAACTACATCGCCTTGTGTGAATTCGTTGGCGTATACGCTCTTAGCCGTTCTGTCCACTACCTTCAAGGGCATCTTTATTCTTGCGGGCTTGACGGGAGAGTTATCGAAAGTATAAGTCAGCCAGATATAAGGCTCTTCCTCGGTATCATAGAACAAGGAAGGATAGGTCCTTATGCCCTCAACGGTCTTTCTGTCCAAATGCCAATCCAATTTATTAAATATATATGTCTTTTCTTTTATGATACTTGACGACGCATTGTAATAATGGTATATGAACATCTTAGGCAACGACTCGATATATTCCTCTTCGTCAAAATCATAGGGATCAATAGGCGGAATATCAAGGTATTCTATTCTTGGGTCATCCGCATCAAGCACAAACCTTTCCACCTCTACTTGGATTTCGCTATAAGTCAGATTAAGCGCATATCCGGGAAGAATAACCCCATCTTCAAAATCAACGCCGGCGGGGTCTATATCCACCGCTCCCAAATCCCAGAACAAGCCAATACCCTGTGAGCCTCTGGAATTACCGTCCACAAAGTTGGTCCAAGTCCTGTCGGGCAGGGCGTCAAATATGGTAAAGTTGGGATCTGTGTTCCTCCTTGCGCCATGCATGGAACCGCCGCTGGTTGCCCATGAACCGCCATACATAGTAAAGTCGGTAAGATCATAGGGATCGTGGAAAGTTATGCGGGAGGGCGGCAGCATTAAGGTATATTCAAAGGTATTGTCTTTTTCGATGTGTTTTACCTTATTGAATTCTTCACCGAATTGATCTCCCAAAACTCTGAATGTAATTCCCGTATTCTTTATGTCAAGCTCTTGATAGAAATCCTGTTTGGGGTTTGAAGCGTCGTCATAGATATAAATTCTATTATAGACATATTCTTCGCCGTCTTCGTCCAAAGCATAGTCTTCTATTATAAGATATGAGTTGACATTGTTCGCCTTTGTCCATCTGTCCATTAATTTCTGCATGGTCTGAGCGCCTGACTCGTCGGCGTTCGGCTTATCCGAACCTAAGTTTATCGCCTCTTGTATGCTCAGATATTCTCCGGCCTTAATGGTTTGGGTTTCTTTTATTACTCGGCTTCTAATGTCATAATTGACATTGCTGTCGTTCAGCCTTTGACCTTTATTAAAGTCCGCCACTCTTCCCGTATATTGCCAGTACTGGGTCGTCCAGTCGCCTTGGCTGTCGTTGTCTTCAGCATAGTTATTCTCGCTGGGAAGTTTGGTGTCCTCGCCCTCGTACTTATATGAAGCGCCGTTCAAGAACAGGGTTATTCTATTCAGCATAGATGTGGAAGTCGCGTCCATAAGGACTTTGGCATATGCCGACGAATCATAATACTTGACATCTCGTCGCACCTGGACGCCTCCAATGCTTCTGTTCCCCTCGTTCAGCACCTCGGTCTTATAGTAGTCATTAAGCGGAGAGTTGTTCATATCCATGGTATCGAACATATTATAGGCAAGGTTTATCGGCAATAGGTGGGAAATAAGGTTGCCAGCGTCGCCGATAATTTTTCTCAACTGATTTAATACCGTATTCAAAATGGTCGCCATTACTCTAAGCACAGCCGCCAGAATTTGACCGACATACGGAATATATGACACAATGTTGGCTACGGACCCAAGAGTAGAGCCAGTTACCAAATTGGGCTCAACCAATGCCATGGCTATGAGGTCAATTATTGCGTAGTCCTCTCCGCCAAGCGAGAAATACATGTCTCTCAGCATATTGTCCAATATGGACGCAAGAGCAAAATGTATAAGTCCCGCAGGCAGTTTGGCAAGAGCGCTGTTTACGGCTTGGAAATAAGAGCCCTTTGTCATATACATGGGGTCGTATATTCTCATATCGCTTTCATTATAACGACCCATGTATTTATTATTGTCCGAATCGCCCGGAATATCGTTTCTGTCGCCAATCGCTATGTCTATAGGCAGAACTTTCTTAAATTTTTGAATATTGCTTATTCCAAGCATATTCAAAAGCATGCTCTGAACTGATAAGAGCATATCGTTAAGGAATCCCGAATCTAGCCACACTTCTATATAGGTGAAATCGTTGTGAATATCCGCAATGCCGTTTTGATATTTTATGTTATTGTTGTTGTCCTTAAAACTGTTTCTTGGATTGCCGTCTTCGTCCCAGCCTTCATCGGGATTTAAGCCGTTATTGTGGGGCTCGCTGTCTTTGATGTCCGCACCAAGCCTTATCCTAATTCTTTGCAGCATGGCGGGCAAGACTTGCTCTCCTGATTGCAGCGTCTTGACTATGGGTTCGTTATCCGTCCAATGTGCCGCTCTGTCTTCCAATTGAATAAGTCCCATATTATGAGTATAATTTCTATCTTTGACTATTTCGGTCGACACACTAAACGAAGGTGCGTTTTGATTCTTATAGACAGGCGAACGGAATTTGACAATATATGTTCCGTCGGTGGGAAGATATATGGGCTCCTCGGAGTCTTTATAGCTTTCCAGCCTAAATGTTCCGTTACCGTCCACATTGATTTTGCCTTTTCCAAAATTATACGGCTCTATATCCACAAAGTCTTCTGTGCCCAAGGTATGCCCTTCATATTCTATCCATATCTCTATGTTGTTCATACCGTATTCGGTTGTGGATTCGACAATCGGATTTCCGCTTGAATCCACCAATCTTCCGATAATAGTCAGATAAACAGGCTTTCCGTCATCCACAAGACTTAAATCAATATTATTAAGTTCTACTTCTCCTTGGTTTTCGTACAGCAAATTATAGAGGTCTTTTTCGGTAGTGAGGTTTATTTCGCCGTACTCATAGCCCGTGGCATAAGCTCTTATCCAATGGTCGTCATCCCTTCCAGTGTAATACACCGAGAATTCAAGCGTATATCTGCCTTCGCCGTCCGCTTCGATATCTCCGCCGTTGTTGTAATTGACTACGGCGAAAGGTATGGCTTCACCTCTATCGTTCCTTACTATGCCCGAAACGGTTACATCACCTAAGTGCACCGTTGATATTATGGCGTCTTTTCGAATGGCGCCGCTTATTTCCTTGGGTCCTATGATAACTTCTCTTAAGAAGACTGTGCTATATGCAGAATCTCCGGGGTGATCGATTCTGATATCATACCCATTCTTTAAGTCATAGTATAGATCGCCTTTTCTAACATATCTATTCGTTCCAAGCACATAAACACCGTCTTCTCCCGGATCGTCTATACCCTGAAGCTGCTCAATTATCGCCTTGTCGGCTTCGTCCTCAAAGTCAAGGGGATCGGGACAGATTATATCAAGGAAATGATAGAAACCTAATTCATTGGTAGTAGCATAATATTCCTTTACTTCGTCATCTCTTTCAAACCTAACATAAGCTCTTGCGCCCTCAACTGGGTTGCCGTTATGGTCCACAACCTGACCATAAAGTCTTCCGGTGCTGACTTCTTCCTCTTCATCCCCAGCAAAAAGCGTTCTGGGATACAGTGCGACAGGCAAGGGTATGCCCTTGTTTTCAAATTCGGCATTACCCATCATTCCGCCTATTAGGTTGTTACCCCAGCTTGCCAGCGGTAAGGAAAGGTTAATGATGGGAATTCTTATATTGAACTGTGAACCAAGCACCAAAAGCACTCTGTGTTTTTCAATAAACACTTGGGTATTGCCCGTATTCCAAGTAAGCGTTTGGATATCCACAGATATGGCATTAGAGGGAGTTTTGGACAGTCTCAGCTTGCCCCTCTTATATCTGTTCCTAAAGAATTTGGGAACATTGGTAGGCTCGTCGGGATTAAGTTCACCAATCGTACCTATAGCGTCTCCTATGGCGTCCCAAATGCTGTCTATTCCGCCCAGCCATTCGCCTATTTGAGCCGCTGCTTTCAAAGCGTTATAAATAGTTTTCTGTCTTTGGGTCAGCTGTCCGTTAAAGCCGCTGTCGTCGTCTGGATAATATACCGGTCCTGTATCGGTGTCAGCGGGAGGATACTCTATGAAGAACTCTTTCCTCTCCCAATAGTCCGTTCTCTTATCTAAGAACACATCCAGATTATAAATCTTCAAGCCGTCCAGCAGGCTGTCCACAAGGGCAAGAGTATCTGCGCCAAAGCCGTTTAGTTTGTTTAGGGTCAGACCCGCAAGTCCGCCGTACTTTTTAAGTATGTTGATATGGGGGGTCTTAACTATGCTGTCGTCAAAAGATATGCTCAAACCTCCCGGAGGCACATTAAGTGCCACGCCGTTTCCAAGACTGTCTATCTTCAGGTTGAAGTTAAAGTTGTTTATGCCTTCAAATGTATTTATTGACAGTCTGATGTCCGCAAAGTTGGGAAGCATAATACCCGCCCCTCCAAGGAAAGAATTCAAAACCGCAGTATTGGGGCTAAGAATTATTTCGTCATTGGTCAATAAGAGCATCAAGGTAGGCACTTCTTGGGTCGTACCTATGGGGTCTACAGGCTCTTGGGGCTCTTCGGGCTCTTCGGGCTCTTCTGGGTCTTCTGGGTCTTCGGGCTCTTCGGGTTCTTCGGTCTCGTCAAACTCTTCTTCTTCGCCGCCCAAGTCCAAATCTCCCGACAAAAGCCCTTGCAAAAGATTCTCCACATCTATGCCCACGCCTTCCACAAAGATAGGCTCGGTGAATATATCGGCAATAAGGCTCATGACATCCATTCCCGTTAAGGAGACGCGGAACAGCCCAAGCGGAGACATATCGGCGTATATCTTGTTTTGTTCGCCGATAAAGTAGATCGACAAAAGGGGATTGTCGTTATATCGAATGGCGAATACCACTTTGGATTTTGAGACATCTGCGAAATTCACCGCTGCGCCGATAGTGATTCCAAAGGTCATCACCGTCTCTTGAAGGTCGAAGTCCACGCTTCCCGCTTCCATTCCAACAAGCCCCTCAATCAGAGCTTCCATTGCTTTTATGGTGTCGGATTTTTCATAGCCTTCTCTTTCCTTTCTCGTCCTTACCCTAAGTTCCGCTTCCAAATTAAAGGCAAGGGACTTTATTATATTTATACTGTCAAACTTTCTGTCTTTGGCGTCCTCTTTGGGGTCTATTATGTCCATTTCATTTACGATTTCCGAAATGGGTCTCATTAGCGAGCGGCTTTCCTTAAAGCTATAATTTATTCTAAATGACTTATATTCATCCAATACAAGCATAATGCCCGCAAGGTCATCGTCTTTGGAATAGCCTATTTTTAAGGAGTCAAAAACGGGTATATCCAAAATCAAATCGGGAACGCCGCCGTCTGTCACATTGTCGAGGTTGCCCAGCAGAGCGGTGAGCAAAGCACCCGTAATCGCAAGGCTGACTTCGTGCGAATGCCCGATGAAAAGAAGCATATTGGAGCCAAAAGGTATATCCTTAATGTCGGGATACATTCGTTCTATTATCTCCGCCTGCGACAAGCCGTCCGCCGACACTAAGTCAGCTGAATTTTGAGGAGCGGAATAAGAGCCATAAGCGGAGTTTTGCGGCTCATCTTCTTCTCTTGACAGCATCTTGGTCAATAAGTCTTCCACAAGCTTGCCGAAGTTTATGGCGTTGGTGGTCATGGCGGGAAGACCTATGCCGTTAAGGTCTATATAGATATTTCCTTCAGTGTTAGAGCCCGCATAAGCCACCATAATTCTTCTCTTGTTGTTTTGGCTGATTTCAAGCTGCAGCCTTAAGTCGTTTAGGTTATTGAAAGGCACATATGCGGAAAGGTTGAAGTCTATTTGGATATCCAATTCTTCTGCGGACTGCAGCTGCAATTGCATGCCCAATAGAGGCTTTGTGATATCCGAAAGGTCAAACAATGCGCAAAGGTCATCGTTTACGGTAAGCGCGCTATTGATGCTTGCCGCCCATGCAAAGTTGTTTATGGATTCAAAATCCGAAAAGTCAATATCCTCAAAGAAACTGTCGTTGGGACCCAGTCTTGCCTTGACATTGCTTATGCCTATGCCCAGATTGAGTTTAGAGGGCACGACGGTATTTCCTTCTTCGTCTCTGACGCCCGCGTCTATCGGAATAGTCAACTGTAGGGTGTTGGTCAAATTGTTGAGTTCCAAAGTTATGTCGCCCACTTCGTCAAAGGGCAGATTAAACAAGTCGGATATTATGCTTGCAATAGCCGACGGCATCAAGACAATAGCCAATGTGCCCTTGCCTATGGACAAGCTTTCAAAAAGACCACCCAGATTGATTCCCATAAATTGCAGTCCGTCCTCGTCGTCATAATTGGGGTCGTCGCTGTTTTGAATGGCACGGGGCATTCCCATTTGTTGGGAGACCTCGTCCGTTCTGATCAAGAGGTTTCTTATAAGGTCTTGACTTATATTTAAGAAGTTGGACGCACTGGGGATGTCTAACTTCAACTTAGGTATTCCAAGGAGGGAAGATTCGATATATACGCTTGGATTTATTTCACCCATGGTTATATATCCGGTGACAAGATAGAAGGACAGTATCTTTTCATTGTCCTCATTGACCATTTCTACAATCAAGTCTAAAGCGCCTATTCCGCCCGCAAGGTCTATGTTCATGCTGACATTAATCGTAATCAGTCCGTGAACTGCCTCTAAAATTCTTATTTGGAATATAGTGGGGAGCTCTTGAACGCTGAATAGCGTGCTCCAGTCCAGAATATGCTTTACGAAATCCGCCTCAAGCGTAAGCGACGCCCCTACCGTGAACCTTTGCACAACCTCGGCTATCGTATAACATTCGTCAAAGATATCGGTATAGTATTCGTCAGAATAGCGGTTATAGAACTCGTCATAGACTTGGTCGTCTAAGCTGATATAAGTATTATGCAACATAGAGAAGTCAAGCTTATAGCCCACAGTCTCATCCTCGTCTTCTCTAACCTTTTCCAAAATAAGTCCCACGCTGAAGTCATCGCCATATGTGACGCCAAGCTTTCCTTCGGTGAATATCTTATCGATTATCTGCTGGAATTCGTCGCTTGTCACATCGGGATTCATCAAAAGCATAAACACTTCGGACATAAACGCCACGCTCAATATAATTCCAGCTTCCTGAGAATTTATTCTAACAAAAGCTTCAAGGATATTGCCCGCAAAGCCTTCATTGGAAGCGTTATAAAGCGCCTCAAACGGGTTTTCTATTCTTTCGCCCTGTTGCTCTTTATACTCTTTATATTCGGGCAATGCGTTGTATACGGCGCTGTTGAAGGGGTTGATATCGCCTTCTTCTTCGCTTAAGCCCGCAAGATTTAAGAGCATCCTCGTAAGCTGCATATCAGGGATGTGCAGGTTAAGGTGGCTGTCAAACACTTCGGCTTGGATATAGATATCCGTACCTATTATCCATACATTGAGAATAACCTGTTCGAATTCCTCGGGGGAGCCCTCATTCTCATAGTCAAGGATATAATAAGTTAGATTGATTTCGCCCCTTAAGGCGTCGTCGATATCCGCTAAATCGTCGCTCAAAAGCTTGGCAAAATCAATGCCTATCGTTCCCGAAAGCTCAACCAAAAGCGAATGACCTTCTGTGAACCTCACCGCGCTTTCTATGCCGCCTATGGCGGGGAACAAAGCCAAGATATCGTTTATAGCAAGCCTTCCCTCTTCAAGCGAATTCTCCAAACTTGCGTTGAGTTCCAAATACAATTTTAACTCATCATATCTCTTATATTCTTGTTGTTCGCCTTTATTCAGCAATTCCGGTATGGTGGACACCAGCTCTCCCGTTTGCGGGTTTATATACTTGGTCTCATTCTCAAACTTAACATCTATCTCTTCGCCGAAAAAGTCAATTCCCAAAGCGATATTCGCCATGTTCTTGCTTCTCTCGACCGCCTCTCCATAAAGCGTATCAAAAGCCGCAATAATGGTATCGTCGTCTGTAAGAATGTCAGACATCCAGCCCACCGACTCAGAGAATCGGCTTTGAGCCAGATTGTCCCAAGCTTGGGCTTTTCTAAAGAACTCAAAGGAGAAGTCATCTTCATGAAGATTGTTGAGTGTGGTCTCCATTTCTTCCTTTTCGTCCGTATAACCAAGGTCGACATATAGAGAATACATATAGTCCCAAGCCTCGCCTTTGAGAAGAGCGTTCATAAGCTTGACTCTATCCAGATTTAAGGAATACAAGAACCATAAATCCCAAGCCTTGGCTTTTCTGGTGTCGTCGTCTCCAATCTGTTCAAATTCTATATCCTGCATTTCTGTCAAGGATATTTGAATATTCTGTATGGCGATTTCAAGGTCGTTTATTTCAGAAAGTATTCTTAGTCTTTCAGAGAGCAATGCCTCAAGCTCGCTTGGATGCGCACTCTCAATGAGGCTTTCTATATCCGAAAGCTCTTTATAAAGTCCGTTAATGGGATTGTTCAACAGCTCTTGCAATAAACCAATCCTTGCGTTCTCATAATCCTTAAGCGCTTCCCAAGCGTATGCTTTTAGGATAACCTCGTCCTCAGCCAATTCTGTTTCCACGGACACAAGATAAGGCTCAAACTCCGCCTTATATTGGTCCATGAGCCTTAGCCAGCCCATGGCTTTCTTGTCTTTTTCAGTGAACAGATTTCCTTTCAATTCATAGGTCAAAATAGTGTTTATCAAGTTCCAAACTGGATGCTCGTCGTCAAGGGTATCCAAATATCTCTCCCACGCTTCCGCCTTTATTCTGTCGTCATTCCAAGTTTCATTCTCTCCCTCTACAAGCAGCAGTATCTCATACATGACGGTCTTTTGCACTTGACTAAGCGATGCTTTGTTATAGAGCAGATCCCAAGCTTCGCTATATCTTGCCTCTTGACTTAGTTCGTCAAAAATGCCCTGCATAATAGCCTGTAAATCAGAATCCACAATTTCCCTCAACCTATCCCAAGCAAGCATCCTTGCGGTGACTTCGTCGTCTCCCATAAGAGCTTCCATAAATATGGCGTTGGCGGTCTGTC
This sequence comes from Clostridiales bacterium, assembly GCA_012838805.1. Lineage (GTDB taxonomy): Bacteria > Bacillota > Clostridia > Christensenellales > DTU072 > DTU072. The sequence continues at coordinate 22,679 of DUON01000009.1, forward strand.
TTTCAAAGATTAGCCTATCCCATGCCGCCGCAAGCTTTTTGGCATGGGTATAGTTGGGATACCTTTCCACAATACGGTTGAGAACTTCGTCCATCTGGATTAATTCCTCACCTTCGGCATCCGCATAAATAATCCGCCAAGCCTCGGCTTTTTGGTATTCCCTAAGCCTAATCCTATCCGCGACGGACATGTCTTTTTGCCACTCTTGCCAAACTTTCAGCTTGTCGCCTTCAAGGTCTTCAAGCAAAAGATTGAGATAAATCAAATCAGAGTTGTCAAATTCTGCGGATTCAAGATTGATTTTCACCCCAAGTCTTACATTGTTGTCCACGCCGGCTTCCACATTGGGTTCAATAATGCCGCCGATATAGTCTTCCAAATCAATGCCCAGCATACGGGTAAGCGCCTTTATCATTCCTGAAACAAGCGTTATGGTAAGACCTTTTTCCTCATCCAGAACAATTTTGACCAGAGCGGTCACCCTTTCCATTTGTTCTTGAAGAGAAAGCTCGACGGGGTCTACTGTGGAATTAAATAAGGAATCATAATATAAATAATTCTTATATGCGATATTGGAAAGCGAACCCTCGGGCGCTTCAGCGCCGTCTGTGAATAAGGCGATAATATCGGGAATATCGGTTATGACGACTTTTTCCAATCCTATATTAGACGCATCCACATAAAGGTCGCCCTTGATATAAGTCAAAAGCATCTCAAAGCTTCTGTTGGCGGTATAGATATCCAGCTGAACCTGCAGGTCACCTAAGATATCAAGAAGTCCCACAGTGACCTTGATATCGATATATAGAGTGTCTCCCATGTCTTCTTCAAGTGCAAGTATGGGAGCAAGAGTCCTTGCAAAGGGATTCGTGTCACCAAGCAATTGGTCCAGCAAGCTGGTAAAGTTATATACGCCCTTTTCGTCTTCCAAAGTCAAGCGGAAATGCGCACCCAAAGACACGCTGTTTATATTATCCAAGAGCATATAATTTACCCTTTGGGGCACGATAAGGGTATCTGTGGGCCATTTTTCGAAGTTAATCCTTACGCCGTTCAAGGAAAGTCCCAAAGCAAGGGTCTTATCCATTTCGGTTTCATTGAAGTATCCGTCGCCCATAGCAATTTCCACGCCCACAGTCATGCTGTTGTTTTCGGGTATGGCATAAATTTTCGCGTGAAGCTCTTCAAATATCTCAAAGTTATTGAAATTAAACGATGCCAAAAGAGCATCAAAAGCGGCTCTTTTCGCCAGCACATAAAGCCCGTTTCTTCTAATAAAGGCGTTCAAAGTGAGATTGTTGCCGGGACCGCTTGCCAAGAACAAGTTGTTGGCGGAATTTTGGGGGCTTAAGTTCAGGGGGTCTTCATCCACTTCACCGAACAGCATATCAAAGGCGTCGGCGATATAGATTCTGTCTCCCTCAATGTCTCTTATATCAATAAACAAATTGCCTTCGTTTACATTTATTCTGGCAAATCTCTTGCCTGTCTTCCAGTTGCTTATTGTGACCTGTAATTCAATATGCTCAAAGCTTAGGATATTGATGTTGGCTTTAATATCCAGCTCAAACACCAGATTTTGGTCGTTGGTCACAGTAAGCATAATAGCCGTGATGACTTCACCCAGTCCAGCGTTTTGCAAAATACTTGCCAAAGGCTCTCTCAATAGGTTTCTATCGTCATAGAACCGTCCAGCCTCAAGGTCAATGATAATCTTTGTACTGACGCCGAGTATAGGCACGGTATTTCTAATTTCCACATATTCTTCTTCGGGAGGCGTAAACCTACGGCTTTCTCCGTCAAAATCAATTATGAAGTCGTCTCTAATCTTCAAATGAATCCTTATCTCTTCGCCGGTGGGCATCAGATTTTGGTCGACTTCGCCGAAAGCTATCTCCACATTTAAGAATCCGTCCTTAAACAAGCCTATATCTATGCTAATATCTCCCGCGGACTCTAATCCATATCTCAGATCAAGACCCAAAAGGTTGAGCAGCGCGAACACCGCTCCGCTTCCAATATAGGCGGCTATGCCGTTTTTGTCTATTTGGATATCAATGGGTTCTCTGTCACCTGCGGCGTTGAGGGCATAGTTCATGTAGCCGTTTAATACTCCCGCCGCAAGCTGTTCATTTGCGGGAGAGGAATTGTTTACTGTGGAGCCCATTCCACTGAACAGGTTCTCAAAGTATTCCATGGCGTTGACAAGATGTGCCCTTTGGATATTAAAGGATTCGGCGTCTAAGAACATGTCGCCGTTTATGTAATAAATGCTGAATATAGAATCGGGATTTTTCTCCACAACCTCATTGCCGTCATAGTCTGTATATTTTTCAAGCGAATACAGTCCCAAGTGCAGGTCGGAATTTATGATATTGGTTATATTAATGTTGCCCTCAATCTCCAACCTAAAGAAAGTGCCTATCTCTTCAAGGATTTTAAGTATGGGAATGAGATTGAGCCCCAATCCCCTATAAGCTTCGTTGTCGCCTAAGAGCGAGCTTATCAGGGCTTCAAAATTATACTCCGCCTCTTCGCTCATCTCCCAGCCGAAATCTATTGCGAGATTGACATAAATTCTTGATATATTATGGTCAATTGTTGCATATTCGTCCGGGTTGAAACTTTCGGGCAGATCCAGCTTAAGGTCTCTGAACCCGGGCTCTATCTTGTCAAGGGCGAGTTCAAGCCCAAAATTGGCAACTTCCAAAGTAGCCCTAAAGAGCTGGTCATTGTTGAGAAGAGCAGCTTCCACAAACACATGTTCGTTGACAGTTGCCATTATGATATTGTGGAGCTCTGTATAAGAATCGACATAAATTTGGGCAAGTCTTATCTGTTCGTTTATGGTGACTTTTATTTTTTGCCAGTTTCCTGATTCGTCGGGTCTAAAGATGTATCCCACACGAAGCCCGTCTTCCATAAAGCCGTTTTCCAAAGCCGTATCGATGTCTTGAGAATAGAATTTCCAGCTTCTTGCGGCTCTTTGGTCGGAAGTATAATTGGGCATAATGTCGTCAATAAAGGCAAGCATTTTCTTTCTCTTGTCGTTATTCGCCCTTTGATAAAGCGTCTCCCACGCCCAAATATCATAATACACATCCCAAATTTCACTTTCCGCCAGCCCAAAGCCGTCTTTTTTGGCTCTCATTTCGCTATAAATATTATTTAGTTCGCTTATATCTGACAGTCTTTGGGAATATAGCTGACTCCAAGCTTCCGCCCTTACTTCGGTATCGTTAAAGTTCGGATTATTGGTTTTGATGCTGCTAAACAGATTATCCAAGGTCTCAAGCATTTCGGGATGGTTGATATACCTATTGCGGTATTCCGCCCACGCCCTTGATCTATTCAATATGTTGGAATCCGCCGGATAAAGCTCGTTAATGTCGCTTATTATCCTTTGCATTTGGTCTCGTGCAAAAACAGCGTCCTCCGCCCATTGGTTCCATGCGACGGATTTTATATCCATATTTAAGATGAGGCTTATCTCGTCAGAGCTTCTACTCTCAACATCTCCCTTTGTTACATCTGAAGTCAGTCTGTTTATATCATTTAATAACTTTTTATATATATTATTCCATACAATAACCTTAGCCTGCGTTTCGGTGAGTGTCGGGTCTTGACTTATTGCTTGGGCGACTCTTTGATTGAGTTCTGCTTGTTGTGCGGGGGAGCTTTGACGCCAAAATTCCTCGTAAGCCCGAAGCACATCATTGTCCTCATTAAGCTCTCTTGCCTCTTCCAGATACCTATCCATTCTTGCAAGCTCAAACATGGCGGCTGAAAGCTCCTCAGCCCTTTCGGTTTCCAGATCGTCTCTAATCATAGCTTCCCATGCGCGGGACATAATACTGGTCTCATCATTGAACAAGCTTTCCAAAAACAGAGTGACAACGCCCGCCGTTATGGTCATAACAAAGCCTTGGCTTTCACCTAAGACAGCCCTTACATATTCCTTGGTTTGGGGCTCTCCGGCGGCGTTCATGGGTTCGCCGTACCAAGCTTGGGTTTTTATGGCGGCTATGGCGGAAAATTCGTCTATGCTGACATTGTTCGCCTGACTCAGCACTGCTCCGCTGGAGAACAAATCGCTCACTTCATTTATGACATTTTCTACCTTTAGTTTGCCTACATTCAAGCTGGAGGCGTCGACATAAGCGTTTGTGACCGTCTCTCCCAGCTGGTTGTATTCCCTAATCACATACAAACCAAGAAGCACATCCCCCTGACTGTTTACCGCTTCGAGCATCACTTCAAGCCCGGAGATATCACCCAATAGAATCTTTCGGATATTGACAACAGCCTGAAGTCTGAAAGTAATATTTTCATCGATATCTTCAAGCGTTCTGATAATTATATCAAATCCTAAATTATTGTTTTGTAATAGGTCTTCCAATAGGTCGCCCATGGATATATCGGTTTCTTCGGAAGTGCTGTCCGCATAAAAGTCTATTCCGCCTTCAATTGCAAGCTTGATGGTAGTCCAGTCTTCGTCTATATCAAAATATTTGGATTCGTCTATTACTCTGGGACGGGGATTGGTTATATCAATGGAAGGAACATCTATACGGAAATTAAAGCCGAGTATTTTTTCCAAAATAAGTTCTATATTCAGAAGATGGTTATCTCCAAAGAGTCCAAGTTCAATATTGGGATGATATCCGCCTTCCGCAAGAAAAGCCTCAAGGTCAAAGCCCAAAGCACCGATTATGCCATAAATAGCTCCCGCTGTCAGTTCGACCAGTATCGGTGAAGAAGCTATGGTCTCATCGGTGGATATGTTTATGAGCACTTGAGACGCATAGAGCGCGGAAGCGTACCAAGCTGCGTTAAGCGGAGCTGGTTGAGCCTGTTCTTTGCCTCCGCCAATATTTTGCGCTCCTCCCGTAAATCCCGAAATAAGGTTGATAGCATCTCTTATAACAAGAGGCTCTATTCCCAAAATCTGCAAATCAAGATAGGCGTCCGCCTTTCCTTCTCCGTCAATGACGAGATATAAGGACAGTATATCGCCTAAGATATAGTCTCCCACTTCGCCATAAGCCGTCTGCCATGCCTCTCTTAAGAGATTGAGGTCTCCGGGAGCATAATTATTTTCTGTCAGCACCCTGTTGTATATTTCGTCAAGCCTTTGCTTTTCGCTCAATAGGTTATTCCTTACTACATAGTCATAGTACGCGTTCCATGCCTCTTGGAGAGGGATATCGGAAGCCGTAAAGCTTGCCATTCTGGTACGGTTCAGCGTGTTTATTTCGCTGTTGTATTCTTCCATGGCTTCTGCAGAAGTGAGGTTGAAGTACAATTCGATATTTGTAAAATCAGCGACAGTCAAAAGATTGATATTCGCCGTCAAATCAAAATAAATATCCAAAGCGTACATATTGTCTATGATATTAAACAATAGACCTATGTTGGGATTTCTGTTAAGCCAGAAATTGGTGAACATATTGACAAGATAGTCAAATTCATATCCTTCGGAGGGAGCTTCTAAAAGCAAGTCAAGCTTGCCGCCAAAGCTTACCGAAATTCTTTCAAACTGGTCTATGCTAGCGTATTCCTCAGGGTCGGGAGTCTGTATCTTATTGACAAACCCTATATCTATGCCGCCCAGCCTTAAGCCCGCATGCACATCATAGTCTTCTTTGTCCCCTCTTTCATAGACTAAGTTTCCATAATTATCTCTTTGTTCAAGGATATTCAGATATGCCTCCAGAACAATCTCCACGGGAGTGAGGTTGAGATTGACATTGGCGCCAAAATCTATATCCTCAAAATACGGTGTTATGTCTATCCCCAAAAATCCTATGACATTGGTAAGAGCGGCTTTGGCAAGAGCCACGGCTATGCCGCCGTCATAGAACATAAAGTCGATATAGGTTATTATATCGTCCACAGCGTAAAGCGCTGAAGAGGATGCGTTTTGTGGTGAGGAAAAAGGTTCTTCTTCGTCAGCGCCGAACAGATCTGAAAATACCTCCCGCCAATATGTGACTATGTTCTCCACATTTTCTATCTTGACTTTGCCGATATCGAAAAGGTCGGTATGAAGATAGACGTCCATGCCGTCATATACCGCCAAGAGGACAAGCTGCGGTTCAGAGCCGTCTCCCTTATTTAATGTAAGCTCTATGCTGAAATGGCTGGAGAGTAAATCCGCGAACACAAGATATCCCTCTACTTTGAAATCCAAAGATACATTGGATTCGCCTTTGAACAAGAGCAGCATATCCACTCCCATTCTCTCCAAGTCAAACATCGAAGCGCCCGCCAAAAGAGCGTCCCACGCCCTTTCCTTTCTTTGGGCTTCGGTCAGGTTTTCGTTATTCTTTTCAATTTCAGCAATGACTCGAGCCATTACGGTATCCATTTCCATGGTCTGCGACGTGGACGCTATGGCGTACAATTCGTTCCATGCCGCTTCCTTAAGCTTGACAGTATCATTATAATTGCCGCTTTCTTCTAATTCGTCAATGAAATCTCTAAGTTCCTCTTTGACAAAAGAAGACACCGTCAAAAGCTCCTGCAAAAAAGGAGTGAAATTAATCAAATTCTCATTTTCATAAACCGGGTCATTGTTGAAGAAAAGACTTCCTTCGACTTTTACATATATCGCCTCGGGAACGCCGTTTGTCGTTCCGTCTTGATACAATTCAATATTGGGAACTTCAATGTCATGCAAGTCTTCTTCGTTGACGCCCAAAGAGAAGTTGCCGATAAAAAGAGAGAACATCAGCACATCCGCACCCGTTCCCAAAGTTATTGAGGGGTTTTCATCCAGCATAATCCTTAAATAACTGTCTCGAATAGACAAGGGAAGATTAACCCCCAGTATGCCCATCAAGTTGTTCATCACTTCGGATGAGATGTCAATCGAAAGCCTTTGACCCCCGAACCACATCTGAAGCGCTACCGCGGCAGGGTCGCCAACGGCGTTCAATACCCTATCCTCGGCTGCCATCATGATTTTGGCTATCTCTTGGTTGGTTTGAGGCGCTAAATTGCTTAAGGAACCTCCGCTTTGGTATACATACCAAGCCATCATTAAGATTTCGTCATTCTCATAATAATTGCCGATTCTATGTTCCGCCTCCTCGCGCAGGGCGTTTTCAAGTGCATTCTCCACCCTTGACTCTATTTCCTCGTCGGAGTCGTCGGGATAAATCTGCCTAAACTGTATTCTCAGCCTTTCCCTTACGCTGTCCACAGCCGATTGGGGCAAAATAGTGACTATATGCGTCACGACTTCGTCATAAACCGTATTATAGGCGTTGTCCATAAGTGATTTGGTCTGGGAGTTTGCGTTCTGATAAACATCTCTCCATGTGGCGGCATCGTCCGAATACCTCTTGTTATAGGCGTCGCGAGACATGTACTTAATATGGTTGTCGGCACGCCTGACATCCATTCTGGGTTTTCCCGTCGCCGTATCGATTATGGTCTGCCCGGTGACATGGTTATATAAGACTCCTATATTGGTTCTGTGTCTTTCCCATGCTTGGGATTTATAGAAAATAACCGTATCGTCAGGATAGATACCTTGGATATAGTCATATGCAACTTCGGCAGCCTCACGCTCATTATACAAATCTTGATATCTGCTCTGCATTTGATTTTTGAGCTGGGTTGCGGCTATTCTTTCCTCCGCCGGCGTGTTCTCATTGTTGATTATTGAATCCAAATAATTTATTTCTTGGACGATATTTTCAATTTCTTCGTTTATTGCCCTGTAATAGTTGTCCCAGAATATCGCCTTTTTCCTTTGGTCGTCTTTGCACAGCTCATCCCAAGCCATAGCCTTGGCTCTTTCGGCGATAACCAACATCTCGGCTTGTGTGGGCTGATAGTCTTGATTCAAATTAAGGTCTTTTAATCTTTGAACAAGCATCTTCTCAAAGGAATCGTACATATCGGTCAGATATGACCGTTCGGCGCTGTCATGGACCAAGCTATAATGGAAATCCCATTCGTAAGCCTTTGTCTTGTCCGTATTCTGCATAATATCCTGCAAGACCTCGTCCATTATTTGTTTTTTAAGCGCCATGGCGTTTTTATAGTTTTCGTCCCATTGTTTTGCATAAATCTCATGCAAAGTGCCCTCCACATCTGTAAGGGCAAGTCTGGGCAGACCAAAGTAGGACAAGTCCACATACGCTTGGTTGTCCACTAAATAAAGGGCAATAAATATCTCATACATGGTCTCTTCGCCATAAGCGTCCGTCAGATGCCCGCCTTGGGTCACGACGGTACTTCTATCATAAAATACGATAGCCAAATCGCTTTGGAAGAAATTGCTTATGCTGATATTGCCCTTAATGGAATACCCTACATCCAAACTAAAACCGCCAAGATGGAATCTTATGGCAAGGCTCTTAAGCAATTGGGGCATAAAGCCGCTGATGTCATCCCCTGCATAAAGCCTGTCAAAAATGCTGTTCAGATAGGTATTTTCGTACACCTCGTCGCCGTCCGCCTCCAAGGTAAAGTACCCCTCTGTGGAGACCGCAAGCACCAAAGTCTCCGCCCAGTGCATGATATTCATATATTCTTCGGCTCTATGTCCGGGCACAGGCGTTCCTCTTCCTATCTGAACTCTGATGTTCTTTATAAAATTAAGGTCAAAGTATATTGCCTCTATTTCCTTTTCGCCCGAATCCAAAATGCCAAGGTGTATCTGCAGATAGTCTCCCATTGCCTTATAGAGCTTGAGCTTGATGCTGCCGCTAACTTCAGGAGCGGTCATATCCATTCCCATAAACTGAAGAAGTACCGTAAGAAGCTGGGAATTTACCAAAATCTGAATGGCTTCGGCGGGATCTTCTTGGTTCTCTCTACCGATAACAATTCCCGAAATCATGGAGCCTATAAGCCACATCATATCCATGGAATCTTCAGCCTCAAGTCTTATCTGCTCTCCGTCCGAAGTATAATATTCCGCACGGTTTGTGGCATCCATATTTGAAAAAATATTCCTTATGCCCACATTCTCAAGTTTTAGTTTAGGCAGTTCGGACACAACCGACAGCATAGGTATTTTCCTTTTCAAAAGATGCAAGGACTCAAGGTCGATATAAAGGATATCCTCCGCCCCGACATAATACAATGTCAAAAACTTCTCCTCTTCATATTCGTCTTCTTCGGGAAGATAGAATATCAAGGCAAGCTCAATGTCGCTGAAATTGACGATGTTCAAGTTGGTGTTGAGTTCGTATCTGATTTTCAAATTAAGGGTGTCTTGTATGCCAAAATTCAAAAACACATTCTGGACGATTCCGCCTAAGATTCCCGAAAAGTCAATGCCCTCGCCCTCGGGATATGTGGCGTTTGTGCCCAAATCGACCTCTCCGGTCAGTTTTATATTGTAATAACTGATATTTCTTACATCGGTGAAATAGCTTCTCTTGGCGGGGGTGTCTATCGCCGAAAAATCAAATTCGGGCTGGGTGAAGAACTTGATTCCCGGCTTGTCTTCGCCTTGATAATTCTTTCCGCCAAGCTGGAATCCAAAGGATATGTCCTCGGTGATATCCATATCAAGCTTGATGGAGCTTAGCAGATTGTTAAGGTCAAGGTTCAGCCTTGCGCCTGCCAGATTGAGTTCCATGCCCAAAAGCATTCCAAGAAGCTGGTTGAGCGACTCACTGTCCAAGTCTAATGTGAGCTTGCTGCCGTCCGTAATCAGGTTTTTGGTCACGATCGACAATAAGTCTCCTATCGCCAAGCCCCCCTCTTCCTCGTCGGCGTATTGAGCCGCCTGTTCTGGAGACTCAAAATCATTAAAGAACGGGTCGAAAAAGGACAGAAAATCCCCTAATAGGGACTCAAACAGCTGTCCTCTTATGTCAAATCCGCTGATACTGATATTGGGGATTATTTCATAGATATTCTCCCCTTCTTTAGCTTTTAGCGCCGACAGATCAAGGTACAGTATATTGTCGACGGGCATGTTCTCATCTATTATATCTGGGTTTCCGATCAGATACCCTCTAATAAATTGTTCTCCATTAAAAGTGATTAAAAATTCGGCTTTGCTGTTTCTGTTGTTGAACATATCCAAAGCCAGTTTGACATTGACATCAAACCTATATTCGCTTGCTTCCTTAAATTGCAACGGAATATCGCCCACAGCGCCCAAATCCAAAGCGTCGCCTAATACCTGCCTTAAGGTGAGTTCGGCGTTCGCACCATTATTGATATAAAGAGCGGTGTTGAGTTCCAGATTGCCGATACTGCCCTTTTCATAAATCGTATCTTCTCCCGCGGCACCCAAATTGAGCCCGACGAAAGAAATCGGCACAGAGTTCTCATTTGACGCCGTCAGCCTCATTGGGGTTATTCTCAAGTCAATATCCCAGCCGTTGTCTATCTCCGGACAGTCAAGAGAAAAGCCCATGCCCGAAAAGACATATTCCTTTCTGCTCGTGCCGTCGGCAAGCTCAATATCCTGAAGTTGGTTTATTGCAAAAAGATTTGCTGACATCTCTGGCCAATCCTTGGCTTTTAATGTGGCAAGGTCAAAGCCAAGCAAGGCTTTCAAAAGCGGGTCAAGGTTGGGAAGACCAAACCCTTCCCAGCTTATGTCCATATCTATGACGCCGGGAATAAAGATTTTTGTCTTCAAATATCCAAGCAGCTGGTTGATTTGTAGCGCATGGCTTATATACTGCGTCTCTCTGTCTTGGGAATATTCTATCGTGGACTTACCGTTGTGGAAGAGCATATATCCCATCGCCAGCTTCAAGATATCAATTACTTCTTGCACGCCATCAAAATTTCCAAAATACGGGTCGCCCGCAAGGAATCTTGCCGCCATGACGGGCAGATCCAAATCATATTCAAGCAACAGTTCGCCTATAGTCCGTCCAAGATATGAAAGATTGAGTTCTTTCATATAATATCTTTCGCCTTGAACATCTATGTATAATACACCTTCAAAATAGTACAAGCCCAATACTATTTCTCCGTGGAAGACGTCCTTTACTTGGATAAAGCCCTGGCTTTTCATGTTGTCTTTCAAATTGATATTTGCCTTGACATTGATAGCATAGTCTATGTGCCTGGAGGGAACTACGGAATAGTTATTGAATTTATATGTAATGCCGAATTCAATATTCATCCACTCGTTGTCCAAAGTGGTTATCCTTTCCATATGGGTCATAGCCGTCCGTATGTGCTGTTGTGCCTCGCTGATATGCATGACCTCGATTTCCCTCTCGCTGGTATGGTCGGGTATGCCTCCAGTGGGTCCCTCATAGTTCCTTTCCTCTCTTTCCGAACAGGATATCAGAGCTATGGCAAGCAATGCACAAAGCATAAGGACCAATATCTTGAATAATAATAATTTGGGCTTCATTTTAACCTCCAGCTGCCGCTATCGCAAAAAGGGCATACTATCCCCTTTATGTCATATTATAATTATACTCTCACAAATCTCCGTATGTCAATAATTACATTAAAATCCTTATATATTAATTAAGACTTAAAGATAAAGTAAAATAAAGGTTAATCTCAAGTAAATTTAAACAAAAATTGCTTAAAGCTGTCTTAACCCGCCTTTTATCTTTCCAAAATCGGTTTTACTTTATTTTAATGAAAAGGGCTTAGACCAATATCTCCCTCTTAAAATTCTCTATTTTTTGTAAAATGAATTTTTTCAATTCCAAATCGTCATCTTCAATAAGGGGCGTCAAATCTATGGCGAAAGAGGACATCTCCAAGGTATCCACATTGTGAGAACGGTAAAAAACAGCGTTGGCAAGCCTTCTTCCTTCGGCTCCGAGGTCGTACCTCTTGCCGCCTTCAATCTGTGTTTTATGGACAGCAAGGACATCCCTCAAAAGCTCCCTATATCCCGACAAATCAAACACTACCTTGTCTTTGTCGCTCAACCAGTCGAGGTCCCGCCAGCATTCGCAGCCGTATAGTTTTTTGGGCCTAAGCTCCATGTCAAGCTCCCGCAATGCCCTCAAAGCGCACTTCAGCACGCTGATATGCGTCCTGTGCTTGTCGGCGGGGTTATGGGTATAGACCACTTTGGGCTTTATTTGTGATAAAATCTCCACCAAATCATTCATGACCGCGGGGTTGCAGTCATGTATTTCCCTGCTTGGATAGTTGAGCATGACAAGCTTGGCGTATCTGCCTATCTTCGCCGCCTCTATCTGTTCTTTTTGTCTTTCTTTGGACATCTGTTCATTAGTAAAATTTTGATATCTTCCGCTTCGCGGACTGCCTCCGCCGTCGCTGACAATTACAGCGACCAGTCCCTTTTGTTCATCGTCATAACAGTTGACAATGCCTTGCGGACACATTATTTCCACATCGTCTTGATGTGACGCGATAACCAAATGCGTATATACCTTTTTTTCTCCCTCAAAAATAACCGCTCTTTTGTTCAGATTCATTTCGCCACCTTTTTAAGTTTCCATATTTCCCAAAATTCAAAAGTCTCATTCTCTGCAATTTCTTTAATCGGGGAAAGGCTCTCTATCTCAAAAATCTTGTCGTTGGTATAACATTCAAAGTTGCATTGAAAGTCAGGATATTCGCCTTGACCCAGAAAGCACTTTTCAAATACATATTCCCCCATTTCATATACAGCTTTTATATTATCATTATAGGTTCCAATTTTAAGAGGTTGGGATACCCTTTTGTCGCTTTTTATAACTATCTCAGAATTGGTGAGTTCAAGCCTTTTATCATGAATGTCAGTATACGGCCAAAGGACTATGTTCCTATTGGGGAGCAGTCCTTCCTTCTTTTCATCTATCTTAAGCCGCATGGTATATCCGCTCTTTAACACCGTCAAGCCCCAAAGCGAAAAGCGCTTTTTATGTCCTTTGTTTTTTGCGGTATGCGTTATCTTGACTTGGCTGTCGGCTATGAACTCAACCTTGACGGATAGCTCCACTTCATTTATATCCTGCTTGGGGGATTTTATGATAGCACCATTAGGTATTTTTTGAATGTCCACAGGCAAGTTATCTGGATAATAGGTCAAGTCGCTTTCGGGGGACAGCCACAGCCTATGCCCGCCATAGATATGCCATTTCTTGCCTTTGCCATAGATATGGGACACATCTTTGGTTATTTGGTTTTCAATATCGTGGAAGAAAAGGTTTTCTTCACCTAAAAATCCAAACGACAAAATTCTCGGTCCTATATCCTTGACTATCTCCAAATACAGATGTCCGTTTGATACTATCAGAGTATTTCCCAAAAAGCTTTTGCCGTCACTATATGTTACCATTTGCCTACCTCAAACAATAAGTCCAACGATAACTACTTTATCCGTAACATCGATATCATATTTTATTCCTGCGGGAATTTTGGACTCCACATACTGCCTTATATTGCTAACTTCAAAATCTATAACAAATTCAAAGAAGACCGATTGGGTTAGGTTAGACCAGCCCTCCGCAAAACTTTCAAATTCCGCTTGTGTCTCAAAATACAAATTAGGCTGGTATTCTTTATAATAGAAATAGATTTTGTCCTCTAAAGCCAAGGGTATCTCGCCGTCATGCGCATGAGTGCTTAAAAAGGCGGAGGAAGGTTTGAAATAGTTATGATTTACAGTGATATACACCGTGCTGTCGTCTTTTAATCTTTTTCTTCCCCATGTGGCGTCTATGTACCGCCACCCGCCGTTCAGCATGACCATATTCCAAGCGTGATTGACGGGATTGAGGTCATTGTCATACGCCGCTCCGCTCACTCTTATAGCTGGAATGTCTTCCATGGCACATAACAGAGCATAAGCCTTGCTTATGCCGTCACAGACCGCCACCCCTTCAAGGAAAACACCTTCCAAATGGAAGCTTGGATGTCCCCTAAGCTCCTCGGAGCTTTTGGCGCCGCTCATATAGTCGTCATATAACTCTCTGTCATACACAACCGATACCGCAAGATAGTCGAATATGGCAAGAGCTTTTTGGGTGTCATTCATGCCGTCGTCGATAATCTGCCTTAAGACCGCTCTTGCCGCTTGGTAGACCTCTTGGGCAGGGCTTCCCGAAACGGGCACAGGCTTAAAGCCCCAGCCCGCCGCAACTAACAGCTGAGTGCTTGTGGAGACTGAAAGAGTCTTTGTAACGGAGTCTATGGGCAGTACATCTTCTGATCTGCCCGTAGAAGACATGGTTCTGTTTTGGTCGTATACAAGCTCAAATTCATGCTCAGCGAACGAGATATCCTCAATCTGCAAATCTTGGGGCTGAAGCCTAATCCTCACCCCTCCGTCTGGCTTTTCGTTTTCAATATATATGTTTGTGGTTGAGAATGCGGCGTCATACACTCTGAAAAATGCCTTGATAAGCTTGGATGCATTGTTCTTTATGGGACTGGTTGGATACTGCCCCTCAATCTCCCCGTCTCTTTCATAAAAGCTTTTCAAATCGCTGTCATAGTCAATGGCAAAATATATATCCGCATAATAAGCCTCCCCTTGCCTTAAGTAAGAGGGCTTAAAAAGCTGTATATAATTCAAAAGCTTAGCCAAGTCATGCATATTGTTAATATAGAAATTAGAAATTCCGTCCAAATCCTGTAGATAGTCGTAATGGGCACTTGAAATAGAGTCGGCTTGATAGTAATAGAATGGAGTGTATCTATTGGATATTAAGCTCTTTATTCTAAAATCAAAACTATCGCTTAAACTAAATTCATCTCCCGGCACTTTGAACCCGTCGGAGAAGAATCTATCCTGATAAGCTATATCCGAGCTACGATAGACCGCCCAATCATGGGCTGTTCTTATCTCCACCTCAAAGACAGCATCGGATTTTGTGTTCATCCATTTTATATGCGGAGCGTAAGTATCACTTTCTTCGTCATAGTACCCGTTGACATTGACATTATAGAGTTCATGTGAAAGCTCTTCCACAATATGAATATTGTGGGAGTACTTATATTCTATGGGTTCTCCGTTACGCTTTAAGGTAGCTTTGACCTTAAAGACTCCCGCTTCCTCAAATTTGAATCTGTCCGTTATATTATCCTGATAACTCTCTCCGCTCGCTCTTTCTATCCGCCAGATGACCGCAGTATCTTCCAAATCCGTAGAATAATCAAATTCCACTTCGGAATTTACTTGATATTCGTCAAATAGTCCCTCTATCTCAAAGGCGCTGTTTAGCTTTATCTCAAATTCCCTTGTCACGCTGCAACTCTCTTCCAGCATCTCTATCACGACTCTGACCACAATTTCCCGTGCGTATTCCACATCGTCAAAGCTGTATGTGAATTCAGTATTGTTATGCCCTGCAAAAACACCGTCCACATACCATTTGCAGCTATGTCCGTTCAGTCCCGATACGGTGAAGACTATATCCTCCAAACTGCCTATGGTCTGCTCTAAGGGCTTAGAATAACTGATATCGATATCCGATTCCCTAAAATCCAATACATTGACCTCAAGATATGCGAAAACATCGTTGTTGCTGTTTGAGATAATCTTTATTTTTACGGGCTCGTCGGTGGGGGCTTTGGGCGTCACAACGCCGTCCTCTATCTCAATATAATCCCCGCCGTCCCCCACAATCTCATAAGTCACCGACTTATCAAAGGTATCCACGGGAATCACGGTATATTGTATATCATAGCTTTGGTCCAATAAAAGCGTGATTTCATCGGGGTCTACTATTATATTCGTGGCATATACGATAGGGTCGGAAAGCTTGACTTCCACATCATAAAATACATCTGACTCCACACCGTCTATAATGGCATAAAACCTCAAAGCCATGATTCCTTCAGGTTCGGTCACTTTCACTTTATAGACCGGGTTGCCATTGCCGTAAGAGTCCATTTGAAGGTTGCCGCTTGCTTGAGTCACAAGGGTTTCAACACCGTTGGTTATCCTATAAACAGCATAAGCGTTAGCCTTTTTCATATTGGCGTGTTCAATACATTGAAAGGACACCCAGTCGTTATGATAATAGTTCTTATTGGGATACCCCACATAAAAAGCCGTCAAGTCCTTGACGCTGTCGTCAATCTTGACCCTGACATATAAGTTGGCTATAGCTTGCGGATTTTTTTCATTATATATGGGAATGACATAGGGAGCGTCTTCCGCATTATATCCGATAGCTTGTATGGCGTATACCGAATTTTGAGAGCCGATATCCGAAATGGCAACATTGTCAAATGTAAGCATAGGGAAGCTAAGCTGCTTATTGGTAGCGTCGGAGGGATAGTACACCACTTCCAAATCATTCAATAAAAAAGTGTTTGGCTTTATGGAATCATAATATAAGTCTATTATGTTGTTCAAGATGACAATGTCTTCCAATAGTATTTCATCGCCGGGGATGATCTCAAACTCCAGAATTTCCTTTTTGGCTTGAAACTCCACTCCGTTAAGCACAGGTATAATTTTTACTGTGAATAATCCCGTCTGCTCAAAGACGATAGAAAAAGACTGCTTGGCAGTTATCGTTGCCCTAAGCTCAAAATCACCATCGTCATGCTTTTGATAAACACGGTATCCCTGCGGACTGCCTTTTTTTTCGATAATACTTATCGTCACAATGTCTCCGACAAGATATCTTTGTTTAACAACCGATACTTTAACATAATAATCATCGAATTTATCGTTAACTTTCGAACAAGATAGCAGTTGAAACATCATTAAAACAACAATAGCCAACAAAAGTACTTTAGAAATTTTTCTCATAAAATATCCTTTTAATTTTTATCTGACGGTTTGAGTACAAGAACAAAGAAATTGTCTCTAAGCTGGAACAATTGCTTATATTCGACTGTGGTTTGTTCAAGGGCCTTTTGCATCTCGCTCAAGACATAATTTCTAAAATTCGCATCCCCCACAAATAAATCCTTGCTCACTTCTATTTGCAAAGATGTCACACTCTCTACGCCCTCGGCGTATATGCTTATCGCACCTTGCAGCTGATTCAAGCTGTCAATATATTCATATCCCTTTATGCCGTTCTTTTGATAGTCCAAAAGACAAGCCGGATATTTTCCATAAGTCACATACCCCAAAGCCGAACATGTCAAGTCGCTGAATAAAAAGTGCATATGGTTTATAGCTGCGCCGTCTTGTCTTTGGATTCTTGCCTTTGATGCGTCTATATTGTACCATTGATTGCCTATAAGCACCTTATTCCAGCTTTGTTCCTTACCTAAAAATGTTCCGTTTATGGTATAGACAGGGATTCCCTCTATCCAGCACAACAGACTAAACGCCTTTGCAACGCCCGCACTAAGCGCCTTTTTATCCAAAATAGCTCCCTCAAGATGATATCCCGCATGCTTATATAAGTCGTCGGGCTTGGGAACGCTCAAGCCGTATTGGTATAAGGTTTTGTCGTATTCTATGTTTTCGGCAAGATAGTCATAAATACACAAGACCTTTTGCAAGTCCGTCATATTGAAAGAGAGTATGCGGTTGAGGATAGCCTTTGCTTCCTCATAAATTTCGTGGGCTATGCTGCCTTCAACGGGCAAAGGTCTTTTGCCCATTTCTACCACATAACTAAGCTGTGCGGAAGTGGTGACATTTATGGTGTCTTTTATTATTATGCCAAAGTCCTCATAGTCCTCCCTTCCGATATCCGAATAATTGGTCTCAAACTGATAATTATTGACGCCCTCTCCGCGTTGTCTTATATAACTGTCCGCATCGTCGTATATTACGATCGTGACCTTAAAGCTTTCGCTTATATCCGAATATTCAATATCAAAGTCCAAATATTTGACGATTCCATAGGCGTTATAAGCCCCCCAGACTATATTATAAATATTCGTCATCAAGCTGTCTTCGTACTCAGATTCTTCAAAGACGGGATAGGTTTGGGGCAATTGATGATACACAATAGGAGTTTGGATATCGATCATATACTCATTAAAGCCCTCATGCTCGGCTTTCAAATGCAGTTCGGGGCGATAAGTTGAGATATAGTTTATGATCTCGCCCATTTCATACATATCTACAATATAGCTATTGATAGAGAAGTTTATTTCCCTTAAGAACTCATAATTCGCTTGGGATATGGTGTTCGCCAAATAGTCCACGCTATGGGAATATACGCCGTCCCTTTTCTTTACCCTAACCGAAAAATCTTGGGAAAGCGTTGCGATCTCCGGAGGCAAAACAACGGAATAATCTCCGAACACAATGCCCCTGTCGTCTGCTTTCTTTTCAAGAGTATCGATTAAATATATTTGGTTGTTGCTGAATACTTCTATAACGAAGTTGTTCGCACCGCCAAGCTGTCCCCATTTTATGACCGGACGATAATCTCCGACATCAGCCATGACACCGTCCACAATCAGATAATTTATTTGAGACCTGTCCTCTTTCTCCCATACAGTAAAGGGCGGGCTGTATTCGATCATTCTTTGGCTTTCACCATCTACAATAACGGTTACGGGCAGTCCGTCCAAAGTGGGAGAGGAGCTTATCACATAATTTCCCGGAATATCGGTGGCAAAGTTAAAGGGTTCGTCCCCTACGCTGGTACCAATGTATTGACCGTTTAGGTTGACGATTTCTTCATTTTCCTTATCGTATTCGTGAAGATACCAGTCAAAGCTCTCGGGAATCTTCTCGCCCTCGACTATTTGTGGAATAATCTGTACCCTGTCCCCCGTCACATATTTAATGACATTGTACTCAAAACTTTTTCTGTTTATCTCCACATCCCCGTTGTAGCCCCCGACAGTAAGCGTAAAGGCACCTTCCTTGTCCATTGTCAATTCTAAAATGCCTTGCTCTTGGGATAAGTAAGTGGTCGCAATATGTGTGCCCAAGCCCGTCTGTCCTTTTTCATTTATGTACCATTCATATCTTTGGGCGTTTTCCATTTCGGGGTTAAAAGCCGCCACATCACCGTATTCGTATTTTATGCCGGACGGCTGGTTTATGGTCACCTCAAACCCCATAAATTTCTTATAAAGGGTTATGGGCAGAGACTCCAAAATAATTGTCTGTTCGTTTTTGGGAGTTATTTCCACGGTTATAGTAAAAGTCGCCGGAGTGCTGTCGGGATCGGGGCTGTATTTATATTCCCACTTCCCGTTTTGGGACATAATCCTATTGCCTCCCACCCTCCATTTGATGTCGGGATTAGGATCGGAGTGGGGGTCAAGTCTTATGATATGAAAAGAGATCTCATACGGATTTCCGATGACCTGCTCATATCGGGGGGCGGCGGGCGTTACGTCAAGACGATAATTGCCCTTGGAATAGACGACTTTAACCGTTATCGTCCCCTCAATAATTTTTCCGCCAAGGGTTGTTCCGCGAGCTATTACTGTCGTTGTGCCCACACTATGCACGCTTAAAATACCGGTGTTATCCACAGTCGCCACTTCGGGATTTTGGGATGTGAACATGACATCCCTTCCGTCTTGGGCGTGATAGGGCTTGTATCTTATATCAAGAGGAATAGGTTCGCTGTTGTATAGCACTTGTATTTCTTGGGAGCCGAAATAAATCTCTCTGACTTCCACATATTCAATAATAACCGACACAATGGTATAGGCGTTGGGATTGGAAGCGCTGTATATCTTTATAGGGACGCTGCCTTCTTCGGTTATTTTCTTGGCTTTTATCAAACCGTCCGAAGACACATCGAAATATTCAAGGTGGTCGGGGGAAACATAGTACAAAAGCTTTCTATTCGTGGCATTTTCGGGAAAAACCGTAGGTTCAAGCTGATAACTGCTGGTTTCGCCGTCAGGCGATAGATACACCACCGCCGAAGGCACTCTGACGCCAGTCACCTCTACATAATATTCGTCGGCTTGGATATTGCCGTTTCCGCCGCAGGCGGCGAGAGTAAACGCAAAAACGACTGTCAAAAGAGCTATTAGCAACAATTTTATGTAAACTTTCATACCACTCCTACTACTGTGTCAAACAATTTCCCGTACATATATAATAAATGTTTTATATTTCATTGTCAATAACGAGCATACATAATTATTTTTAATTGAATTATAAAAAATCTTATAGTATACTGATATGTATGCAAAAGCAGTTTGTTCCTCTTTTTCAAGAGGATTTGGACGAAAAAGATATCATAAACCTAAACCCTTTGGTGCTTTCCTTTATCGGCGACAGCGTTCAAACCCTTTATATCCGCTCAAAATTGGGAATAAATTCCTCCGCAAAGACGGGAAAACTTCACCTCTTGGCATCTAAACAGCTCAACGCCACCAGCCAGTCCATAGCAATGCGAAAAATCCTTGACTCCTTGACCGATAAGGAACTGGAAATATACAAAAGGGCCAGGAACTCAAAGACTTCAAGCTCAGCCAAGAATGCGTCCATAACCGATTATCACATAGCCAGCGGTTTTGAAGCGGTTATAGGATACTTGTATCTTACAAAAAATAGTGAGAGAATAAACGAACTTATGGAATTGGGTTATCAAGACTAAGTCTTAAAATCCAGCATATGGGGTACCATATATTATATAACAGGAGACCATTCTATGATTATTACAGGAAGAAATGCAATAAGCGAAGCCTTGAAAGGCGGTATAACGATAGAAAAAGTTTTAGCTCAGGAAGACCACAGCCCCAGCTTGAACAGGATTTTATCCGCCTGCAAAAAAAACAAAATAAAGCTGAGCTTTGTCTCAAAAACCGTTTTGGACAGAGTCTCGGGGGTTAAGAATCATCAAGGCATTGTGGCGTATGCCACCGATTTCAAGTATTCTTCAATGGACGACATTTTATCAAATGAAAAGAAAAAACTCATACTTATCCTTGACGGCATAGAGGATCCGCACAATTTGGGCTCAATAATCAGAACAGCGGACGCTGCGGGTGCGGACGGCATAATAATACCCAAACACCGTTCATGCGGAGTGACGGACATCGTCATAAAAGTATCCAGCGGAGCGGCGGCGCATGTCAAGATCGCCAAAGTGACCAATATCAATGACGCCATAAGGTCTTTGAAAGAGCTTGGAATTTGGATATATGCGGCGGATATGGATGGAGAAGAACTCTATCAAGCGGACTTGAAAGTGGATATGGCGCTGATTATCGGCGGCGAGGGAAAGGGCATAAGCTCTTTGACAAAAAAGCTGGCGGATAAGACAATCGCCTTGCCCCTGCTTGGCAAAATCAATTCGCTGAACGCAGGAGTTGCGGCGGGCGCTATCCTCTATGAATGCGTAAGACAAAGGCGGCAGCAATGAACAACCTAAGCGACCATGAATTGATAAAGCGTGCCAAAAGCGGAGACACGGACTGTCTGGACATACTTGTAAGGCGATATGCAGGTTTGGTTAGAAGCATAGTGCGAAAAAGCTTCTTGACGGGCGGAGAACAAGAGGACTTGTTCCAAGAAGGGCTTATGGCTATCATAACCGCCGTCCACACATACGACCAGAGCAAAAACCGCACTTTTTCATCCTTTATACACACCTGCGTAAGAAACCGCATTATCGATTCGATAAGAACCGCAACAAGGGACAAGCACAAGCCTTTGAACGAGGCGGCGCCCTTGACCGAAGATATCACGCCCGATCACGCCCAAGACCCTTTGGATATTTACTTAAAACGGGAATGGGCGGATAACTTCCGTGAAAAGCTTGCCGAGAATTTAACCAGTGAACAAAATTTGATACTAAAACTATATTTTGAAGGTTATTCCTATACGGAAATCGCCAACAAAATAGGCGTCAATGTCAAGAAAGTTGACAACACCCTTTTTGCCATAAAAAATAAACTAAGAAAAGAAAAGGATCTCTTTGGGATAAGCCCTTAAGCAGTCTTTTTATAATTTATTTTCCACCCTGCAGCTGTTGTTTTGGCATACATAATAAGTGGTGGTATTGTTTTTGAGTTCATACTCTTTCAAGAATTCGATTATATCCGACGGGTCATCCCCTTCAAGGAACTTGGCTATATAGTTTGTGTTGGGCTTGAACTCTTTTTTGTTTTCCTTGACGCTTGAAATCTCTTGATTGTTTTTTGCCACAACCGTTATTTCAGTTGCAGGATAGTATTCAAGCATCAACGCCATCAGCGCAAAGCTATAATGGTTTCCGTCGTTAGCCGCTACGCTAATTAAATATTGAGATTGACGGCTGGCGGCTATGGCGATTTCTTTTTGAGCGGTTATACGCGAAAGGCTGTTCAAAACATATCCCGTCATGGAATTTCCGCTGGGCATAGCGCCGTCAAAATTCTCCTTAGGCGAAAAGATTAAATTCCTTTCCCTCTTATCGTTGAGAAAATATCCCCCGTTTTCTTTGTCCTCAAAATTTTCAATTATCTTTTGGGCAAAGCTCATCGCCCTTTTAAGGTATTTTAGCTCAAAGGTCGCTTGATACATGGCGATAAGCGCAAAGGCATAAAAACTATAATCGTTGAGGGTGCCGCGAATATCGCTTCTTTGGTCTCTAAAGCTGACATAGATATCGCCGTTTTGGTCTATAAGATTGTTTTCTATGAAGCCCACTGCCTTTTTGGCTATCGTCAAATACCCGTCTTTGCCTGTGACTTCGTATCCCTTTACAAATGCCCAAATGGCAAGGGAGTTGGTGACGGCAAGTATCTTGTCGTCCAATGCAAGCTTATATCTGTTCTTTCTATAATGATATACGGCTTGGGCCATTTTCTGAAGCTCGTCGTCGTTATATAAACTGTCTTGCCCGATTATGTTGAGCACATTTTTTGATTGATAATTGCCCTCGTCGGTAATATTGTATCTTTTAATAAACTTTTCCGCACCGCCGCATAACAGATTTTGAATTTCCTCTTTTTCAAAGGTATAAAAAAGCCCTTCCTCACCCTCGACATCGGCGTCGAGAGCCGTCCAGAACCCGCCTTTTATGGAATTTAGCTCCCTTATCATAAACTCCAAAGTGAACTCTGCGATATCTCTATAAATATCCTTTCTTGATATCTGAAAAGCCTCAAGATAAGCCACGCTTAAAAGAGCGTTGTCATAGAGCATCTTTTCAAAGTGCGGCACCAGCCATTTTTCATCAGTGGAATATCTTGAAAACCCTCCGCCCAAATGGTCAAAAATTCCTCCCCTATACATGCCCTCAAGCGTCTTTTCCACCATATCCATGGCGTTTTGATTGTTTTCAAAAAAATAGTATCGCATCAAGAACATAAGGTTATGGGCGGCGGGGAACTTTGGCGCTTGCCCAAATCCGCCATATCTTTTATCAAACAACATCTCATACTGCTTAAATGCCTTATGAAAAATATCCTTGCTTTCCACGGACGGCTGCACTGCTATAGTCTGATTTTTAAGGTATTGTGTAATCTCTTCGCCGTGAGCTTTTAGCTTGTCGGAATCTTGCTCCCACAGCTTTATCACATTTTTTAACAAATCTATAAGCCCCGTTCTTCCCATGCCTGTTTTAAGAGGTATATAGG
This sequence comes from Clostridiales bacterium, assembly GCA_012838805.1. Classification (GTDB taxonomy): domain Bacteria; phylum Bacillota; class Clostridia; order Christensenellales; family DTU072; genus DTU072. The sequence continues at coordinate 46,058 of DUON01000009.1, forward strand.
TCGCTGCGAAGAAAGGTTTTTGGTCGGGAGTTGCGATAATAGTCAAAGGCCAGCCTCCCTGACCGTTCATGGCGATACATGCCGCCATATAGACGCTGTCCACATCCGCCCTTTCCTCCCTATCCACCTTTATTGATACAAAATGCTCATTAAGAAGGTCCGCCACCTCTTGGTTTTCAAAGCTCTCTTTAGCCATGACATGGCACCAATGACATGTGCTATAACCTATGCTTATAAACAACGGCTTATTTTGGCTCTTTGCTTTACTTAATGCCTCTTCCCCCCACGGATACCAGTTTATGGGGTTGTGCCTATGCTGCAATAAATAAGGGGACTTCTCAGCTGCCAGACGATTTGTATTCATAATATTACCTCTAAAAATTATTATATCACAAACCAAAAAAAATACTCTAAGCCCCCTACCCCCAATAAAAAACCGCCTTGATAAAAAGGCGGCGATTTTTAAGAAATCTATAATCAAAAACTCAAAGCTTTTCTATTCTTTCTATGAGCTTATCCAACCAATCTCCGTCATAAAGCTCAATCATCCCTCTATCGCTTGCCAAGGCAAGCTTATTGTTTATAGGAATCTGGGCGGTGGCAGGGATATTGTATTCTTTCGCAAGCTTTTCTATGTCGCTTTGACCAAAGATATGGTGTCTTTTGCCGCACCGATCACAGTCAAAATAACTCATATTCTCCACAATTCCCAAAACGGGGATTTTCATCATATCAGCCATTCTCACAGCCTTTTTGACTATCATAGAGACCAGCTCTTGTGGGGAAGTCACCACAATAACGCCGTCAATGGGCAAAGACTGAAACACCGTCAAAGGCACATCGCCCGTTCCCGGCGGCATGTCTATAAACATATAGTCCACATCATGCCAGTAGACATCCGTCCAAAACTGCTTGACCATGCTTGAAAGAATAGGACCTCTCCAGACTACGGGGTCGCTGTCCTTAGCGAGAAGTAGGTTTATGCTCATAAGCTGGATGCCAGTCTTTGTCTTTACGGGGAATATCCCAAGTTCGCTTGCGTCGGCTTTTTGCGTAATTCCAAAAGCACGAGGAATTGAAGGTCCAGTCAGGTCAGCATCCAAAATAGCGGTTTGATATCCCTTTCTTTGCATATTGACCGCCAAAAGCGAGGTTACAAGAGACTTGCCCACTCCGCCTTTTCCACTTGTGACAGCTATTGCTTTCTTGATCGAACTTTTTTCGCTCTCTTTTTTTCCCTTTTGCGGGATGATCTCTTATCGCAGCTCAAAGAGCAATTTGCACAGTCGTTATTACAGGTCTTATCCATCTTTTTCACATCCGAAATTTTTATTAAAGTCTATCACCCTCATTGATATATGTCAATAACCTTAATATTATTGACAAAGAAGGGGCTATCTGTTATTTTTATAATATATTTAGCTTTAGTGAGACAAAGGCTCTTTTGTTAACATAGATTGAATATGGAGGCTTTTATGCATACTTCAAGAATGCTCTTCAAATGCAGCGATTTATTTTTTCATTTTCCAAGAAATTACACAAAGAATAAATCCGTCATTTGCGAAAAGAACATACCCTATGACCAAAGATTTGGGAAATTCACATGCGGAGATATTTATTACGCCCCCTCAAAAAAGAGGGGAAGATATCCGATTTTTGTCAATATACACGGAGGAGGCTTTGTTGCGGGAGACAAAAAACACCGTCGGGCCTTCGCCGAATACATAGCCGACAAAGGTTATTTTGTCTTTAATGTCAACCATAGGCTTGCACCCAAATATCCGTTCCCTGCGGGCATTGAAGACGCTTTGAACGCCTTGAATTTTGTGCTGACTTTGGCGGATAAATACGAGCTTGACACCAATAAAATAATTATTTCTGGCGATTCCGCGGGAGCTTATTATGCGGCGGCGGCGCTTTGTTCAATTTATGACAAGTCCTTTCAAGACAAGCTCAATCTCCCCGTCTTTAACGGCAAAATAAAAGCGTTTGCCTCTTTCTGCGGGCTTTTTGACCCATTGAAATCCATGTGGAAAAAATCACCTTTAGATATAGCGAAAGATGTGGCGAGATGCCTTTTGGGCATAGGCGTTAAGGACGATATAAAGGACTATCCTTTCATAAAAGAGCTCAACCTTTTGAACTTTGTCAACAAGTCATGGCCCAAGAGCTTTTTGGTCATCGCCCAAGCAGACTCCCTTTGCGGCGGTCAAGGCGAGATGCTTGAGGAAAAGCTAAAAGCCGCAGGAGTGGAAGTCACAACATATCTTGCCAAGGACAATGGGGAATTCCATTGTTTCCACCTATTGCCCTTTTTGAAATCTGCCAAGCTCTGCCTTAAGGCAGTGGACAAATTTTTAATTGATATAAAAGAAAATTAACGGGAAGTATATTTAAGATTCCTTAAAACCCCTAATTATCGGGAAAGTCACTAATTTTATCTTTTTCAATATCTTATCATACAAAAAACAGGAGTTTATCATTAAATCCTGTATTAGCCTATACCAGTACACCCTTAAAAGAGGCTGTTCTCAAATAAGGACAGCCCCTATTCATTTTTCTTTTTTTCGGGCATAAAGATTAATATCTTTCTTAAGGTGAAAACCACGATATAGCTTACAACTATTCTAAGTATAAATGCCCATGTAAAAGGCAAGAACATCGGGAAAAGGTATCCAAGCAGCACATTAAAGCCAAAAATAAATACCTCTAAGGCTATATAGATAAGTATTCCCTTAAGGGTTTTGCCTTTTTTGTTGTGCGTAAAGACAAAGAACACCATTAGAAAATATGTAGCCACAAGACCCATAAAATATCCGACGGCGGTCGCCGCAGCATTTATGCCGTCAGGAGCAACTTTGCTTTCTATGAACAAGGTGTCCCAAAAGCCGTATCCCAAGCCCTTAAGGCTGGCAAAGTATAATACTATGGCAGAAAAGACATAGTCCAAACACACAGGAATCCAGCCGATAAGCAAGCTTTTTAAGAACTCCCTGACCGTTTCTTTGGCAAGAGCCTTTTTTTGGTCTTGGGGCTTGGCTTCCTGTTCCAAATCGTTTTCTATCTTTTGTTCGATCACTTAAGCCTCCCGCTGAATTCAATGGGTATAATTATATCATAAAACCACTTATTAAGCTACCCGATAAGGCATTTATTCGGTATATTTTTGTCTAATCCTTTTGATATCGTCTTGGTCAAGATTGTATTCGGCAAGCAAATAATTCTCAAAAGTCTTATACCTTTCCTTTATCGCATCTATAGATGCGATAAAAAGCTCTTTGTCCACAATAAACAAAGGCTGAAATCTTTTAAGCAAGAATTTCCTCACTAACTTTGGAATATATTTTGCGACTTTATTTTCGATATATTCCTTTACTTCTATGCTCTTCAAATAGTCGTCCAATATCTCTTGGCATCCCACACCCAAGATTCCCAACAAAAGAGCGCTCCCCATTCCCGCCCTATCCTTGCCGGCGGTACAGTGCTGATATATGGGAACTTCCCCTTTTTTGAGCGCCTCCACCATCGCCCTATACGCCATATTATTAAAAGGAAGGTGCCTATAGGTATCCTTAATATCGTCTAAAGTTACCTTTTGGAAGAGTTTCGCGACATAGGACACTTTCTTTATTTTCAACAGTTTCTTATTATTGAGGTATGTCGGGATATTGTGATATTCGGCGCCGATTTGTTCATAAGGGTTATTTTTCATAAGAGCGGCTTCATCCTCATCCCGATAGTCAAATATATGCCTTATCTTAAGGCTTTTTAGAAATTCGATATCTTCCTTTGTCGCCTCATTCAGCATAGCACTCCTAAAGAACAGTCCTTTTTTGACCTTTTTCCCGTCTATAGTTTTGATTCCGCCCAAATCACGAAAGTTCTTCACATTTTTCATAGTCTAATAAAGTATAACTCTCCTTTAGTTTTCTTCAATACGACTATATTATAATACAAATCCAAACATTAAACAATCTTTATGTTCCGCTTCAGTTTTGGAAGCGGAACATAAAAGTCAAATAGCGAACCAAGCGGAGTCAAAGCGGGTATGTCGTTGGTTCGAGCCCATGCATAGTTAGACATACCAAAAAGGGATACCGTTTAGGTATCCCTTTTTGTATGTGGCTCCTCAAGTTGGACTCGAACCAACGACCCTGCGGTTAACAGCCGCATGCTCTACCGGCTGAGCTATTGAGGATTAAAAACCCGGCAATGTCCTATCCTCCCAGGTCGTCTCCAACCAAGTACTTTCGGCGCTGAAAGGCTTAACTTCTGTGTTCGGTATGGGTACAGGTGGTTCCCTTTCGCTATCATCACCGGATATCTCTTGAATGCGCTCTCACACATTCACAACTGCATAATTTATTCAGATATAAATACCCTTTAACTTCGCTAAATATATCTCACTTTCTTAGCCAATCATTGAGTATACTTTCTTTATCACTCTATCTGTGATCAAGCCCTCGACCTATTAGTATCGGTCAGCTCCACGCATTACTGCGCTTCCACCTCCGACCTATCTACCTTGTAGTCTGCAAGGGGTCTTACCACTCTTTCAAGTGCGGGATATCTAATCTTGAGGGGGGCTTCACGCTTAGATGCCTTCAGCGTTTATCCCGTCCGTACTTCGCTACCCAGCTGTGCCACTGGCGTGACAACTGATACACCATAGGTACGTCCATCCCGGTCCTCTCGTACTAGGAACAGCTCCTCTCAAATATCCTACGCCCACGATGGATAGGGACCGAACTGTCTCACGACGTTCTGAACCCAGCTCGCGTGCCGCTTTAATGGGCGAACAGCCCAACCCT
>DUON01000002.1 GCA_012838805.1 Clostridiales bacterium
CTTATTGTCAACAAAAAGAAAGTGACACTCTCAATAGCCGTGGTGGGAGATGTATATTATGGTGATAACCCGCCGGAGAACTTTACTTTCAATTATAGCGGGCTGGTAAATGGCGACCAAATTTCGGATACTGCCTATACAGATTATTATTATAAAGGCAATGCAGGTAGTTATAACATTTATGTAACAGAAAAGGCGCATACCAACTATTATGTGGATAATATAGCGTCTCCGAAGGGAACATTTACGGTTAAGAAAAAGCCAATTACTGTTATTATATATGATCAATATATAGATTATGGAGACAGTATTCCAACCTTCACATATTCTCAGGGCGATCTTGTCTCCGGAGACAGCAATTTAACGCATATAGTGGAAACAGACTATGTTTTGGGAGAAAGCGATTGCGGAAAATATAGCATAACTCCCGTTGACGGTCAAAATAACTTTACTAATTATGATGTTACTTATGTAAATGGAACATTGACCGTATATCAAAAAACGGTAGAACTTACTATAAATGATGAGAATATAGAATATGGCGATGCAATTAATGATTTCTCATTTTCTTATGATGGTGTTGTCTTTAATCAAGAAAGTCTTTTTGACCAAGAATATCAATATGTAACAACCAATTATAATCAATTTGATGATATAGGAACATATCCTTTATATTTTGATTATGGTTATGAGAATCCTCCCGAATATACAAACTATTTTGTAAACAGAAGAGTTGGCATGCTAACAGTTTCACCAAGAAAGTTGAAGATAACGCCTAATGACATAGAGATTGAATACGGCATGCCCAAGCCGACGGAGATTACTTTCAATTTTGAGAATGTTGTAAATGATGATATTTTGACTGCGACGGGCGAGATACTGAATTGTGACGATATTCTTCCCTTGGCGGGCATTTATGACATAGTAGTTACGGGATTTAACGAAACACTATATAAGAACTATACCTGGAATCAATCAGGTATCGGAAAACTTATAGTAAACAAGAGGAAAGTTTACTTTACGGTAGACAATATGACAGTCAAATACGGCGAAGAGCTTGGAGAGTTCGTATTTAATGTGACGGGAGTACTGAGTCAAGACCATATAGAGTACAGCCTATCCGCCTCGGTAGACTATCAGCCGTTTGTCACCAATGCGGGCACGATTTTGGATATTATAGTTATCAACAGCTATTCGGGAGAATATCCGAACTATGAGCCAGTTTATCAAAAGGGCGCATTGACCGTAATAAAAGCCGATGCTGTGATAACCGCCGAAGAATATCAATTGGCGCCTTATATGGGCTCCAAGGTTTATCCTGTGGCATACCTTAACCATGACGAGGCTTCAATAATTTACAATCCCGACGGAGCCATAATCGTAGCCGAATACACCTTTACTTTGACGGCTCCCGCTACCCAAAACTATAACGCACCCGAGCCCAAAACCGTTCTATTAAAGATTGAACAAAGGTATCTTGAAATAAAGGTGCTGGATGTGTCAAAGGTTTATGGCGAAAGTGACCCCGTATTTGGATATACCGTAAGCGGACTTGCGGAAGGGGATACTCTTGACATTGCATTAAGAAGACAGCAAGCAGCCGTGAACCATGTGGGAAGCTATGAGATTACTTATAGCAGGTTGGATGTCTATAACGATAACGGCGACAATGTCACCGCATTCTATGACTACAACTACATATCCGCGTATCTTACCATAATGCCTTTTGAACTAACCATTACGGCGCAGTCCAGCTCCAAGATTTATGGAGAGAGCGATCCTGATTTTGAATATACCGTATCCCATGCCTTGAAATACAGCGACCGTTTTACAGGCAGACTATCAAGAGAAGCGGGCGAGCATGTGATAGTCGGTGTTTATCAAATAACCATGGGCACGCTTGCCATATCTGACGGTAATAATGGCTTGAACTATGATATCAATTTCATTAACGACAGCGCTTTCTTGACAATAAATCCAAGAACAATCTATGTGCAAGGACACCATAAGAGTAAGGTTTATGGCGAGGACGACCCAGAATTTACTTATGAAATAAGCAGCGGAAGTCTGGTAAACGGCGACTATATTTATGGACAGCTTGAAAGAGAAACAGGACAGACCGTCAATGAATATCACATACTGCAGGGCAACTTGGCAATAGAGGACGGCAACCAAGGTGAAAACTATATTATGAGATATAATATAGGCATATTGACCATAACTCAAAGAGATATCGAGATTTCCGCTTATAACAAGAGCAAGACATATGGCGAACAAGACCCAGAGTTTACATTCAGCATAACCAAAGGAAATTTGGTCTATGAGGATGAGTTCTGGGGATACTTGACAAGAGTGACGGGCGAGAATGTCGGAAAATACGCTATTTCCAAAGGCGTCCTTAGGGTTGCGGATAGCGAAGGCTTTTATAGAGAAGACAACTACAGCGTTACTTTCATAAACGCCGAATTGACTATTACTCAAAGAGAGATTGAAATAATAGCGGACAACAAGACAAAGATCTATGGTCAGAACGATCCGACATTTACATTTGTTCTTGCGGCGGGAAGCATGGGCTTGGCTTTCTCAGATTACTGGTCAGGAACGCTGTCCAGAGATATGGGCGAGAATGTTGATAGCTATGTCATCAACCGTGGAAGCCTTGGCATAAATGGTCTATATGACAACGGCAACTATATAATAACCTTTAACAGCGGCATATTGACGATAACCAGAAAAGCGATACAGGTTGTTGCAGACGCATCCCAAAGCAAGATATATGGTTTCAGCGACCCGATTCTGACATTCCATGTTCCTGACAACGGTCTGGAATTTGGTGACGAGCTTCAAGGGGAATTGACAAGAAGAGCGGGCGAAGATGTGGGATTTTATGAGATATATCAAAACAATGTGGACAACAACAACAATCCCAATTATGACATAACCTTTGTGAGCAATCTGTTTGAAATAATTCAAAGACCGATTACCATCCAAGCAGACCCCAAAGGAAAGGTATACGGTGAAGACGATCCTGAACTTACTTACAGCATCTCCGCAGGAAGCTATGGGCTTGCTTTTGATGACGAGCTTGCGGGAAGCCTTGAAAGAGAATGGGGAATAAATGTAGGATATTATGACATCTTGCAAGGCAGCGTCACGACCTCAAACAACCCCAATTATCAGATTACTTTCAAATTCCAAGGCAATGACTTTGAGATAACACAAAGACCCATAACCTTAAGTGCTGATTATATCAATAAGGTTTATGGAGACGGCGATCCCGCATTGACCTATTCAATCGTTTCAGGCAACCTTGTATATTCTGATAAGGTCTCAATAACCTTGATAAGAGATACAGGCGAAAATGTGGGAAGCTATGAGATAGACCAAGAATATCTTGAGATATATAGTGAAAATGACGAGATAATAAGCTTCAACTATCAAATCACATTCATTAAAGGCGAATTTGAAATAACACAAAGGTATTTATACATCAAAGGCGACGATTTAAGCAAATCTTACGGTCAAGACGATCCGCCAGTATTTACTTATCAAATAACCCAAGGCGAGCTTGTTTGGGACGACGAGATAGGAGGCGCACTGACAAGAGAGCCAGGCAACAATGCTGGAACTTATAAGATACTTATCGGATCATTGACCGCGGGAGAAAATTATAAGATAGTATACACCCATGGCGAATTTGAGATAATACCTTTGCCCATAAAAATAGTCGCCGACGAACAAGTGAAGACTTATGGAGACCTTGACCCCGAATTTACGCATACCATAACGGCAGGCGAAATTATGCCGGGAGATGACCTTGAGATAACATTGTCAAGAGAGAGCGGCGAAGACATCGGAATATATGAAATCACCGTAGGTTCGGTCTCCAACGCCAACTATGAAATAAGCTTGGAAAGCGGTCATTTGACAATAATCCCAAGAGAAATCAAAGTATCGGCTGATAGGGTAGAAAAGGTATACGGATTTGAAGACCCTGAGCTTACTTACATCGTGGAAGAGGGAGAGCTGGCGTTTGACGATACCTTGACCCATAGACTGGAAAGAGTGCTTGGCGAGGATGTAGGAGTATATGCGATAACTCTTATTGAAGTAGAAAAGGATAACTATATAATAGACTTTACAGGCAATGACTTTATTATCCACGAGAGACCTATCACTATCCAAGCGGACTACAAAGAAAAAGTATACGGCGAAGATGACCCCGAATTGACTTATAGCTTTGTTGCGGGCAGTCTTGGACTTGCGTTTGAAGATGAGCTGTGGGGCGAACTGATAAGGGATGCGGGAGACTTTGTTGACGAATATATTATACGCCAAGGAAGTATAACAGACGAGAACAATACCAATTACCTAATCACATTCATTGAGGGCGTCTTTAGTATAACCAGAAGAGATGTGACCGTCACTCCCGACATATTGACGAAATATTATGGCGAAGATGATCCGTTCTTTACTTATACGGTAGGCGAGAACGACCTTGTATATGAAGATACCCTTGTGGGAGAACTTACAAGAGTATTGGGAGAGAATGTAGGATTCTATCGAATTCTCAACGGAGGTATAACCAATGAGAACAATCCTAATTATAATATTATCCTAATACCCATAGACTTTGAGATTGAGAGAAGACATATTACGGTCACTCCCGACATATTGACGAAATATTATGGCGAAGGTGATCCATTCTTTACTTATACAGTAGGCGAGAATGACCTTGTATTTGACGATACCCTTGTGGGAGAACTTACAAGAGTATTGGGAGAGAATGTAGGGCTTTATCAAATCCTCAACGGCTCACTAACCAATGAAAACAACACCAACTATGACATAACCTTGAGCGAGGTATATTTTGAGATTGAGAGACGGCCTATAACCCTCACCGCCGACGATATGAGTAAGACTTATGGAGATCAAGATCCTCCTGTATATACTTATCAGCTTAGCGAAAATGCTTTGGTCTTCAATGATGTGCTGCAAGGTAGGCTTACAAGAGAAGCGGGAGATGTGGTAGGACACTATACCATTCTGCAAGGTGGCATCACCAACGAGAACAACCCGAACTATGATATAACCTATGTGGAAGCCGATTTTGAAATAATCAGAAGACCCATAGAGCTTCATGCGAATTATCATGAAAAGATATACGGATATCCCGACCCCGTGTTCTCCTATCAAATAATCGGAGAAACAGTCCCCGGCGATATGCTGCAAGGTTCGCTGCAAAGAGCGCCCGGAAATAATGTGGGTCGTTATACCATATATCAAGGCACCATAGATAATGAGAACAACCCGAACTATGACATTACTTTTAAGGGCAATATACTTATTATCAATCCCAGACCGCTTATTATATTAGCGGATATGATAGAAAAGATTTATGGTGAAGAAGATCCCGCTCTTACTTACACATTCCTGCAGGGAAGTCTTGCTTATGAAGATGTCTTGTACGGCTCATTATTCAGACAAGTGGGCGAGGATGTGGGAAGGTATACAATCAGCGTGGGAGACATAGCTCAGCATCCCGGCAACAGAAATTACAGCATAACCTATCAATATAATTCCTTTGAGATAATACCAAGACCCATAACTATTCAAGCTGACCAAAAGAGCAAGGTTTATGGCGAAGCTGATCCCAAGCTTACTTATCAGATTGTTGAAGGGTCACTGGTTGAAGGTGACAGCATAAGAGGCTCTTTGGTTAGAATCATTGGAAACGATGTGGGCGAATATGAAATCTTACAAGGAACCGTCAATAACCTTGAAAACGGAAACTATGACATCTCCTATATCGGCAACACCTTAGAAATCACGCCAAGACCCATAACAATCACCGTTGACGATGGACTTGAAAAATATTATGGCAATCAAGATCCTGAATTTACTTATAAAGTAACGGAAGGCAACTTGGCGTACTATGACACCTTGAAAGGAGAATTTATAAGAGATCAAGGCGAACAAGTAGGATTCTATGAAATCTATCAAGGAACAATCAATGAGGATGAGAATCCCAATTATCAAATAACCTTTATAGGAAATTGTTTAGAGATACGAAGAAGACCAATTGTAGTCGCTCCCGCATATCTGAAAAAGATATACGGCGAAGAAGACCCTGAATTGACACATGAAGTAATAGAGGGCGGATTGGTCTTTGACGACGAGCTTGTGGGCGCGATTTATAGAGAGCCTGGCGAACAAGCGGGCGAGTATGAAATCTATCAGGGAACACTCACTACTGAAAATAACGATAACTATTTGATAACCTATCATCATAGACCGTTCATAATCGAAAGGCGTCCCATAGTGCTCACCGCTGAGAGAAGGTCCAAAGTGTACGGAATAGCCGACCCGACATTTGCATATGAAATCACCGAAGGAAACCTTGTCGGAAGCGATGTACTTGTTGGTCAGCTTAATAGAGAACAAGGCGAGGATGTAGGGGAGTATAGAATAATACACGGCACGCTGAACTTGGACAACAACCCCAACTATAACATTATCCTCACTGAGGTATATTTTGAGATAACGCCAAAACTTATTGTTGTGAGCGCCAATTATAGGAGCAAGATATACGGAAACAGCGATCCCACTCTTACTTATGAAATAACATATGGTGATTTGATTGAAGGAGATGAATTAAGCGGAAGCTTAGAAAGAGAAGAGGGCGAGGCAGTAGGACAATATGAAATCACTTTAGGCACTCTTGGCAATAGAAACTATGACATTATCTTCGAAAGCAATACCTTTGCTATCCATAAGAGACCTTTGACCTTATATGCGCTTGAACAAACGCATAGGCATGGAGAAATCATAGAGCTTGAAATGGCGTTTGGAATCGAGGGCAATCCCTTAAGTCAGGATATTGAATTAATAAATGAGGCAGTGAAGGTAGTCACTCCCGCCACATCCGATTCTCCTGTGGGAACATATCCTATTGAAATAGTTCCGTTGTATGATCTTGAGAACTACAGCCTTACCTTCATACCGTCCATATTGACTATTATCGCTGGAACTTTCGAGGTCGGAGAAGAAATATGGTTTGAGGATAAGAGAGTTATTTATGACGGAACCGAACACAGCATATTGGCGGGCTGGAATCTTGAGGGCGTGACAGTGACTTATGCCAATAACAGCGGAACCGAAGTGGGAATATACCATGCAACGGCGACTTTCCATAAAGAGCATTACTTAGATGTCACTCTTAACGCAAGACTTATCATAATGACCAAGCAAATCACCACGACAGAGCCCGTTCCCAGAGGAATAGTGTCCGCCGAGGGAGGATTCGATCCTCATGTTGTTCCCGTAATCCATCAATCAACCGATGAGAACATACTTACGCTTGCCAACAGCATACTGAATGTGGACCTAAGAGAAGAGGTTAAGACTATCTTGAACATAAGACTTCAGGCAGACTCAGAGGAAATAGTCCCGTCAAGCACTGTTGAGATAAAATTGCTTATACCGTCGCAAATAGATAATTTAGAGTCCCTAAGACTTGTGCATATCACAAGTACGGGTATAAACAATGTGGAATATGTGATAGAGGGCGACTATATCGTATTCTATGGCTATGAGCTTGGAGACTATGCTTTCATAACTGCACAAGAAGCACCTTCATACGAGAAAACGGCTCAAATCATATTCTATACTTCGACAGGCGCGATTGGTCTAATAGTATTTGTGATCATCTCCACAGCATTTAGGAAAAAGAAGAAGAGATTAAAGCGCGGTGGAAGATATTTATAAGACTTGAATAAAAAGCCCGCTGGTATCAGCGGGTTTTTTATATACAAGATAAAAGGCATCAAAGATTTTTTAGAATAAAACAAATCCGACCATAATTCCTATAATTATGCCCAAAATACTTAAGTGATGATGTAATTGGTATGATTGCGGAATAAGTTCGTCTACAACGATATAGACCATAGCCCCTGCAGCAAAGGCAAGAGACGCTCCTATGAAAATAGGCGAAATATTCATTATTAAAAGACCGATAGCCGTACCGACTACCATTGTGAGTCCAGCAGCAAGCGAATACAAAATTATTTTCCATAGGGGCATGCCACTTGCTCTTAAAGGACACGCTATCGCCAGCCCTTCGGGGATATTGTGCAGACCAATGGCGACGGCTATCATCAAGCCAAGTTCGGGACTTGCCTCAAGACCTGCGCCTATTGCCAGTCCTTCGGGAATATTGTGCAAAGCAATTCCTATAAGAATAAGGTATCCCGTTCTCTTGTAAGTCATTTGGCATCCGTTTTTTGAGGTGGGGTTCTCTATTTGGAGCTCATCGCTTCTGGACATATGGGCATGGGGAAGAAAGGAATCTATTCCGTACATCAAAGCACACCCTAAGGCAAAACCTATCAGGCTTGTTGCCATATTGCCGTGATGAAGAGATTCGGGCATTAGTTCAAATAAAGATATCGCAGTCATCACGCCGCCCGCAAAGCCTAATAGAATAGACATAAATCTTTTTCCCGGAACCCCTACAAACAATAATATTAAAGCACCAAGTACTGTTGATAATCCTGCCAATAAACTGTATAACAAGCTTTGCATTAAGAATCTCTCCCTATTTTTACTTATTTATCAATTATGAAAATCATAAAGTAATACTGCTTTTATGTCAAGTATTTTTGGTTATATCCGAGTTATTATCAATAATTAATACTTTTTTGTTTTTTAATTGAAAGATGAAAGCATTTAAGAAAGAAAAACGATATTTGGGGTTTTAACAAGCTTGCGTTTATTTTAATGATAGGATACAAAAAATTACAAAATAATATTATAAGAGAACAAGAATACAGACTATATGGGCGATATATAACCCCAATTCCAAAGCGGATTCCATTTTTCGTCAGAAGAATAATTTAATTTCAATTCATTACAGCTATAAAAAGCTCCTCTATCCACATACTTGATGTCTGACAAGTCAAGTTCTTTTAAGCTCACGCAATTTCTAAAGGCAAAAAGACCTATATATTCCAAATTCTTTGAAAGAGTAAAGTTTTTAAGAGAGAAGCAATTTTGAAAGGTCCAGTTTTCTATTTTTTTTAAACTATTTGGAAGTGTGATTGTGGTGAGCTCTATGCAGCTGTCAAAAGCGGCATAGCCAAGATAGTTAAGCTGGGTATGGGTAGGTATTGAAAAGCTTTGTAAACTGGTGCAATCCTTAAAGACATTGTTTCCAATGTATTTGAGCGTGCTGGGAAGACTTACAGATTCTAATGCTTGACATTTAGAAAAGGCGTTGGATTTTATCGTTGACAGCCCTTCCGAGAAGACTATTTCTTTGATATATTTGGATTCTTCAAACGCGCTTTCGCCTATCGTCTTTACAGAAGAGGGAATAATAACTTTTCTTAAACTATTGTTGTAAAGGAAAGCGTTGTCGCAAATCTTAACAACGGTGTCGGGAATCTCAAAAACAGAATTCTCTTGACCTTCAATTTGTATTTTTCCTCTTGGGAAATAGATAAGTTCGGTCATATCCTTGTTATAGACCACGCCGTCTACGGATTTTAGTTGTTTTGAATCAGGGTGGATATTTACACTCATCAAATTCTCAGTGAAATAAAACCAACTGGGGTCGATTTGCGAATAGGTTGCGGGTATATTCAAGATAGCGAGTTTATTACATTCGGAAAAAGTCTCTTGGTCAATATTATGTTTTTTTTCTATTGTAATTGTTGTGGCACTTTCATCTTCAATCCTTAAACGGGGAGCGTTCAAATGCTGAGCTTGAAAATTATAATTGTAGTCTTCTTCTAATGGCAGGTCATGCTTTAGAGCCCAATACCCTGAAGTATTCTCATAATGTATGAGTAGTACATTGGTTATATATCTATTGCTGTCATAGGTCTTATAGGAAAAAAGATATTCCTTATAGGCAGCTTTATCTATATATCTCCGAAAAGTGGAATCGTGTTTGTGTATTATTTCCAAAGTGCTATAATCTATTTTCAATTCCCTTATTTCAAAATAATCTGGATTGTAGAATATCAATTCTTCATATTCTTTGGAGCCAGGCTCATAAAAGGCTTGAGCCAATAGTTCAACATCCTTGTCGACGTGCGCTTGAATATAACAATATAAAGCGTGTTCACATTTCTTTTTTATTATAGCATTGGCGATGTTTTGATAAGATATGTCTGATACAAGAAACAGCACTAAAACACATAGTACCGATATAATTATAGCCAGCGCCTTTTTCCTTTTCGACAAAGCTTTGAACTTATTTATTAATTTCCTTATCATTAGTTACATAATACAAAATATTTCGAAAGAAATCAAGGTCTATAAATTTTCGACCATTAAATACAAACTCTGAGTTGATATTGACTTTACGCTATTTAAGGCGTATAATGATAAAGATTTTAATTTTTTATAAAAGGTGAAAAATGGCAAAAGAGAAACTACAAAAAACTGATTTTGGAAAATGTGACAAAAATTCACCAGACTATATCCCCGTTAAAGAAAAGATATCTTATGGACTGGGCTCTCTTATGGACGGAGGCGGAGTGGCTTTGATATCGTGTATTATGCTTAACTACATGACAAACGCTCTTGGCA
Organism: Clostridiales bacterium; assembly: GCA_012838805.1. Lineage (GTDB taxonomy): Bacteria > Bacillota > Clostridia > Christensenellales > DTU072 > DTU072. The sequence goes on from DUON01000002.1 coordinate 10,597, forward strand.
TAGCTATGAGCGTGGCGGCTACTCTTATGATGGTCTCCAAAGCGTGGGACGCTGTTTCTGACCCTCTTATGGGTATAATCTCTGATAGGACAAGAACCAAATGGGGAAGAAGAAGACCATATATGTTTGTGGGCGGATTTTGTTTGATTATAGCCTTGTTTTTACTGCTTCTGCCTCTTAACAACTTCAATATATCCACGACAGGCAAGACTATTTATATGTTGGTCATGCTATTGTTTTGGAATACCTGTTCCACAATAACCCAAGTGCCTTATACCTCTATGGCAAGTGATATCTCCCCAGATTTTAGAGAAAGAAATAACGCCAATACCATAAAACTTGTTTTTAACGCGGTATCTTCAGGCATAGCTTATGTGGTACCTTTATTATTACTGGAAGCTTATGTTTCGCCTGATACAAGTTTTCTGCCCGCTTTGACGGGAACGCAGTTTTGGCTGATAACAGCGGGCGTGTTTGGATTCTTGTTCGGTGGCGGGCTTATCCAATGCAGTATTTTTGTAAAGGAAAGAATACAGCCTTTAGAAGATGAGAAAAAAGAAAAATACAATTGGAAAACATATGCCGAACCTTTTAAGAACAAATCTTTTAGGTGGCATATCGCCATGTATGTGACGGCTTTTATGTGCATGGACATACTTGCCGCCTTGGCGGTCTATTACGCTCTTGATGTTTGGAGAGGAGCCAAGCTTTTGGGAATGGACTTTTCTTCAATGTTTATTATTGCTCCCGTCATGGTGGCAGCTGTGATAGCTTTCCCGTTGGTTAGAATTATGATGGACCGAAAGAGCAAGCAATTCGCCTTCAGAATGGGGCTTCCGATGTATATCTTAAGCGGAATTATGCTTGCGGTCATGGACCCTTCATGGACGCCTCCAGTATTAGTGCCAATCGCGGCTTTTATTATGGGATTCGGATTCGGAGGAGCTCAAATGATGCCGTGGATTATATTCCCCGATACCGTGGATATCGCCGAACTCAAGTTAGGTATTCGCCCGACTGGGAATTATAGCGGTATTATGACTTTAGTCAGAAAGCTTGCAGGCGCCATGGGTGTATGGGTGGTTGGTTTGATTCTTGGAATAGCGGGCTATGTGGAAAGCACAAGCGATGTTACAGTAAATCAATCTGACAAAGTGCTTTTGACTATAAGAATCCTTTTGGGCGGTTCTATCGTAGTACTCATATCTCTCGCCCTCTTTGCTTCCTTTAAGTATAAGGTTGATAACCATATACTGACCAGAATAAGATACTTCATTGAAAAGAAAAAAGCCAACGAGCTTGTTTCTATGACAGAAGAGGAAAAACAGGAAAGACTAAGGCTTACTGAAGAACTTGCGGGTCTTAACGATGAGGAGAGAAAGGCTTTTATTGCCGAGATGTACGAATAATTTCCCTTTTTCTTAATTTTTTCAGCCTATAAAAGACCTCAAAACGAGGTCTTTTTTGCTTCATGGTTTTTTATATTTTGTCAGATAATATCTTGGAAAGACTTTTATATTAAAGAAACAGGAAAAAGATAAAAAAACAATTCGACAAAAATGTAAATTTTTCGTCCTAAGGTAAATATTATAATTAATATAATAATATTTTTTTAGGTATAAAAACTTGATAAATTCCTATCGTTATGGTATATTTTTTATATAAAAAGAATAAAAGGTAAAGTTATCGCGAGATAGCGGCACAAAACTATAGGGTCTCACCGAGACAGCCAGTTGCCATTTTCCCTCAATGTTAAGAAGGATAATGGCTTTTTTATTGTTAAGGAAAAATGGGATGAAAAAAAACAAAATAATTATCCTAATAACGGTTTTTGCAATCGCTTTGATAATGTCTGCGGGAGCGGTTTATTCCCTATTTTCAAAAACGATAGAGACCTCGGCGGCTTTTGTTTTCGGCGACGCTGATATAGAGCTTGACACCCTTTTTTCAGAACAAGAATTTATTTTTGAAAAGGCGGGAGACACCCAAGAGGCTTCTTTGACCGTGAAGAATAAAGGTCAGAATGCCTTGAAATATTATTTCGGCATAGAAATTTTACAATCAAGCGGACTTGAAGATATGCTGATGATATATTTGGACGATGTGCTTGTAGGGATGCTCTCTTTTCTTTGTCAAGACGGAGAATATGTCTTTCAAACGCAAGACTATCTTTACTTAAATGAAATCCGAAATCATACCTTAAAAATTGAATTGCATATGGGCGCAAGTTATCATGACAACAAATCGTTAAAAATAAAAATCAATGCCCATGCAAAAACCCTGAACAATAGGGATACTGTCTTTGTTTCCAATGAATACGAGCTTATTCAAGCGGTTAGGACCTTAAATCCTGGAGCTGAAATAAAATTGGCGAGGGATATTGAACTTACATCTATATTGCAAATAGATAAAGATATTCTCATTGATTTATATGGAAACAACCTTATCCTTTCAGCTAATTTAGTGGTGGCAAATAAGACAATTCTTAAGAATACAAGAAGTATTCCTAACACCGTCAATACGGGAGAGGAAAATATCGTGGTGAACGGCGGCGGGGCGTTATTCTTTATGGAACAAGGCTGCGAAGATTATATAAATTCAGTTGAACTTATCTCTTTTGACTCTCTTAATACAGAAAAAGAGCTGATTCAAAGGATATCCAAACGAATCGGCAAAGGTCTTTTTAACGGCAGTTATGACATCTTTGAAAATGATATCATTTACTTGGATTTATTTACGCAAATCGAGGACGAATATTCTGATTATGACATGGGGATATTGACCGTTTGGGAGACTATGGTTTCCAAAATGTCAATTTTGTCGCTTACAACAGCAAACGATACATATCAAATAGAATATAAGATATACGCCATAGGCACCGCTGCAACAGCCGAGCTTATTGCGCAAAAACAGCTTGCCTATCTCTATGATTTAGAAGATGACGAGGTTATTGCAAGCGATTTATTTTTACCCACAAGATTAAAAGCCTATAACAGCAGGATAGAATGGTACTCTTCGCATCCAAATATCATATCCGAAAAGGGAAGATACACCCCGTCTTTGGAGGATATGGCAATAACATTAATCGCTTTTATTCATGTCGAAGGCGATATCTATCCCTATTCCTTTTACCTAAATGTTCAAGGACAGTCAAACGAGGCAAGATTTAGGTATTTTCTTACCCGATACGGTGATATACTGTTCACTTCAGTGGGAGAAATGCGTTACTTGCCCGTGACGGATAGCCAAAGCCCATATTTTTACACTAATTATATCGACGGCAGAGATTTGAAAATCGTCAATTTATCATACGACCTTGACCTTCAATATGATTTTTTAACATTGTATCAAAATCAGTTGAGCCTATCCAAAATCACTTATACGAAATACGCTCAAGTAAATGTCCATGCGGAATTTGAGGACGGACAAATGATAAGCGGAACTATCGGCGTCCGTATAGAGCTTGGGGACGCGGTCTTTATAAATGATGTCTTTAATTATGTCAGGACACAATTTGAGCAAAGAGGTGATGTTCTGAATAATATCTATCAAAATGGTTTAGGCGACTTTGATATGCCCAAGGAACATTTATCGCTTGGCATAAGCTATGAAATTGACACTTCTTTCTATGAGGCGGGCAAAGAGCCCGTATACCTAAGTGGTCAAGCCAATCCCGAACAAGACGAGGTTACTTTTCATATATTGCCTGAAAATTTTGATGTGTTTGAACAATATGTCATAGTGACTGTGGAAGTGTTGTCTATGACAAGACAAATGGAGTTTTTGCTGCCGTCGGCAATACATAACAACGAAAAGGGTTTCGAGTCCTTGGAGGTGTTTGAAAGGGTAAAGTCTCAACTTGGAACGGACAAGGACTATATATTGATTGACTTTATTAAAAAATCGCCTTTAATGCATTTGGACTTAAGCGGTCTGAACTTAGATGAAAGCGTGGAAGGTCTTGCATACTTTAGCGGTATAACATCTTTAGATGTATCTGGTTCGGCGTCTGAATTTTCTTGCTCCACCCCCGCCCATGCCAATACTTTAGCAAAAACAATTTCAAGGCTTTCACAGCTCAAAGTGCTGGATATGAGTTTCTGCAACCTTGCGAATATGGAGTTTATAGGGTTTTTGACAGAGATAGAGGAATTGAACCTAAAGGGGAATGGCTTGATGTATATCTTTAATGACATACTCTCCTTTAATAAGCTTCAATATCTGAATCTATCACAGACGGGATACCATACGGTATATGGTGAGCCGCTTTTGGAGCTTGCCTATTTTAGATACCTCAATTCTTGGGGTACTGCCCCTGAATTTTATTATACCGATATTGAACCTGAAATTGAGATTTTATTTATTCCTCAAAATAGCCATCCCGATTATGTAACGGGGCTGGAATATGTCTATAATTTATCTGAAATTCCCGAAATAAGGGTACAATATACTCACCTGACCACAAAGGTCATAATAAATTCAAGCTCCCAGACCTTGCCTATATCTTGGGATATTGAAGAGGATAGTTCTCAAACGCTCTCAATCCAGACAGAGACCAGTCATGACTATACGACCACAAGATTAATCAGAAGCCAAGCCCCCGTGCAAGATGTCATGGCTGTTGTAAGCGCACATATTACTGTAAATAGTCAGACAGTAACCAGATATTTTTATGTAAACATTAGAGGTCAGTCATGATTGCGAGAAGAGCTTTTAAGACAATAACGCTTATATTTTTATCACTTATGCTCTTGATTGTCTTTTCGGAGAAATCTTTGGGGAATTTTTCTTCTGAAGATTTCTATATCTCTGACCAAATGACGATAGACTCTTCTCAGGACACAATCTTGGTGTCGAGCGAGGCGGCGTTGAGAATTGCGGCACAGAACGATATCTTTAATGATATCCTTCCAATAAGCGATTATCAAAAGAGAAGATATATCAAGTTTGAATCGGATATCAAACTCAATTCCACGCTTTACATAAATTCGGACTGCAATTTGGACTTTAACGGTTATACTCTTGATTTGAACGGAAATAACCTTGTGATTGAGAATACATATCATGCCAACCTATTAATAATCGGCGGCGAAGTCATAAACAGCCGTTCGATAGAGGCGAATTTGGATATCATAACGCCAAACGCGGTTATAGAATGTGACCTTGTAGACAATCAATCTCTAATAAGAGTTTTATCGTATGATACTCAAGGCGTGTTGAACGCGGCATTAAATAGAGCGGAAAAGGTCATATCTTACGGCGACAGCGGAAATAATTTTCACAGCGATATTGACTTAGTGACTAATTTTTATTCTTATCCGATAGAGTTTGAATACATTTCCGACAGACCTGAAATACTGTCAAACGGCGGGAAAGTAAATATCCTTGACTTAACTCCGCGCCAAGCGTCCTTGACTTTGAATGTTGCCCTAAACGGTCAGACAGCAAGCCGTGTGTTTGAGATAAATATCGTGTCCAAAAACAATTACGAATGGTGGGCAGAGAAAGGGCTTGAATTGTTTGACAGCTTTTTCTCAAGGTATTCTTCGGGCGAGGACGAACACACCATATACACCGATGTTGTTTTACCTTTAGAGGAAAGGTATATAGCCAGCGGCGGCGATGTCGCCCAGTACCAATACCGTTCCCTTGCCCAGCCGTATGAGTCCGCAGACGAAATTGTGGGTGATATAGAAACATTTGAAGACTATGCTGTCTTAAAGGCGAGAATAGTGGCTATGGACATAACTTATCTGGAGGTCAATTGTGTTTATGGCAGTGAATCGGCATCCAAAATATACACTATAATTAACCAAAGCTATAATGATATCTATCAAATAGCAAATATGATTATTGAGGAGCTTTTCAACAATCAAATTGATATCTTCAAAGAAGATTCCTTTGATAGCGGATACACAGAATACGCTCTTTCAAGCGGAGAAGAATACCTAAACTTTGGTGTTATACAAATATCTTATGCATTAATTAACAATGACGGAACTTATGTCATTGAACAAGGCGTCTTGAAAGTCGCCAACGGTTTTCAACCCACTGAGATACAGCTTATCTTTTTGCAGGTGAATATAAAATTTGAAAGCGCCGAGGTCACTCTCAATATCCCTATTGTGTACCATGAGGGAGGAGATATCTATGAGAGATTTTACCCGTATTACGCCTATTTTGACGGTTTGCTTTCTGAAAGAACAAATTATAACCGCACCTATACCAGTTTTGATATGCCTTTCTGTTATTATGGCAGAATGCCTATAATTAAATTTGAACTGTATCAGGACGACTCTTTATACATTGGGAATGCCATAAGGCTTTTATTCACCACTTCTTCAATGAGCTATACGGTCACTGAATACGACGCTTTGATTAGCGGACTTGATACCGTGGAGCTAAACAACCTACTTAATGATTCAAACGCACGCTGGCAGATAATTATTGATTGGAATGAATTGGGGCGGGAAGATATGCGAATGAGACTAAAGTACTATTACAAATTCCATTTGATAACAGACTGGTACAGCCATGAGATATACTTCAGTCCTTTTCTTATACCCGGTATTATAAACAATAACGATATACCCGACCCTACGCTTTATCAAAAACTTCTTCAAGTTTTTAGTCCGGGCGAACAAAGAATCCTCGCAAACAGAATATCAAGGCGTCCGCCCATTCATCCATTTACTATTTCATTAGAACAAGGCGAAAGCATTTCTACCTTTAAGGGCATAGAGCTATTAACGGGGGTGACGGAACTTAGACTTTCTGGCGTGGGTCTTAATAATTCCGACCTTGCATATATAGGGCAATTGACCCAATTGAGCTATTTGGACATAAGCTCAAACAATATAACCGATATATCATCCTTAAGACCTCTTACGAATTTAAGGGAAATTGATGTATCTAAGAACACCATAAGAAGATTTTATACCTTGGAATATCTTCCATATTTGGAAAAAGCGTATGTATATGACAACATCATATCGGGCTGGTTCGGATATCTTTATGGCTCACGCGGTTTTTTCAGCTTAAGGTCCTTTATGAGGCTTACGAACAGGGGTGTGGCGGTATATAGGGATGACGCCCAAACCGTCTTTAGAGAAACCGATGTGGATATGGGAAGATATAACGCTTTGAACAGTATCGTATATCAATATAGACTGCCTGAGGGTGTTCCAATAAGAGATGTTTACAGCTCTTTTTCAAGAGCTTATCAGCATTATTCGGTCACGCCTACAAGCGGATTCTTGCATATCAATAATATATCGTTTGGAACAGACGGCGAAGACGGTTTTTATATACAGTTCGCTTCAGGAATTTTGGGACTGTCTACTTATAGGGTGTATTTTGAAATCGTAAGATATTAAAAAAATTTTTTTACTCCTTTTTTACTTATTGAAAGAATACTTTCTATGTAGTATAATTTTCTTGATAACTTGTTTTTTTATATGTTTTTTAAGGGGAAAGGAGGGTTTTTATGGAATATAAAATGAAGCTGTCATCCGAGCAAAAAGATATTTTAGAAGGAAAACACGGCGAAATAAAATCGCTGATGATTAAAACCTTAATAATGTTCGGGGAAGACGGTACCGTCACATACTATAACAGAGGAAAAGAATATGCTATTTGAGAAGATTTTACTTGCTAACTGGAAATTGACCAAAAAAATGGACGACAAGAGACTTTCGGCACAGTCTATGCCCAAGGGAATTGAAGTGATAAAAGATATCCCGTACGCCGACGGCGGAAAGGCAAACCTCTTAGATGTGTATTATCCCCAAGGAACATCCAAGCCCTTGCCCGTAATAATAGTCGTTCATGGCGGCGGTTGGATGTATGGAGACAAGGAGCTCAATCAGATATACGCCATGAATTTGGCGTTGCGAGGTTTTTCAATAGTCAATATAAACTATCACCTTGCTCAAGAAAAGAGATTTCCTCAACAGATTAAGGATATATACGATGTCTTTAATTGGATTTTTGCAAACGGCAAGGATTATTTTTTGGATATCGAGAATGTTTTCATAACAGGCGATTCAGCGGGCGCTCATCTGTCAGCCGTATCCTTGGCGTTATTGGACAACGCTGAATTGAGAAAGCAATTAAATGTGGACACAAAACTTAAGATTAAGGCAGGCGGCGTGATTTGCGGGGCGTTCGAGCTGGACGCTTTCAAAGGTATAAAAAAGCTTGTAGCGGCTTGGTACGGCAAAGTAGTTTTGGGGCAAAAAGTAAAAAAGTCAGAATACGCTAAAACGATGTCCGCCATAAAATCAATAAATAAGAAACTGCCGCCGTTGTACCTTATGACCTCAAGTCAAGACTTCCTAAAAGACCAAACGCTTCATTTTGTAGAGTTCCTTAAAGCAAATAATTTTGAGCATAAATTTAGATATTGGGACGAGCCAAAAGACAAGAAGCTTACGCATGTCTTTAATGTATGCTATCCATTAAAAAAAGAAGCGGTAGTCACCAATGACGAGATGTGCCGCTTCTTTATGCAATACATAACTTAACTTTTTTTAGGTCTTTAAGCCTCAACAGCGTAGATTTCTAAATCTATTATTTCATTTATCCAAGTAATTCTGCCTTTTCCGTCAGGGGTCTTTCTATAATCCATGACTACAAAGGGCTCGCTGTCTTTATGGTGTTTTCCCATAAAAATTCCCGTAAATTTCTGTGCTGAATTGGAATACATATCTTTTATGTAATAATTCGCATTGTATTCAAGTCCCAGTCCGTCGGGTATTTTTAAGACAGAGGGCAGCCTTCCATTCTCAGCAAGATTGATAAACAAGTCTTGAATATAGGGGTCTTCATAATCAAGCCCTAAGAGCTTCAAGCCAAGAGACCTTTCCAATAAGCCCATAGTCGCTTCAAGGTCATATACAGAAAAGCCGGGGAAATATTCTTCTGCCATTCTTACAAAAACAGGGTCCAGGTAAACATCGTCAAGCGCCCCCTCAGGAAGGATGAATCCTAACAAAGCCCCCAAGCCGTCGATAAGCTTGATATGAAGGGTGGCAATGCCGTCTTTTCTTAGGGTGATATTGCTGCTTTTATCTACAACTAAATTAAAGGGGAAACCTCTGATTTTGCTTTCTTTTATGCTTATCAAAAACACTTTGTCTTTGTCAAATACCCTTGTTTCGTCTTTGGTGCAAGCGGTAAATAAAAACATAGAGGATATTATTATTGATATTATTATTAATATAATGGATATTCTCAATACTTTTTTCATAGTCTCTTTTCTCCTCATATCAATAAGAAGGCAGCTTGCCTTTTATGGCTTGAAAATATGTTTTGGTGACCTCAGGACAACTCTTTGCCTTGTCGATAAGAACGCTTGCCGTATTGACATCAAGTTCGTCTTTATACAGTCTATTTAATTGTTCTTTTTTCATTTCCTTATAGTTCTTCAAGGCTTTTTGCGGTTTCGCCAGCCCTATCTCTTCCAACTTTGCTTGGGTCATATCGGCAAGCACGGCATGTCCCGCAAAAGAGGGATGCACACAATCTACGGAAATAAGGTCTCTGCCCCATTCGGGGTCTTCTTGATAAAGCCTATCAAATTCCGAAAAAGCGTCCATAAGATAGAATGCGTCTGGATTTTCCTTTAAGTAATCGCTCATAATGCCGTTAAGCTTAATAAGTAGAATTCCCGCAAGCTCTCTGTACTGTGAGGGTTCAATCCCTAAAGCATCAAGCTGGTTGCGGGCAGATTGTGTAATAAGCCATGAATCTTCAAATATCGGGTTGTAAACATTTTGAAAGAATAAGGTAGCATTTGGGTTCAAGGCTTTTAAGCACCATACAATCTCCGCAAAAATCTGCGAGGAATTCGCAACTATATTGTCAATAATAGTAAAATCCTCTTGGGCGGCTTTAATGATAATTTCTCCAAGGTCATTCAATAAAAGGTCGTTTCCGAGTATGGATACATGTATGATATCCGCTTGTTGGATACGCGTTCGGGATATTTTCACATCTGTGTCTTCACGCTTTATCCGTTTCAACAAGTCTCTTGAACGGCTGCCGCTGACGGCTTGGTTAATGAATTTGTAGTTGTTTCGTGTACCCACTACTGCATAATACGCATATCTTTCCCGTTCTGAAATAGGGCTCATGCCTGCTATTCCCTCAGCGATAGAATCGCCTAGAAATAGAATAGTCGTTGGTCTTTGATGATAGCCCACTGCCGCAAAAGAAAAGATTGCGATTGAAAGTAGCACAAAAACAATCAAAACGACGATAAGTTTTTTCATATTAAAACTCCTGATAGGATTTAAGGTCTTTTTAAGTATAAGGTCTCTATAATATATTAATACCATTATCGCCCAATGTCAATAGTTGGTTTTCATTTGAAATCCTGTGAAAAGGTTTAGTTTTTTATCTGTTTTCTTTGTCAAAACTTCAACGGCATTATAAAAAATTACAAAAATTATAGAAGATATGAAAATTGAATGAAAATATTTTAATTATGCAAATAGCTCCGCTATTTCTTTAAGCGGAACTATTGACATCAAAACATAATATTGGATAGGTCTTAGGTGTTACAGTTTTTTCTTCCTTATCCTTAATTTTTCCAAATAAGATTGTGGAAAAATCTATTATCGTACCGATTAAGAATAGACCTCCCGTGAATAGGTATAGAAGTCCTGTTCCCACCTTGCCGACATAAAATCTGTGGATACCAAGACCGCCTAAGAAAAAAGCATAATAACGCACATACAGCTCTTGATTTTTTTGGATAGCTTCTATCAAAGCTTTATTCCATTTTTTCTATTATAAAATATGTATATTATTGTGTACATAGGTATATACAAAAGATTTTTTACGAAAAATGTCGTGAGCTAAAACTCAGATATGATTATTGACATAAGATGCCTAAAGTGCTATCATTTATTTAATCCGAGCATAACCGCCTAAGGCTTGGCTATGGCGACTATGCCGATAGGGTCTTGAGAGAAATCTTGCGGCCTTCCATTGCGAAAAGGATTACGGCTTTTTTGCAATGGGCAAAAAAGCTTTTTTTATGGAGGCACTTATGAAAAAAATTCTTATTCCATTGGCTGTAATTTTAGTTATTTTATTGGCGTCATTGACTTTTGCCGCATGCGATAAAGATGACAACGGCGAGGTAGACATAAGTCCTAACTATACTTTAGAAATTTTTGGAATCAAGCCCGATAAAATAGTCGTTACAAAGGCGCAGATAATGGAAATCGCCGAGACTAAAAGCGTTATTTATGATGAAAATAAACCATGTTACGCTTCGGACAAGACCGACAAAGACAATAACCCCATACCCCACACCTTGAAAGGGGTATATCTTGACGATATTTTAGAGGTATACGCTGACGGTGCGGTGTCCGCATCATATTCGGCTATGAGACTAAGAGATGCCACCGGGGACTATGAAAATGTAATAACCTCAAATGTCTTCAACGAGGAACATGGCGGAACCAAGATGATAGTAGCTTATGAATATGACGGTCATATCTTGAACAAAAATGAGCCAAGCGGTGCTTTAAGGGCAGTATTTCCCAACCAAGCCGCAAATACATGGGTGAAAATGCTCAAACAAATTGAGTTTACCGATGCTGAATTAAAGCCTCCCGCTCCAAGTACTATTACTTTTATGGAGCTTTTGGGCGAAGAATATTATGGCTCTTTTGAAAAGCAAGTCACGACGGAAAGCGAAATATTTGATTATACTTATTATGGCATAAGCCTTGATAAATTGTTTGAGGCAGGGCTTCTTAACGCTGACCAAGACGACAAGATGTATATCATTGCTTGGGATTTTATTTCAGACGGAACAAATTCATTTTATCGCGAATACACCAACTGGAAAAGCTATGAGTATTATAGAAACGCTTTTTTGGCATATTCTTACAGCGAGGATAGCGACAAGGTTGATTTAGATTTAGGCCCCGTATTTAACGGCGAGAATATCAGCAAGGGAATGAGCGTCAAGAACACCCTGGCAATATCCGTCAAGGATACTGCTCTTATGAGTTTGGATATCGCTTTTGAAAGATTTGATACACAAAAGAATGACAAAATAAACTTATTAGATTTATTAACCTTAATGAATATCCATAAAGAAGACGGTTATAGGGTTTTTGATAAGAACAATAATCATATAGACCTGACCCTTGAACAGGTCGATTCCGCTTATATTGAAAAGACGCAAAGTGGATATGTATTAAGAATTGAACAAGAAAATATATCAATATATAAAATATCTGTATTATAGGAGGATTTCTTATGAAAAAAGTAAAAATTATTGCCTTAATTTTGGCTATAGCAATGGCTTTGATTCTGTTTACGGCATGTGACACCGACCAGAATGAAAACGGCAAAGAGCTTCCCGAATTTAGCATCGAGGTTGTGGACGGCGAAAGCACATTTGAGCTTACTCAAGACGATGTCAAGGAGCTTGAACTACATAAATTCGCCGTAGAGTCCAAAGACGAAATATTCTATTATCAGGGCTTTAAGATTCCCGATGTCTTGAATGCGATAAGCGAACTTGATGTTGAGGGTATAACAAGTCTAAAGGCAGTTGCTTCGGACGGTTTTGGCGAAAACCTAGACCCAATGCCCGAAGCGGATTTTGAGAACGCTTATTTGGCGATATTTTATAGCGAAACAGAGGACGGCGAATTTGAATTCTTGGTCGAAGACAATGGTCCTGTCAGGCTTTACAACACCACAGAGGGAGCGCCCAAGAAAGGCAATATCAGCCAAGTAGCTAAACTAATAATAAACAGAGATTAATATCAAGATGAAAAGGTCTTTTATATTGTCGTTAATATTAATTGTATTGATAGGGGTTCTGTCTTTTTCCGCATGTCAAGAAAAGACAGAACCTTTAAGCATTACTTTTATTATTAACGGCGATATTGAGGAGTATGCGGTAGTCGATATCGCTAACTTCGAGAGCGTAACTTTTGAGGACTATGACAAGACCCAGCTTGAAGGATATAGGCTTTCAAATATTTTTGATAGTATCAAAACTTTGTCAGACCAAAACTGGCTTATGATAACCTCAAAAGACAAGATAAGCGCCCGTATAGAATATGACTCCATCCATTTGGTTTATATTGTCATAGACGAAGGCAAACTTAATATTAAGGCTCCCGAACACCCCCGTTTGGTAGGCGTAAAGGACATTAAGGATATAACCGTAATTAGCAAAAAAGAAATAGATTCGGGCTTGAAGATTATAGATGACGACACCTTAAATATATCCTATGGCACCGTCAAGCTTATGCTTTATGAGCAAACCGCTGAGAACTACTCAAAGGGCAATGTGGCATATAAACATACTCCAAGAGACGATGTCAAGGTCATGGATTTGACTCAAAAAGAACAAAACATCATTTATCTTGACAACAAAGATATTATTAAAGACAAAAATGACGGTTTTCTTGTTTGGGAAGAGGGTTTGTTATGCTATAAGAAAGATAACAAGTTATATAAGGGTGTCTTTGGTATCGTGGCGGGATTGGATACCGTACTCTTTGACGCTTATTATGATATGAAAGACGCCTTGAAACAAGATAAGGTCATGTTTATTTTAGTGGACGGCTTTTCATATCAGCAAGCTGAATATTATCATGAGGATTTACAGCTATTAAATACCGGATATATCCTCGTGGCAAGCGTTCATCCCGCGATATCCAATGTCGCCTTGGCTTCAATGCTCACAGGGGTGTCCCCCTATGAGAACGGTATTGTGAAAAGAGAGGTCAAACCGCCAAAGGTTGGGGATATATTTGAGTATGCCTTGTCGCAAGGGAAAAAGGTGAAATATATCGAGGGCAACAGCACCCTAATAACCACAAGCATTCAGCCGATATTGAATGCACCTGACATAGACGGTTTTACAGACGCCAATGTTTTCAATTCGGCAAGGACGGCTTTAGAGGACGAGCTTGACCTTATTTTTATTCACTTTCACGGCATAGACGATATCAATCATGAGTATTCGCCGATAAGCACGCAAGCAAAAGCTAAAATACTTGAAATTGAGAACTATATAATTGAGCTCAAGGAAGCTTTTAACGGAACGGTAATCATTTTATCGGACCATGGTTCGATAACTTATTCAGACAGTGACAACAAACCAAAAGGCAAGCACGGGTATTTTGAAAAGGAAGATATGATAGTTCCTTATTATATATTTGAATAGTTATGAAATTATCAAAAAACGCTAAGATATCTATAATAATAATTGCTGTATTGGTCGTAATATTCTCGATATCGCTTACACTATTTCTATTATCCAATAGAGAGAATAGAAACTTATATCTGCAAGAGAAAATTAAGATAACGGCTTTTGGCGAAAAGCTGGGGGAATATACTCTTGAGGAGCTTTTGGAAGTCTCTCCTGCGCAAGAGTTTGAGGCGGTCTATAAGCCTAACAATATGAAACCCGTAAAAAAAACCTATACGGGAATATACCTAAAAGACTTGGTTGTTGGCTTGGATGTTGATATCAATAGAATAAATCATATCAAATTTGCGGCTGGGGACGGGTTGCAAAAAATTTATGGAATTCAGGATGTTTTAGAAGAAAGCAATGTATATATCGCTTATTTGGTCAATGGAAAGCCTTTCAATACGGGAATTCTATCTTTCGCATATAATAAGCCCGAAGAAGACGGCGGACCTTTTGTGGTGATAAGAGCCAAAGACAAGGTCAGCCAAAACAGAGTAAAGCTGCTTGTGGAGATAATTATAGAATGAAAAAGATTTGGATATTTTTAATAATCATTTTAGGTTTAGCGTGTCTTTATGGGTGTCAAGATCGTGACAACATTATATCATTGGTGGACAGTCCCGAGGGATATCAAAAGATAGATGTCATAAAAACACAGTATCCAAACGGCGAAATAAGAAACATATATAAGAATGACAATAAATATGTCTTTCATATAGTCAGCCATAAAGGCTATGCCGGCGATGTGGAGATAGCTTTTTTAATAATGGACGATGAGATAAAAGCCATGAAAGGCTATAAGATTAAGGAAACTAAAGGCTATGGCACCAGGGCTTTCGAGGAAAATTACTTAAATCAATTCATTGGCATAAATCTTAAGGGAAAAGAACAATTAAGAGGCGGCAGCAAGCCAAGCCAAGACATTGATATAATATATGTGACCGGCGCCACCCGAACTTCCAAAGCGGTAGTTATTGCCTTTAATATCTTGATAGAGTACTATAATGATTATCTGACATATTGATAGTCGGATTTATATAGATTTTATGATGATATTCGTTATTGAAAAAGTTTTCTTGAAAGGTTATAATTGTATCAATAATTCATTAAAAAGAGGCAAGTTATGAGGGAATTTTCACTTACCGCTATTGACAATACCAAGTTATATTATATATTGTGGGACGAGGTCAAAGAGCCCAAGGGAGTTATACAAATAATTCATGGAATGAACTCTCATGCAGGAAGATACGACGATTTCGCAAAAATTCTTAACCAAAACGGATATATTGCCTTTGCCGACGACCACAGAGGACACGGCAAAACAGCGGGCAAGGACAAGCTGGGACAGGTGGGAAAAGACAATTTTATGAACTGTGTCTTAGACCAATTGGAATTTACCAAAATGCTCAAAGAAAAGTACAATCTTCCCGTTCAGCTTTTTGCCCATAGTTATGGCTCCTTCCTTGCACAAAGATATATTCAGCTTGGCGGCGACCTTATCGACGGCGTGATTCTCAGTGGCTCAGCTCATATGGGCGGGATAAAATTGCCGTTAGGAAAGATATTAACGGCACTTCAGAGCTGGTTTTTTGACCTAAACAAAAAAGATAAATTGCTTTATAAAATGACCTATAAATCAAATAACAAACCTTTTAGAGAGGACAATATAGAAAACGCTTGGATATGCCGCGACTTAGAGAAGGTAAGAAAATTTAATCAAGACCCAATGTGTAATTATGTAGTGTCCATAGGTTTTTATTATTCCATGATGAGAGGGCTTTCTGATTGTTATAAAAAGCAAAACTTACAAAAAATTCCTAAGGACTTGCCTATATTTATAATTAGCGGGGCGTTAGACCCTGTGGGTGGCATGGGCAAAAAAGTCTATAAGCTTTATGAGCTTTATAAGGCACTAGGCTTGAAAGACTTATCCATTAAGATATATGAAAATGTCCGCCATGAGCTGGTAGGGGACCCCGAACAAGAAAAAATCATACCCCAAATTTTGGAATTCTATAATAAGAATACTGAATAATCATTATCTTCCTTAATGAAAAAAACCTTCGTTATGTTTTGTTTTTACATCTTGTAACGATATGTCCTTAATGATATAATGGGTTTATATGAAAAAATATATGACTAAACCAAACCAATATGTTCCCGAAAAGGAAAAAATTCAGTACGCTATTGGCGTGTTTGGACAGAATGTGACTTATGGTTTGGTATCCCAATGGATATTTTATTTTTGTACCGATGTCATATTTATCGCTCCCTATTTGGTTGGAATAATTGTGGGTGTCTCAAGGATATGGGATGCCGTAAACGACCCCTTAATGGGTGTGGTAATAGACCGCAAAAGATTTAAAAACGGTGAAAAGCTTAGGCCATATTTGCTAAAAACCCCAATAATGATTGGGATAGTCACATTTTTGCTTTTTTATAGCCCCTTTAAGTCCCAAATAGGCAAGGTTATATACATATTCATTTTTTATATCATTTGGGATATTCTATATACCTTTCAGGATATCGCTCAATGGGGCATGACCTCTTTGATTTCGCCGAGTTCTGAAGAACGCACCAAAGTCATACAATGGGCACGCATTATGGGAACTTTGGGGAGTGCCCTTGCGGGAAGCATACCCTTGATTCTTTCATATAAGCACTTATTGAACATATCGGAAAAGGAGCTTTTCTTGGTCTTCGGAGCTTTGTTTGGATTTGGAGGCATGTGCCTTTCCTTATTGACATATAAGGCGAAAGAGAGAATAAAAAGCCAAAAGCCCAAAGAGCCCGTCTGGAAGTCATTGGGTTTATTATTCAAAAACCGCACGGTTATTTTAATCTTGATTGCCAATATATTGTCGGCGGTGACTTTTTATGTGCCGCATATTTATTTTTTCAAATACAAGGTTTCCATGACTTTGTTCGGGTATGAACTGGACGGCTATCAGTCTATGATATTATTTGGTATAGCAACGGGTCTGCCCGGCGTTTTATGTATGTTTGCGGCAAGGCATTTTGCCAAACTTTTCAAAGGCATGAGAAACTTGCTCATTGTGGCGGCTATTATGGATGTGGCAACAAGAGTGGCGGCTTATTTGATAGGCTATCAAGGCATCTCGTTTCTCTTTTTGGTCTTGGTGCTCGCTTTAGGCGGTATTCCCAATAATTTGAAAAGCATAGCGTCCACGGCGTTATGGTGCGACTCCCTTGATTATATTGAATTAAAAACAGGCAAAAGAGCTGAAGCAGTGACTTTCGCCGCCCAGAATTTAATCGAAAAGGCAAAAAGCGGCTTATCAATGATAATGGGCGGACTTACCCTTACCCTCATAAGGTTTGACGCCACAAAATATGAAGCAGGTCTGCCCCAATCCCCCACTTTCAACAAGTGGATATGGTTTGTTTTTATACTAGGACCCGCTGTCGGAAGCGTACTTTATCTCATACCTTTGTTATTTGTCAAATATAACGACAAAATAAAAGAGAAAGTGGAGCTTGAATTGTCAATCAAAAGACAAAACGCGGCGGAGAACTGATTCTTTATTAAATTCTAAAGAATCCTAAGCGAATGTTAGCGATTAACTCTTGGCTTTTTATCATTTTCAAAGAAGTATCTTCACGCTCATATTTATAAAAACTATACTAAGTTGCTAAAATTTAATGAAATATTGACAATATATACTCAATATGATATATTAAAATTAAATAAGATTTTTGACGGGGATATTATGAAAAAGAAAACAATAATTATTATCGTTGTCGCTGTATTGGTTGTGGTTTTGGTAGGCGGAGGCGTTGTTTTTTATTTCAAGGATGTATGGTTTGGAAATTATGGCGATTCTGAATTAGGGCGTTATTATGGGCTTTTTGGATACGCTCCTTTGACAGGGAAAGAGAGCTTGTATATTGACTATTCTGATAGAATTCAAGAATTTACGCATGAGATAGAGTTGGGCATGCAGGACGATGCCACAGACGAGCAAAAAGCGCTTGCCGCCTATATTATTTACAGAATAGGATGCCTTGCGGATGCCACCGCCTTGATGAGGGCAAAATATACCATTGGAAGCGGTACGGCGACAGGCAATATTGAGTTCAAAAAATCTGGGCTTGATGTAAGCGGGGGTATGGATGTCACCGCTACATATTATGACTTAAAATATCCCTTGAAGATTCCCTCTTCCGTCGATGAGATATACAAAAGTTATCAATTTTATGGCGCGTCCGAAGAGTATACCCAAGTGCCAGCCCAAGCGATAACGGGCAGCAATGAAAGTTTGGTTACGCTTGGGGAGCCTTTATTGCGGGCTTCCTTGCCTTTTGCAAGAAGAACGATATATACGCCTGAACATATGTGCGTATGGGAAGGCGACCCCATATCTTGTGTAATTTCACCCGAAAAGGCGACAGCAGATTTTTCCATTAAGGACAAAAGCTTTAATAAGAAAACCCAGTCTCAAGTTTTGGAGAGTGAGATGGAAGCGGGTTTTAGAAGGGAATACGGTGAAGAATGGGGGGATATTTATGGGCTTACATCGCGTGATTTTTCCATACATATCATAAATCCTGACACTATTAAAGGCGAAACGGTAGTCATAACCAAAAAAACGGGCAAAGACATAAAATACAACGATATCGATTACTATTCGGTGGAATTTGAAGTCGATACCCAAAAAAACAGAGGGACTGAACTCTCTGCCACATACTATGCGGAGAAGTTATATCAAGCTCAAGCGCCCGAGGCTTTCATATCTTTTTTGAAAGACTATAACTTGTATTATGACTATCTAAAAATAAAGATGACGGTTTTTGAGAACGGCTATTTTAGGACTTGGAGTACGGACGAGACTTGGATTATGAGTGGGAATGTAATGAATTTGGCGTTCGCGGAGCTTGTCTCCACCAATGAAAGCGAAGAGGCTTTTTGTTATGATTATAATACAATCATGCAGGGCTTTAGAAACAGGTATTATGGGGATATAAAAGAAGTCAATATGCCCATATCCAAACTTCCATTCTATAAGTCACACTTATCTGAATTTAAGCCCCAAGCATACGGCTCATATCGCTAAAGAAAATTTGGGGACTTATTGGGCCTGTTATGGCGTTGTTTTTCCTTATTTAATATGATATAATTTCATTTGTGTTATTTAATAAATGAAATATGATTTTTCTTTAAGGTTTTGTTTACTTTAGGGAAATTATTTTGTAAAATAGAAAAATGAAAATATATTTTTTATAGGAGAAATAAAATGAAGAAGATTGCAGTTGTTTTGATACTTTTGGCAGTTATATGCGTCAGCGCTTTTTCAATGGCTGCCTGTGAAAAGGAAGATACCATTATTGTGGGATACGACAACGGCTTCCCCCCAATGGGCTTTCAAGATAAAGACGGAAAGGATGTGGGGTTCGACCTTGACCTTGCCAAAGCCGTTTTTGATGAAATGGGTAAAAAAGTTGAGTTCAGAGTAATTGACTGGAAACTCAAAGAAACCCTTTTGAATTCAAAAGAAATAGATGTCATTTGGAACGGCTACACAATCACCAATGAAAGAAAGGAACTTGTGAATTTCTCCATTCCCTATATGAAGAATTCCCAATGCGTGGTCGTAAAATCAGACGATACAGTGAACACCATTGAGGGAATAAAAGACTATGCCATAGTCGTTCAATCGGGTTCAAGCGCTATACAAGCGATGTATGAAAACGAATTCTTACAAGATTCTATAAAAAGAACCCAAACCAATGATGACAATGAAAACCCTCTCTATATCTATTGGCCAAAAAGCGACAGCAATGTATCGGGCGCCGATACCAATGTGCTTTGTCTACAGGCGGTTGAGAATGGAGAGGCTCAAGCTTCCGTTATGGACTATGTTCTTGCCAATTACTTAATAAACACATCTGAAAATAAGGGAAAATTCAGAATCATTGACGAATACCTTTGGGAAGAAGAATACGGCGTCGGGGTTAGAAAGGAAGACACCGAGCTTTTAGATGGCATTAATAAGGCTTTAATTAAGCTTCGTGACAACGGAGAACTTAATAAAATAGCCCAAAAATGGGGTCTTGAGGACGCTTTGACAGACACCTTTAAGGAATAACATAAGGAAAAAAGAAATTAAATGAACTTCGGATTGATTGTTTCAAGGCTGGGGGAAGGGTTTTTAACAACGCTGGAGATATTTTTTCTAACCTTGTTGTTTTCCCTGCCCCTTGGTCTTTTAATATCCTTTTGTTCCATGTCAAAATTCAAGCCGATATCTTGGTTGAGCAAGACTGCGGTTTGGGTGGTGAGAGGGACTCCTCTACTATTGCAGTTGATAGTTGTCTATTTCCTGCCGTGGACGCTCTTCAAGATACCTATGCGCAATCTGAACTTCCCTTTCATGGAATGGAAAATGCTTGCCGTTATTATCGCTTTTAGCTTAAATTATGCTATTTATTTTAGCGAGATATACAGAAGCGGCATACAAAGTATATCAAGAGGTCAATACGAAGCGGGGGCGGTGCTGGGGCTAACAAAATCACAAACATTTAGGAAAATCGTGTTCCCTCAAGTCGTCAAAAGAATTATGCCCCCTATGAGCAATGAAATAATAACGCTGGTCAAGGATACGGCGCTGGTATCCATAATAATGGTAGTTGAGATAACAAGGGAAGCGTACAATATTGTGGCGGCATTCGGCTCAATAACGCCACTTTTTTATAGCGGGGCGTTTTACCTTATCTTCAACGGTCTGCTTACTGTTTTATTTTCGTTTATTGAAAGAAAGCTTAGTTATTATAGGTAAAGAAATATGATATTAGAAGTCAAGAATATGCATAAATGTTTTGGAAAGGTGGAGGCGTTGAAAGGTCCTTCCTTTTCTATGAACAAAGGAGAGGTGCTGGTCATTATCGGTCCGTCGGGAAGCGGCAAAAGCACGCTTCTTCGTTGTCTTTGCTTTCTTGAAAGAATGGAAAAGGGAAGTATAACTATCAAAGGCGACACATTTGTAAAAATGGACGAAAACGGCAATTCAATCTATCCCGACGAAAAGACCCTTCGTGAAAAGGCTTTGCATTTTGGTTTGGTTTTTCAGAATTTCAATCTTTTCCCTCACCTAAATGTGCTTGAAAACCTTACCCTTGCGCCAATTTTGGTGGACAAGTTGTCAAAAGAAGAGGCAGAAGAAAAAGCTATGAAGCTGTTGGAAAGGGTGGGGCTTATACAAAAGGCGAAGAACTATCCCTTTGAGCTTTCTGGAGGGCAGCAGCAAAGGGTAGCGATAGCACGGGCACTTTCCATGGAACCGGATATACTCTGCTTTGACGAACCTACCAGCGCGCTTGACCCCGAACTTACGGGAGAAGTCCTTAAAGTGATTAGGGAACTCAAAAGACAAATTCATTCCACAATGATAATCGTCACCCATGAAATGAATTTCGCAAAGAGCATTGCCGATAAGGTCATCTTTATGGACGAAGGGGAGATAATTGAAGAGGGCACGCCGGATAGAGTCTTCAATCTGACAGAAAATCCGAGGATAAAGGCGTTCTTATCCAAGATATTAGGTGACGAATAAAGGTTTTATATTGACAAAAACTGACCTTTGGGGATATAATTAGCTATCAATACTATTCAAGGAAAAATCATTATGGAAGAAATCAAAAGCCAATTGGCAAATTCCCAGCAAGTAAAATTCAAGGAAAAATTAAGCTACGCTTTGACTAACACCGGTCAGACCATGATTTATGGCTTGATTACTACCTACCTTATGCTTTACCTTACCGACTACTTGCATATAGCGGCGGGTATAGCGGGTACTATTTTGGGAGCGATGAGAATTTTCGACGCCGTCAATGACCCATTAATGGGAGCTATTTTAGACAAAACTAAGACCAGGTTTGGAAAATGCAGACCGTATATGCTCTTTACCCCCATTCCTTTGGCTGTTGTGACACTGATTATATTTGCTCCTTTCAAGATGGGCGAAGCGGGCTACATAGCTTATGTCACAATTTTTTATCTGCTATTCACTCTGATATACACCGCCAACGATATACCCTACTGGGCGATGAGTTCGGTGATAACCACAGACCCCGACGAAAGGGTAAAAATAGTGACTATGACAAGACTCATAGGTGGACTGGGTTCGGGTATAACCATAGGCGCTTTTTGGGCTATTAATAAAGTAGCGGCGGATGCCGGTTTTGATAAAAGAATGAGTTTCTTTCTCGCAGCTTTGGTCTTTGTAGTATTCGGCACGAGTTTACTTTTGCAAGGCTTCTTTAATACTAAGGAAAGGGCAAAGAATACGGTGTCGGAGGGGGACAAGTTTTTTTCCAATCTGAAGTACATACCCAAAAGCAAATCTTTGGTGATTAATATTGTTGCTGGAATGCTTATGTCTGTTATGATGGTAGGTCTTACCGGCATGACCACATATTTTATTAATGGAACATCAAAGAAATTTTTCCCGACCTTGCCAGCAATGACTTAATGAGCATCTTCACGCCCGTCATTGGAATTTTGCCCGCAATAGCTATGGGAGCAGGTCTTTTGGGCGCTCCGCTATTGTTAAAGAAATTCGAAAAGAGAAATGTTCTCTTAATTGGCTGTGTGTGGGGAATCGTCATCAATATTATCTTTTATTTTGTAGGATATTCAAATATCTATGTGTTTATTATCGGGCGGTTTTTGGCTTTTCTCCCCGTTGGGATATGGTCAAGCGTCACTACAATTATGTTCGGAGACAGTGTGGACGAACTGCAGTTTAAGACAGGCAAGAGGCTGGAGGGCACATGCTTTTCTCTTCTGACCTTTATAGGCAAATTCCAAAACGGCGTCAATGTCGCATTAACGGGACTAATACTTTCAGTTATAGGCTATGTCGGAACGCTGGATGCTGACTTTCAACAGCAGTCGGAATTTACCTTAAAAGGAATCTTCGCCATGGTCACCTTAGTTCCCGCTCTTGGATTTTTGCTTATGGGCATACCTTTTATCTTTTATGATTTCACTAAGAGCAAGCATCAAGCGATACTGGATGCCTTAAACGAGCGAAATCTATTGGAAGAAAACCAAAGCCCCGTAGAGCAGTAATTTATATTTCTAAGGTTATTGCAATTAAAAAATTTATTTCATTTTTTCATATAAAATAATATGAGTAGAATTAAGCGTTGATTAAGGTGTCAACGCTTAAACATATGTAAAATAAAGTATATAGATAATTGTAGGATTATCCATACTGCTTAAATAACTTGCTTTTATGAATAAAATAGTGTAAAATGAAACCAAATTTTATTTTTAGTGAGGAGCATGTATGATTACGAGATATGAGGAACTGTTAAAGAAAAAAATGAGCTTGGAAAGCTATGAAAAGCTTGCCTTGTTAAAAAATCCTAAAGTTATGGAGTTTGTAGGCTCTTTTGTGGAACACTGCGACCCGGAATCGGTTTTTGTTTGCAGTGACAGTGAAGAGGACATTCAATATGTGCGTGAACAGTCTTTGGCGCTTGGTGAAGAGCATACTCTTGCAAATTCCAAACAGTCCATTCATTGGGATTCCTATAAAGACCAAGCAAGGGACAAGACAAATACCCGTTTTATGGTCTATAAGGAAAATATGCATAGAATGAAAGCTCTGAATTCCATAGAGTATGGAGAGGGATATAAAGAAATTATGGACATATCCAAGGGCATTATGAAAGGAAAGTCCGCGATTGTATTGTTTTTCTCCGAAGGACCCACCGAAAGCCCCTTTACAATCCCTTGCGTGCAGTTTACTGACAGCTGGTATGTAGCGCATTCAGAACTTATACTTTATCGTTCCGCCTATACCCATTTTCTTAAGATGAAAGAATCCGAAAAGGGAGATTTTTTCCGTTTTGTCCATTCCGCGGGACAGCTTAACGAAAGAGGAAACTCTATCAATCTTGACAAGCGCAGAATATACATGGATACCGAAAACAATATAGTCTATTCCATGAACAATCAATATGCCGGAAACTCCGTAGGGTTGAAAAAGCATTCCATGCGCCTTGCAATCAATAAGGCAGGAAAAGAGGGCTGGCTATGCGAACATATGTTTGTTATGGCGGCGGTTGACAGAGAGAAAAACAGAAAGACCTATTTCTGCGGCGCCTATCCCTCTGCATGCGGAAAGACCTCTACTGCTATGATTCCCGGAGAGCTGATTGTAGGCGACGACATAGCATATTTTCGCAATATTAACGGCGAATTTAGGGCTGTCAATGTGGAATTCGGCATGTTTGGAATTATTAAGGATGTAAACGCCAAGGACGACCCCGTTATTTTTGAGAATTTGATGAAGAATCAAGAAGTTATCTTCTCAAATGTCTTGATGAGCAACGATAAAAAACCTTATTGGCTGGGAATGGGCGTGGCAGCTCCAGACGAAGGATACAACCATTTTGGCAAATGGCATAAGGGAATAAAGGACAGCGACGGCAAAGAGGTGCCTTTGGCGCACAGCAATGCACGCTATACTATGAGACTTGACTATCTTGCTAATATCGATAAAGAAGGCTTTGAGGCAAAAGACGGTGTAAAAGTCCAAGGTATACTATACGGCGGAAGAGACAGCGACATCACTGTTCCTGTGGAAGAATCCCCCGATTGGAAGGACGGAATTCTGCTTAAGGCGGCGACCCTTGAATCAGAGACAACAAGCGCCACTTTGGGAGCAGAGGGCGTCCGCAAGCCCAGCCCCATGGCAAACCTTGACTTTGTCTCCTATCCTCTTGGCGAATATACTATGAACAATATCAAATTTGTGGAAGGCATCAAGGAAGTTCCCAAAATATACAGCAACAACTACTTTATGAGAAGACCTGACGGCTCTTTTGTTACAAGCAAACTTGCCAAAAAAGTATGGCTGCACTGGGCAGAGGGCAGAATTCATAACGAATATGACGCTTACCAAACACCAACGGGCAAGATTCCAAAGTATGAAGACCTGAAAGCGCTTTTCAAAAAGCATCTGAACGAAGATTTCTCCAAGGAAGATTATGAATATCTGTTTACTTTCCGCTGCACAAAGTGGATAGAAAAGTTTGAGAGAACAAAGGCTTTCTATAAGAAAATGGACCCAGATACTCCCCAAGAAATCTTTGACTATTGGGATCAGGCAATAGAGAGGATAAAGAAAGCCAAAGAAAAGTACGGCGATTTGATTAAGCCGGGAGATTATAAGGGAGTTTAAGACATCTTTAGCAATATACCCTTAAGGAGAAAGCATTTTTCCTTATGGGCAAGCTGATACGCTTTTAGCGGAGAAGAAGATATCGTTTTGAAAAAAACTGAATATAAAGAGCCTTAATTGAAATTCAATTAAGGCTCTTTTATTTAATTGTTCTATGAAAAATTTATTTTGTTAGAGAACTATTTTCTTGCCACTCCACTTTTTCTTGCAGCCTTTGCTACATATTCGGCGACGGTTTTTCCTACCCTTTCATCAAAGGGTCTGGGAATGATGTAGTCGGGATTGAGTTCCTCATCGGACACTAAAGAGGCTATGGCTTCTGCGGCGGCGATTTTCATCTCTTCATTGATATCGCTTGCACGCACATCCAAAGCACCTCTAAATATTCCGGGAAATGCCAGTACATTATTTATCTGATTGGCAAAGTCGCTTCTTCCCGTGCCGATAACGGCAGCTCCAGCCTCTTTAGCAAGGTCGGGCATAATTTCTGGAATGGGGTTGCTCATAGCAAGTACGATGGGGTCTTTTGCCATTGATCTAACCATATCTTGGGTCACAATGCCGGGGGCGCTTACGCCGACAAAGATATCTGCACCTTTCAAAGCGTCGGCAAGAGAACCGTTTATTTTGTCCTTATTAGTATAGCTTGCTATTTCTTTTTTTGAGGCGTTAAGTCTGGGGTCGCCTTCGCAAATAATGCCCTTGCTGTCGCAAAGGATTGCGTTCTTTATGCCCATGCTTATCAACAGTTTTGTTATGGCTACGCCGGCAGCTCCTGCGCCGCTAAGTACGACTGTACAGTCTTTTATGTCTTTCTTTACTATCTTTAAGCCATTTATTATTGCGGCAAGGGTGACAACGGCAGTACCGTGCTGGTCGTCGTGGAAAATGGGAATATCTGTTCTTTTTTTAAGTTTTTGCTCAATTTCAAAACAACGGGGAGCGGAGATATCTTCAAGATTAATTCCGCCGAAACTTCCGGAAAGAAGCGCGATAGTATTGACTATTTCGTCTACATCCTTGCTTCTTATGCATAGAGGTATGGCGTCCACTCCGCCGAACTCCTTAAAGAGAACGCATTTGCCTTCCATAACAGGCATTCCGGCTTCGGGTCCGATATCTCCAAGACCTAAGACAGCGGTTCCGTCTGTCACGACAGCTACGGTGTTCCATCTTCTGGTCAGCTCATAGGATAAGTTTATATCCTTTTGTATTTCAAGACAAGGCTGAGCGACGCCGGGGGTATACGCCAAAGACAATTCGTCCTTATTGCTGACTGTCGCCCTTGATTTGATTTCAAGTTTTCCTTTCCACTCATAATGAAGTCTTAATGATTCTTTTTGATAGTCCATAAATGCTTTCTCCTTATTCTTTTTCCCAAGGGAAGGTGTAATCTAAGTTAAACTCGTCTCTTAATTCCATAAATTCTTTTTGTACGGCATCGTTTATGGGTACGCCGCTGTCTTTTCTTTGCAGCCATACTTCATATTCCTTTTCGCCTGCGACATATATTCTTTCTTGGTCGGGTGCTTTTTGTGAATTGCGCAAAGCCCTCATAATATCGCCCGCTGTCTTCTTAAACTGTTCAAGCCCAAGGAATGCTTCGGTATCTATTGCCAAGAAGAAATGACCAAGACGATAGGGAACATTCTTGCCGTCTTTCTTTCCTGTGAGCATTTTCAAAAAGCTGCCCGCTTGAAGCGCCGCTGAAAGAACTTCCACTACTGTGGCGTAGCCATAGCCCTTATAGCCTCCAAGCTCTTCGCCAATTCCGCCTAAGGGAGCAAGAGCGGCTTCTCCGGTGACCAGTTCCTTAAGAATTTGGTCGGTATCAGTCTTTGCCTTGCCGTCTCTGCCTATGACCATGCCTTCGGGGGTGGGCATGCCTAACTTTGAATAGTATTCAAGCTTTCCTCTTTGAGTAATCGATGTGGCGCAATCCAGCACAAAGGGGAATTCCTCGTCTGTGGGAAATCCTATTGTAAGCGGGTTTGTGCCCAACATATTCTCTACTCCAAAGGTGGGGGCGATAGAGGGACGCGCATTTGTTCCCGTGATACCTATCATGCCCGCATTCGCCGCCATGATTGAATAGTATCCAGCAATGCCATAATGGGTGCTGTTTCTTACCGCGACCATACCCAAGCCATATTTTTTCGCCTTGTCTATCGCCATTTGCATGGACTTTTTGCCAATGACATGTCCCATGCCGTCATGACCGTCAATTACCGCAGTGGTAGGGGTCTCTTTGATTATTTCAAAATTCGTGATAGGATTTTGGATACCCAATTTTATTCTGTCGATATATATGGGCTTGAAACGGTTCACTCCATGGGATTCGATTCCTCTTCTATCCGATTCCATGAGCACATCCGCACATATTTCGGCGTCTTCTTCAGGCACACCCACTTTCATAAAGACATCTTTCATAAAATTTCCCAGTGTACTCCAATCAATTATATTACTTTTTCCCATTTTCTAAACTCCTTTTTTATAATGGTAAATTACCTTTGTATGATAGCATAATCTTTGTTATGTCGTCAATTATTATGCGATTTTATTATATAATTTATCTATTGGTAAATATTAAGTAAACATTATTACAAATATTCAAGATAAGTTCGAAAAGTTTAGAAGCAATAAAAAAAACCCCAAATGTTTATTTGAAAAAATGGTTGACGAAATAATTTTGATATGATATTATAGGAATAAGAATAATTCCTAATACTGAAGAGGCAATGACAAAACAAAGAAAACTCATCGATGACATTATTCAAAAGAATCCGCATATTACTGCTGAGGATATCTTTCTTAAAGCAAAGCAAATTATGCCGTCTATAGCCTTAGGCACTGTTTATAGGAATTTGGGAATTATGGCAAGGGAGAACGAGATATTAAAAATACCTGTGGCGAACGGGGCGGACAGATACGACAAGACAACAAAGCCCCATGACCATGCTTTGTGTACTGTTTGCGGAACTATGAAAGACATACCCGAGACGAACATAAAAGAGCTTTTGGAAGAACGGCTAAATATGAAAATTTCGTCCTATAACTTAAATATATATTTTCAATGTCCAAAATGCTTGAAAGAGCAAAAAATAAAAATCTAAAATTAGGGCGAACAAAAAACGGAAGAAATGAACAGAATGCCTTTAATCGGCGATAAAGGCGCCGGCTTTTGAAGCTAAGACAACGCAAGGGAACATCAAGTTTCCAGATGATTATAAGGGGAAGTGGGTGATTCTATTTTCGCATCCTGCTGACTTTACACCCGTATGCGCTTACTGAGTATATGACCTTCGCCACAATGGCTGAAGAGTTCAAAGAACTGGATACCGAGCTTGTTGGCTTGTCCGTAGATTCCCTTTATGCCCATATAGCGTGGCTAAGAAAGATTCAAGAGATTGAATGGAAGGGAATGAAGAATGTGGAAGTCAAATTCCCGCTTATTGAGGACATCACCATGGAAGTGGCGAAAAAATATGGAATGATTCAGCTCGGACAGTCCAATACCCAAGCGGTTAAGGCGGTCTTTGTATCGATCCCAAGGGTATCATTCGTACCATTTTGTACTATCCCCTCAGCACCGGCAGAAACTTTGATGAGATTAAGAGGATAATTCAGGCTTTGCAAAAGACAGACAAGGATTCTTGCGCTACGCCCGCCGACTGGAGACCGGGAGACGATGTGATTATTCCCACCGCCGGCTCTTGCGGAGTTGCAAAGCAAAGAATGGAAAGCAAGGACGAGAATCAGTATTGCCTTGACTGGTTTATGTGCTAATAACAAAAGATAAAGCGCATAATTGGCGCCGCGCATCCTCTTCTTAGGGGATGCGTGTTTTTCGCCTTTTTTTAAGGTTCAAGTTTATTCTAAATATATTAATATATGGGTATTGATTTTTATTCTTATTTGGTATAAAATCATGTTAGCTTATTCTTAAGGGGGCTGCATGAAACATTCATTTAAGGTATTAATTGTAGTCGTTTTATTGTCTTTTTCAATAGCTATAGGTTTTGCTGTTTTCTCTATGGAAATGCAAGTCGACAAGGGAGACCCTATTATCCATTTCTTTAGACCCGAAAATGAGCATGCCTATTTTACCAAAACATACGCGGACGGAAGTCCTTGCAACGAGGATTTCAAAGTTATTACTATTGGGGACCCTCATTTAAACGCCGTACCCAACAACCATTTGGACGGCGCTATCCTTACAGTCCTTGAAAATATGATAAAGTATGAAAAGCCCGACCTTGTGGTTATTTGCGGAGATGTGGCTTTGGGCATTCACGCTGAAAAAGCTATCGAATCTTTGGGCGAGCTCTTCCAAAGAAATAATCAATATTGGGGATATGCTCTTGGAAACCATGACGCCGAACATGAATCGGGACCCACAAGAGAGGAATTGATAGATATATACGCGCGTTATGAACATTGCGTCATCACATCGGCACCGGGAATCTCCGGAGAGGGCAACTGTATAATAAATATTAAGAATTCCCGTGGCAAAATTATACAAAGCCTTGTGTTCATTGATTCGGGAGCTTATCTTACGCCCGAGATTTGTGCGGAATATGGATTCAAATATAAAAAGGACTATGACTTTATCAAATACGACCAAATAGAATGGTATAAGTCTCAAATGAGAGAAATAAGGGATAAAAACGGAGAAATGCCCAATTCAATCATGTTTTTCCATATCCCCCTTAAGGAATTTAGAACAGCCTACAATCAGGCTGTTGAGAACGATTCGGTTATTTTTGGGGCACGGCGGGAAAGTGAGTGTGATTCGCCGTACAATACGGGCATATTTGACGCCATACTTGAATTGGGAAGCACCAAAGCAGTAGTTTGCGGTCATGACCATGTCAATGATTATTGCGTGGACTATATGGGAGTGAAGCTTACATATTCCCTTAGCTTGTCTTACAATTCATATTTCTTAAGAAAGGACATATTGCATATATTAGCTTATCAGTATGGCGGAAAGGCGCAGTTCAATGACGGGTGTACTTTGCTTTCCATAAAAATGGACGGCAGTTTGGAAATAATTCCCAAATACAACCAAAATAACCCCTCAGTATTTGAAGGTCTTACTGAAAAACAGCGCAAAGATTTATATCTTGACGAGACTTTACCATAAATCCTTTAGCTTATTAGTACGGTCTTTTATCAAAAATTATAAAATACTTGCCAAAAAGTAATCGGATTAGTTTTTACACAATATATAGGTGAATAAATTTTATCTTACCACAATATATTGTGTTTTTTCTATTGACAAAGGTTGAAATGAATTGTATAATTTCTATACTGAAATTTATTCGAGGTGAGATATGGCTTACAGGATTATTAAGAGAGACGGTCAAGTCGTAGGATTTGATATTTTGAAGATTAAGAATGCCATGATTAAGGCTTTTGAAGCGTGCAAGAGAAGTTATGACGAAGACATTATTGACTTTCTTGCGCTCAAGGTCACATCTGATTTTGAGAAAAAGGTCGTAAACGACAGCATACATGTTGAAGATATTCAAGACAGCGTGGAGCGTGTGTTGGGCAAGGCTGATTATGCCGATGTGGCTAAGGCGTATATACTTTATAGAAAACAGCGTGAGAAGCTAAGGCAGACCAAGTCCACCTTGCTTGACTATAAGATGCTTATTGACAAGTATTTGAAGATTGAGGACTGGAGAGTAAAGGAAAATTCAACGGTCACTTATTCAATAGGCGGTCTTATCTTAAGCAATTCTGGCGCCGTCACCGCGAATTATTGGCTCAATGAGATTTATGACCAAGAGATTGCCGACGCTCATAAAAACGCCGATATTCATATACACGACCTATCCATGCTTACGGGGTACTGTGCGGGCTGGTCATTAAAACAGCTGATTACCGAAGGGTTGGGCGGAGTGGAAGGCAAAATAAAATCCTCTCCTGCACGCCACTTATCCACTCTTTGCAACCAAATGGTCAATTTCTTGGGCATTATGCAAAATGAGTGGGCTGGAGCTCAGGCTTTTTCTTCCTTTGACACCTATCTTGCGCCCTTTGTGAAAATCGACAACTTGTCTTATAAAGAAGTAAAACAGTGCATACAATCCTTTGTCTATGGAGTAAATACTCCTTCAAGGTGGGGAACGCAAGCTCCGTTTACTAATATTACGCTTGATTGGACGGTGCCTGAAGATTTGGCTAACCAACCTGCGATAGTGGGAGGCGAAGAACAGTCTTTTTGTTATAAAGACTGCAAGGCCGAAATGGATATGATAAACAAGGCATTTATTGAAGTCATGGTGGAGGGCGACGCCGACGGCAGAGGCTTCCAATATCCCATTCCCACATATTCCATAACCAAAGATTTTGACTGGTCTGAAACCGAAAACAATAAGCTTCTATTTGAAATGACCGCCAAGTACGGCACACCCAATTTCCAAAACTATATCAATTCGGATATGAGCCCTTCAGATGTGCGCTCTATGTGTTGTAGACTGAGGCTTGACCTTAGGGAATTGAGCAAAAAGGGCGGAGGGCATTTTGGTTCGGGAGAGTCCACCGGAAGCATAGGAGTCGTCACTATCAATATGCCAAGAATAGCGTATTTGTCCAAAGACGAAGACGAATTCTTCAAAAGACTGGACAAGCTTATGGAAGTCTCCGCAAGAAGCCTTGATATCAAGCGTAAAGTAATTACTAAATTGATGAACGAGGGGCTTTATCCATATACCAAACGGTATTTGGGAACTTTTGACAATCATTTCTCTACTATCGGGCTTTTGGGAATGAACGAGGCGTGCTTGAACGCTAAGTGGTTAAGGTGCACAATCGGAGAGCAAAAAGGTCATGATTTCAGCGTAAAAGTCTTAAAGCATATGCGTAACAGACTAAGCGATTTTCAAGAGAGGTACAAAGGTGCGCTGTTTAATCTGGAAGCCACTCCCGCCGAAAGCACTTCATATAGGCTTGCCAAGCACGATAAAGAGCGTTTTAAGGATATTATTACGGCAAACGAAAGCGGAGGGGATTGCTATTATACCAATAGCACACATCTGCCAGTAAATTATACCGACGATATTTTTGAGGCGTTGAGTTTGCAGGACGAGCTTCAGGAACTCTATACTTCGGGTACAATATTCCATGCGTTTTTGGGAGAGAAGATATCCGATTGGAGGGTTGCCGCCAAGCTTACCAGAAAGATTGCGGAGAATTTCAAATTGCCCACCTATACGATATCGCCCACATATTCAATCTGTTCGGCTCACGGATATTTGTCCGGCGAACAATGGGAATGTCCAATATGCAAAAAACAAACTGAGGTATATTCAAGAATTACGGGGTATTATAGACCAGTAAAGAACTGGAACACGGGAAAGGCACAAGAGTTCAAGGACCGCAAGCCCTATGAGGTAGAAAAGTCTTTGTACAGCAATAGGATACTCTTATTTACTACACCCACTTGTCCTAATTGCAAAACAGTCGAAATGCTACTAAACCACAACAAAATATACTACCAAGTGATTGATGCCACCAAACACAATCAGTTGGCGGTTAAATATGGCGTTCAGCAAGCCCCGTCCTTGGTGATAATTAACAATGGAGAATATGAGAAGATTTCAGGAATCGATGCGATACGAAAGTATATAAACCTGCAAAGAATAGCGCAATAGGAAAAGGGGCTGTACAGCCCCTTTTTTATAGACAAGCTCATAAATATTATGAAATGTTTTATTTTGAACTTTTGATATGACCTATATCGCTTATCCTTTTTGGGTTCTTATGCTTGCGGAGTATTTTTCCTTTTTTCAATCTCCGCCATCATATGGTCATAGTATCTTTCGTCGATTATGAACTTTTTGTGCTGAATGAACCAAGCCAAGGCGATAAGCACTATCGGAGCTATGGCGGTGGCGGCTCTTAGCCATAACCTCATCTTTAAGTTGCTGCGGTTCTTAAAATGCACATTAGCGGCATTGAAGTCATCTCCCATAAGCTCCATAGAATACTTATAACTTATATCCCCTTGCCCAATCAAAAGGTCTTCGTCCTCAATGTCTTTCCAATATCCTAATTCTGTTTTACTGTTGGGCACAGGCTTATTGTTTTTGTAGGTTTCACGATAAATTTTACAGTCGTTTAAGGATTGAATATATTCGGCGCGAAGTTGATATTTCGCCATATCGGTATCTTCAGCGATTTCTTTTTCCACAAGCTCTATGGCTTTTTCCGTATCGCTTTGGCTATTGAAAACTATCAAATAGTCTTGCACCCTGTCGATATATTCCACTTGTTCCACGGCGGTATCTATATTTTCCAAATATCCTTTTTGAGATTCCATAAGCGAAATGTTCTGACTTAAGATAAATATTCCAGACACCGCAAGCACCAGGGTAACAATACCATATTGCACCGCAGAGGAAAATTTGACCATAAACGGTCTAAGGGTGGAGACCACTGCTTCATTCCGTTCACCTTGTTTGTATTCGTTATACTCAACGCAGTTTGTCATATTAATAATTGACGCCATATAAAATAGAGCTTGACCGCAAAAGACCAGTATACCGAATGCGGCAAGGGTTATGATATTAAAGGGCAGGAAGTTCGGCCACCAGCCCAAAAGCCCTATTCCTACATAACCGACAACGGCGATAGCGGCGGATATAAGCATAAGCTTTTTTCTGCCCAGTTTTTTGGCAAGTCTTGGATATAAAAGATTGGCAAGAATATTGCAGATACCGAATATGACAATGAAATAAAAGCTGTAGCTGTCATAACCTATTTCAAGGAAATAAAGGTTATACGCCAAAGCCACCAGCAAGTTGCTTCCTATGCTGTATAAGAACATAGATAGTGTCATCCAAAGCACTTGGTCATTTTTTATAATAGTATTCCACATGTGCTTAAGGGAGATTTTTGATTGCTTTTCAAGTTCGGTCCTTGGCGTTTCTTTTACGCCAAAGGAAGTCATAATTTGGCACCCTATGAAAAACGCCACAATGATTATTGAGACAATGCTGTATCCTTTGACCACATTTCCGGGAGTGGTGAATATGACAATTCCCTGTCCCGCAAACGCGCCTACACTGGCGAAAATAACAGTAAGGGTAGCTACGGTGTTCCGCTCTGATTTTTTGGAAGAGAGGGAGGGGAGCATAGCCCAGTATCCAATATCGTTCATCGTAAAGGTGGTTTCCCAAAGGAAGTACATGATTGTCATGAATATGACAAAATTCCAACCTGTCCAAATACGGATGTTGAACATAAGGATAATGATTATACCGCAGGTTACGGCACCGATAAGAATCCATGGCTTGAACTTTCCCCATTTTAGGTGCGTGCCTTCAATAATCGCACCCATTACGGGGTCGTTTATAGCGTCCCAGATTCTGCCGCCGATACCAATAATAAGGCTGAGTGCGGTGAACTGTGCCAGCGAAAGCGATACGCCGAACTGCACATACACCAGCAAAAAGGCAGACACCAATTGATATGACATATCCCTGCCAATTCCGCCGACCGAGAACAGCCACTTGTTTTTGTTGAACAGTTTTACTCTGTTTTGTTCCTTAAGGTCTAAATTGTTGTCGATAACAGCTTGTTTTTGCATAATAAAACCCCTATAATCTTTATAATACTATTATGGCATAAATCTATCCTGTTTGTAAATATGTAATATTTTTAAAAGATTGGAAGGTAGTGGGATTTCAATACAGATACTTTGCCAGAAGAGCAACTGGAAGAAGTTGAAGTGGAAGCGACGCTATACGAGGAAGCCTATACGGAAATACGACAAGTATATCAAGAAACAAAATTATATGCCAAATGGATAAAAGAATAAATATATAAGGGGGTATGGAGCTGACAGCGCGAATCGAACTCGCGACGGCGGAGCAACTCTTCGCTTTTGCTTGTTTTTACCATAAATGGCAAAAAGCATCGCCTTAACGCTCGGTTGCTCCTTTTTCCCACAAGTATTCTACTTGCGGGAGCCCTAA
>DUON01000010.1 GCA_012838805.1 Clostridiales bacterium
AAAATATTCCGATAAATCAGTTCGGTTTTTTTCTCCTATATTTGCACCTGCCAAAAGCCAAAAAAAGGCTTTTAGCGATTTCTTTCAATTATAGGTCTTCTATCTGACTGAGCAGTTTCTTAAGATTGGAGAGTTCTGCAGTTGTGAAAGTAGTTCCCTTTCCCATTCTGTTGTGGTCTTCGTTCCATACCCTTATGTCATATTTGGGCTCCCCATCGTTCCAGCTCACAAGGTTAAGCTCTTTTTTCCAACCCCTATCTCCGTCGGAAATTACTCCCAGTTTTTTTACGATATCAAACTTAATCTCCACTGTTTTATCCTCCATGATTAAATTAATGTAAATTTAATTGGATTATATCATATAAATAAATATAATACAATAGATATATTAAAAATATATTAAAAATATTATAAAAATTAATCTTTTCAGGGTATTGAATTTATATCTTAAATTTAATATAATAATAGTTATTAGAAAGAAAGAGGTGTTTATTATGGGCTTATACAAGACGATACTCAAAAAAATAGTGCCTATCCCCAAGATATTAGAGCAGGATTCATTTGCCTTTATCGGTCCGCATCCCGACGATATCGAGGTAGGTTGCGGTGCTACTGTGGCGAAACTGGCAAAAATGGGCAAGCGAATTTGTTTTATTGTTGCGACAGACGGAAGATACGGCTCAAGCGACCCCAATGTTGATATCGACAAGCTCATTAAGACAAGACAAGAAGAGGCATTGGCTTCCGCCAAAATCTTAGGCGTTGAAGATGTCAGATTCTTAGGTTATTCAGATTGCGGGGACTATACGGTAGAGGAATTGAGCAAAAAGATTGCCATAGAGCTGGCAAAATTCAAGCCCGACCTTATCTTTACGCCCGACAATCATCTGCGTTCGGAAACCCACCCCGACCACATAAAAACGGGAAGGGCATCCGAAATCGCCATGTTGAGATGCGCTTTTCCGCTTATGATGAAAGACCTTGGAATAGACGAAGTCGCCCAGCCCAAAGGTATAGCCTACTATTACACAGACAAGCCCAACACTTATATCAATGTATCCAAGACCTATGAGGACAGAATATCCGCCCTCAAAGCGCATAAGAGCCAGTTCTTATCCAATGAAAAGTTGGAACAAGAATTCAAAATGATGCAGCTATACTTTAAGTTCACGGCAATAAGACATGGGCTAAAGAGATTTTACAAATACGCTGACGCTTATAGAGTGCTTTCCGTAATACATACCCATTGTGCGCCTGAAGGCTCAATTATATAAAAAGCGGACTTACCGTATAATTTCTTTTTAGCGAAAAAAATCCATTCCCTATTATCATTCAACTATAAAGAGCTGTCGGTATGTAAAATTTCACTTTTTTTGCAGAAAGCCAAAAACAAATATTTCGGCATAATTGACCGCTCTTAACAAAGAAAAAATCCGTTCAAAGCGTCTCTGTCTTAATGAAACCTATCTCTTTTTAACCGCTTTTTTTTCGTTTGCTGACTATTATCACAACAACAATGGCGATAATAACGAAAATTATTTTTTTATCTTTTTTGCTAAATAAGAAAAATCAAATAATATACTTGGTAAATTTTCTATTATATAATACAATAGAGGTAACTAAAGAACAAAAAAAGGGGATTTTATGGACAAAGAAAGGATAAAGTCGCCTGAAGAATCAAGAACCGAACACACCCAAATAGTATTTTCTGAATATATCAACGGAGTGGGAAGGCTTTTTGGCGGAAAGCTTGTGGAATGGATGGATATTGTCGCTGCGGTGGTGGCAAGAAGACATTCGGAATGCGAAGTGACCACTGCTTGTATAAACAAAATGGACTTTGCCCTGCCCGCTGAACTCAATGATACCATAGTCATTATCGGAGAATTGATTTCCGTGGGCAACACCTCTATGAATGTTCAAATAACCGCCTATGTGGAAAAACTGGGAGGGAAGAAGATAAAAATATCCACTGCGAATTTTGTTATGGTGGCATTGGGAAAAGACGATATCCCCTGCAGAGTGCCCAGACTGTCGCAATAAAGGAGATAAAGATATGAAAAATGTAACTGAAATATTCGGCTCGCTTGTATTTAACGACAAGGTCATGAGAGAAAGACTTCCTCAAGAGACCTACAAGGCTCTAAAGAGGACGATTTTTCATGGAGAGCCGTTGTCCGAAAATATTGCGGACACCGTCGCCGATGCCATGAAAGAGTGGGCGATTGAGCATGGTGCAACACATTATACCCATTGGTTTCAGCCCATGACGGGAATCACCGCAGAGAAACACGACAGCTTTATTTCTCCCACGAAAGACGGCAGAGTTATTATGGAATTTACTGGGAAATCGCTAATAAAAGGCGAACCTGACGCCTCAAGCTTCCCCTGCGGGAGCCTAAGGGCTACTTTTGAGGCAAGGGGCTATACGGCGTGGGATCCCACATCTTATGCCTTCATTAAGGATAAGTCCCTTTATATCCCCACTGCTTTTTGGTCTTACAGCGGAGAGGTGCTGGACAAAAAAACTCCGCTTCTAAAATCTATGCAAGCTATCAATAAACAGACCATGAGGATACTTCGATTGTTCGGCACATCCGCCACAAATGTTAATATTACGGTGGGGGCGGAACAAGAATATTTTCTTATTGACCGCAATATGTTTAGGAAAAGACCCGACCTTATCTATTGTGGAAGAACGCTTTTTGGCGCCAAGCCCCCCAAAGGTCAAGATTTGGACGACCATTATTTTGGCGCGATAAAGCCCAAAATATCCGATTTTATGTGCGAGCTTGACGAAAAGCTTTGGGAACTTGGGGTATTCGCAAAGACCAAGCACAACGAAGTCGCTCCCTCCCAACACGAGATAGCGCCCGTCTTTACTACTGCGAACACCGCCACCGACCACAACCAAATCACAATGGAGACCTTACGGACTCTTGCGGATAAGCACAACCTTGCATGTCTTCTCCACGAGAAACCTTTTGTAGGAGTCAATGGAAGCGGAAAGCATCTCAATTGGTCCATGAGCACCAACAAGGGACGCAACCTATTAGAGCCTGGCGATACCCCCGAAAAAAATGCACAGTTCTTATTGTTCCTTACAGCAATAATAAAAGCCGTGGACCTCTATCAAGATTTATTGAGGCTTAGCGTCTCCACTGCGGCGAATGACCATAGATTAGGAGCCAATGAAGCTCCGCCCGCCATAGTCTCTATATTCTTAGGCAACGAACTGACTGATATCTTGACTGCTATTGAAACAAAGTCCAGCTTCAACCAAAAAGCCAAACTCTGTTTGGAAGTGGGCGTGGACACCATGCCCAAGCTGCCCAAGGACACTACTGACAGAAACAGGACAAGTCCTTTCGCTTTCACGGGAAACAAGTTTGAGTTCAGAATGCCGGGGTCAAGCCTTAATATAGCAAGTCCTATCATTGTGCTTAACACGATAGTAGCCGACATATTAAGCCAGTTCGCCGACCAATTGGAAAAAACAGAAGATTTCACAGCGGAACTCAACAATATCATTCGCGACACGATAAAAAACCACAAGAGAATAATTTTCAACGGCAACAATTATTCCCAAGAATGGATTGAGGAGGCAAAAAGAAGAGGTCTTTTGAATTTGAAAAACACTTTAGAGGCTCTTCCCGAATTCAAAAAGCCCAAGAATTTGGAGCTCTTCAAAAGGCACAATATCTTCACCGAACAGGAGATTTCTTCAAGGCAAGAAATACTCTATGCCAACTATTGCAAGACCATACATATAGAGGCTCTTACCATGCTGGATATGGTGAAGAAAGGCATCGTCCCTGCGGTCATCTCTTTTTCCAAAGAGCTTTCAGAGCTTATCTTAAACAAGAAATCTCTGAATATGCCCGTACAAGACACCCTTGAAAAGAATCTCTTGGATAGGATATCCCAATTGTCCTTTAAACTTGACGACAAAATAAACGCATTGGAAAAGGCGGTCTCTGCGACCAACGGGGAAAAGAACTCACACCAATCCGCCAAGTACTATCACGACAAGATATTCTTGACAATGCAAGAACTTAGAGAAATAGTCGACGAATTGGAAACTATAGTAGGCAAAGATTATTGGCCGTATCCCTCATATGGAGATATCCTATATAGCGTAAGCTAATATAATTAAAAAAGCGTATCCAAAACTGAATACGCTTTTATTTTGAAAACGCTTATTGCAAAAGACCTAATTTTTGGGTCTTTTTATCTTAACAAAATCACTTATAAAGCTAAGCATAGCGGGCTTTTTTATGCTTTTATCTTAACAAAATCATTTTTTAAGCACCACTTCGGATATTATCGGAAAATGGTCTGAGGGATAGTTCCCTTCCTCGTCGGAGTCCCTAATAATCTTATGGCTATGCGCCTCAAAATCTTTTGTAGTGAAAATGAAATCTATGGGCTTATCAGAATTAGGAGTCCCAAAACCGTTATATGTGCCGCCCGAATCGCTGTTTTCTTGTGGAGACTGATATTTGGTATCCACAAGGTTTTGGTCAAGTATCAGCTGATATCTATCCGTGCCTTCAGAGAAATTAAAGTCTCCCGTCAATATGGTAGGCAAGGCGCTTTCTTCAATTCTATTTAAGATAAGTTTCAAGCCTTCGGTACGCGCGACTGTGCCCTTATGGTCCAGATGAGTATTAAAATGAGAAAAGGTCTGTTTGCTTAGTTTATCCTTGAATGTCACTCTGGTACAAATCCTTTCCAAATCTGCGTCCCAACCTTTAGACATTTGATTGGGGGTTTCAGACAGCCAGAAAGTCTCCTTTTCCAAAGCTTCGAACCTGTCCTTTTTCCAAAAAATTGCCGCCGCTTCCGAAGTGAGTATAAACGGTCCGCGGTGTTCGCCATAATAGCCGTATCCTTCCAAGTTCTCTTTTAAGAACACATACTGGCCTTCTTTAAGCTCTTGAAACCCAATGATATCGGGGTCATAGTCTTTTATAAGCTGAAGAACTCTGTCCTTTCGGTTCACCCACATATTATTCAGCTCTGGCTCAAAAGCTATGCAACGGATATTAAAGCTCATGACCTTTATCGGATATTCCTTTTTTTCGCATGAAGAGCCAACCACACAAAACGCAATCGCAAATATCAATATCAAAAATGCGCTCATTATCTTTTTCATATATAAGTGCCTTTTTCTTTTTATTTTAACACATCAAAGCGGTATAATCAATCATCTCTTTCTACCTTTAATTTTACTTTGTTGCCAAGTGTCAATAATGCTGATAATATATATTATATGAAGACAATAAAAGACCTGAAGATACCCTTAGATAAGGATACTGAATTAAAGGAAATCGCCGCCCGAAAGGTCGGCTTAAAGCCTGAGTCCATAAAGACTTTTAATATAATAAAAAAGTCCATTGACGCCAGAAAAAAATCTGATATCAAATTTATATATTCCTTGGAATTGTCGGATAAGTTCATTCCCCCAAAAGAAGTATTCTTCCCTAAGGCAAAAAAGAGCGGCGACAGACCTATTGTTGTGGGGAGCGGACCTGCGGGGCTCTTTTGCGCCTTGTATCTAAGCCATGCGGGGCTAAAGCCTATAATTTTGGAGCGTGGCTCTAAGGTGGAAAAAAGAATAGAGGATGTCGGGAATTTCATTAAGACTGCGGTCTTGAACGAACAGAGCAATATCCAATTCGGCGAGGGCGGATCGGGTACCTTTTCGGATGGCAAGCTGACAACGATGACAAAAAGCCAATATCGAAAGGATATCTTAAGGCTGTTTGTCAAGTTCGGCGCACCCGAAGAGATACTGTATTTGAACAAGCCCCATATCGGCACAGACAACCTGATAAGGGTATTGAAGAATATCAGAGGAGAAATCATAAGCTTGGGCGGAGAGTTTCATTTTGATACTTTAGTGGACGACATAATAATAAAGGATAACAAAGCTTTGGGCGTAAGAGCCAACAACAAAGAATTTATAAGCTCGCATATTGTCCTTGCCATAGGTCACAGTGCCAGAGACACATATAATATGCTGTACAATAAAGGCGTGTTCATGGAACAAAAAGAATTCTCGGTAGGTTTTAGGATTGAGCATTCGCAAAAGCTTATCAATCTAAGCCAATACGGCGAAAGATTTCATAACCATACGGCATTGGGGGCGGCGGATTATAAATTTGTCAGCCATACTCCCATAAGAAGCGTATACACCTTTTGTATGTGTCCGGGCGGTCAAGTGGTAGCGGCTGCAAGCCAAAAAGGAATGCTTGTCACCAACGGTATGAGCACATACGCAAGAGACGGCAAAAACGCCAACAGCGCCATTCTTATAAACATTAAAAAAGAGGATATGGGCTCCCAAAACCCGCTTACGGGAATACTTAAACAACAAGAATTTGAAAGGAAAGCTTTCCTATGGGGCGGCGAAAACTATATGGCGCCCGTTCAGCTTGTGGGAGACTTTTTAAGAGGCATCCCTTCCAAAAGCATAGGCGAAGTTAAGCCGTCGTATCCTATCGGAGTGAAACTATCGCCCCTTCA
The DNA here is from genome assembly GCA_012838805.1 of Clostridiales bacterium. GTDB lineage: Bacteria > Bacillota > Clostridia > Christensenellales > DTU072 > DTU072. Next base: position 6,532 of record DUON01000010.1, read on the forward strand.
TGAATTTTATGACAAGAGCTTTTATCAAAGTTTTTGCTTTGCCATAGAGGATATCGCCAAAAAAATGAAATACTTCAATATGTACGACGCCGTACTAACCGCAGCGGAGACAAGAAGTTCCGCACCTTTGAGAATTACAAGAGACCATACCTTTCAAAGCGTCTCCACAAAGAATCTTTATCCCGTCGGCGAAGGTTGCGGATATGCGGGGGGAATTATGAGCTCGGCAGCGGACGGCGTGAAAACAGCTTTATATATAATAGAAAACTCTTGATATTCATATTATTCTCAAAGAATTTTGACTATAAAAATAATTAGTTAGAACCTCTAACCGATTGTCGCATAAATTAGTTAGAACCTCTAACCGATTGTCGAATAAATTAGTTAGAACCTCTAACCGATTGTCGAATAAATTAGTTAGAACCCTATTATCAAATTATTAGTTAGTGCCTCTAACCAGTTTATCAAGACCAAAACTACAACCAATTAAGAATCTGGAACTAATTGTTAGTTAGAACCCCTTACTAATTGAAAATTCATCAGTTAAAATCTATAACCAATTGTTAGTTAGAACTCCTAACCAATCATCAAATTAATTAGTTAGAACCTCTAACCAATTATCACTTTAATTAGTTAGAACTTTTAACCAATTGTCAAATATAAATAGTTAGAACCTCTAACTAATTGTTAAAAATATAATCAATACCTACAACCAATTGTAAAATATAATCAATACCTCTACCCAATTGTAAACTTTAATTAGTTAAACCTCAAACTAATTATGATTACTATCCCTCTAAAAAATATCATAAAAAGACAAAAGCCGTTATCTTATGAACGGCTTTTGTCAATCACTATGAAATTGCTTAATCGAAAGCTATTCGATTATGATTTGCTTTCTTTTTTTGTCCGCATCTTTTTTGGGAACGGTTATTGACAATATTCCATCCTCATATTTCGCCTTTATGCCGTCGGAGTCGATATTAGGAAGATATACCGCTCTTCTTTGAGAGACGAATCTTCTCTCCTTGTGGATATAGTTCTGTTCCTTTTGCTCGCTCTCCTCATCCTGAAAAGCATGAATGACAAGCTGGTTGTCCTCGGCGTGGATATCAATATTGCTCTTTTTCATTCCCGGCAGTTCCGCGTCGATAATGTACTCCTTTTCATTCTCTCTGACATCAATCTTCATATCGTTCGCCTTGGCATAAAAGGGAAAATCGTTGAAGAAATCGTCAAACATGTTATAAAGACTCATTTGGTTTCTTCTTGTTCTCATTGGTAACATACCTATATACACCTCCTTTATTATATTTTGTTAGCACTCACAGCCTTAGACTGCTAATAATATTATAACAGATAGATTTTTCTTGTCAAGAGTTTTATATAAATTTCTTCACAAATTTTGATATATAAAATAATTATGCCCAGCAAAACAAAAGGCAAACAGCTTCTCTAATAATATAATATGAAATTATGAGCCTTATTCTATCTTTGGCAATATTTTTTGGATTGAAATATCTGCTTTTCTATCTAATAGATAAGCAAATTGTTCTTATAAAAAACTTTGAAATAAGAAATAATTTAATTAATTTTTTATGTCAAAAAACCTTATCGCATTAAAGTAGCAGATATCCTTGACCATTTTTTCAAGAATCTTTTTGTCATAATAGAATTCGCCCTTGGTTACCTTTTCGCCGATAAAATCGCAGAGAATTCTTCTAAAATAGTCATGGCGGGAGAAGGAAATAAAAGACCTTGAATCGGTAAGCATGCCTACAAACCTTGACAAGTTCAAGTTCGAAGAAAAGGTCTTAAGATGCGCTTCTATGCCGTCCTTATGGTCTTGAAACCACCACGCCGCACCCAATTGGACATTGCTTTTGGAGTCGCTGAAGCAGCCGCAAAGAGCAGCCAAAGCTTGATTAAAGGCGGGGTTCAGATTGTAGATTATGGTATTGGGAAGTCTGTCTTGGCTTTTAAGCTTGTCAAGCAAGTCCCCCAACCCATCAATAAAGCCCTTGTCGCTGATACCATCACATCCACAGTCCTTGGACAGTCTTTCAAACAAAAGTGTGTTATTGTCTCTTGTCGCGCCTATATGAAGCTGAAGCGCCATTTTTCTTTTATGGATATGCCCGATTGACTTAAGAAGGATATAGGAGCTTAGCTTTTTTCTTTCAGAAGGCTGTATTTCTTGCCTTAAAAACTTATCAAAAATTTTGTCCGCATCCTCTTTTGAGATTATGGTAGGTAAATCTTCTATGGCGAAGTCGCTTGCCTTAGATTTATTCTCGCTGAAATAATCTATCCTTCTAAAAACAAGCTCCATATACTCGTCCAAGCTCTTTACTTTCTTTTGGTATTTCTTTTCAAGCTCATCCAAAAATTCTTTATTTATATTAATGGCTCTGTCCCCGCGGAATGTGGGATAAACCTTAACATTATAATTTTCCTGCCATAAAAGCTTGTGATATGTTAAATCGCTCATGGCGTCGTCGGTGGTGAACACAATATCGGCTTTGGAGAGCTTTAAGCACTTCCTTGGAGAGAGCTTTGTCTGTTCCAATATTTTTGTGGACTCTTGCCAAATCTCCAAAGCGGTATCCTCTTTTATGGGCTTATGTATCCCAAAGTACTTTTTTAATTCCAAATGTGACCAAATATAAAGGGGATTGTGGACGGCGCTTTGTATGCTCTTGACATAGCATAAGAATTTCTCATAGTCCTCGGCATCGCCTGTGATATATTCTTCAGCGTATCCCGAACAGCGCATAAGTCGCCATTTGTAGTGGTCGCCCTTAAGCCAGAGTTCATATAAAGATTTGAAAGGCTTGTCCCGATAGATATCCTCAGTATCAAGGTGGGAGTGAAAATCCATTATCGGCAAATTTAACGCATAATCAAAATAAAGTTCTTTAGAAACTTCGCTACTTAAAAAGAATGTATCGCTTAAAAATTCTTTCATGCCGCCCTCTATTTTATTTGATTGTCTTTTTCTTCAAACAAGTTTTTTAGGGTTTGATAGCCAAGCTTTTGATTCATATCCTTGTCAAAAAGCCCTTTCATATTATAAAAAGGCACAAGGTTGGTATGGGTGTATTCGGGGCAAGGGAAGTCCTTGAACACCCATACCGCCATACCGCTGAAGTTCGGGGAAAGCGATAGATTTTTCCATGTCTCTTTCAGATAATAGCTCTGATAGTCCTCGGAATGCTTATTTTTGGGAGGGTATCTCTCGTCCCTTAAACCGTACAGCGTGTCGCTTCCCGTCTCCGTAATGACCATAGGCTTGTCGGGATACCTTTTATAAAGACCTTTCGCCAAACCCCTTTTACCTTTTACCGAACCATAATACCAGCCATAATACTCATTTATACAAACCCAGTCCATAACCTTAAAGCTCCTTTCGCAAGGTTTTGTCAATAAAGGCATGGACATGGAGGCATAATTCACTGCCCTGGACCTGTCATAGGACAACACCACATCCTTTAGCCATTTGCATACATATTCAGACGCCTTGTTTATCGACCAAAGCTCATTGCCTATGCTCCAAGTGATTATTGAAGGATGATTGACATCCCTCTCAACCATTTTTATAAGCGACTGTGCCGCCTTTTTCAAAAGGGTTCTGTCAGCGACAAGGGAAGTCTTTTTGATATTCTCAATAAACCTTAAAATATTAAGATTTATTTTCACATATCCAAATTCCTTGCCGAAGGTGTCATGGGTTATAGCATGCCCCGCCTGATAAAACGGCACTTCTGCCCACACATAGAGCCCAAGATTATCGGCTATGTCAAGTGTGGATACGCTGTGCGGATAATGCGCAAGACGCGCAAAATTCCCTCTTGCTTTTTTTATAAGCTCCATTTCACGCTTGGCAGTCTTTATATCCGTGGCAAGCCCTTTTTCGCCGTTGTCCTCGTGGCGGCAAATTCCCTTTAAGAAAGTGTGTTCGCCGTTGATAAAGATTTTGCCGTCTGACCAAGAGATTTCCCTAAAGCCGAATTTGACATAGCTTTGCTCATAAGCCGATATCATATTCATTTTGTATAGATACGGGGTTTTTTCCGACCAAGGCTTGATGTCTTTGCCAGCCTCTAATACAAATTCCCCTCCCGCCACCTTTGAGTCTTTTTCAAAATTAAAGCTTAATTTCTTTTCGCCGATTTTTTGTTCGCTGTCATCGCTTATAAAAAGAGAACATTCAAATTTAAGCCCGCTCTCTGCGTCGGGTCTTTCAAAAAGAAGTGCCGTTCTCACCTTCCATTCCTTATTCTCTAAGAATGGGATACAAGAAAGCTTAAATAGGGATACCTTACTCAGGTATTCGATATACACTTCTTTATGTATGCCGCTGTAATGATGCCAGCCGGGTCTGTGTCCCTCAAAAAGCTTTATGGGCAAGGTCTTGTCTGTGGTCTCATTGTTGACCTTGACCACTAACTTATGCTTTCCCTCTTCAAGATGACTGATATCAAAGCTGAAAGGCAAATAACCCTCACCGTTCTTTCCTATCAGTTTTCCGTCTATATACACTTCAGCTGTCAAAAAACAGCCCATAAAAGTAAGCCTAATGACGGGTTTGTTTTCTATTTTTTTAATTTCAAAATCCCTTTCGTACCATACATCTCCCCTATAATTTTCCAGATTTGTGCCCATTTTGTTATAGCAATAAGGCAACTTGACGATTTTATAACCGCTTCTTATGCCGTAGGGGGAGCATTTTTTGTTATGGATAGAAAATTTGTATCCGCTGTTCAATGGCTCTCTATGGCTGGTAAGGCTGTTTATTACGCCCTTATAGGGAAGACCCTTGTCCAATAGATATGGCACACCGTTACATTCGGCTCTTATAAAGTCTTTGTCGTCTATTTGTGGAGGCTGGAACTCCTTATAAAGAACCGCCCTTGAAAACATCCATGCGATAAAAGCAAGTATGGCTAAAACAAAAGTCCCAAAAACAACCGCCGCAATAATAATGCCCGTTGTCATTTTTACACCGCCTTTTTATACGCCCGAATACGCCAAAAATCCGCCGTCCACGGGAATGACCGCACCGGTGACAAACCCCGACATCTCGTCGTCGCAAAGGTATATCAATGTGCCCAAAAGGTCTTTTACTTCGCCCAATCTGTTGAGGGGAGTCTGCGATAATATCTTCTTTGTCCTTTGGGTAGGTGTGTTGTCGGAATTGAAAAGCAAGGCGTGGTTTTGGTTGGTGTCAAAAAATCCCGGTGTCATGGCGTTTACCCTAATATTGGAGGGCGCGAAATGCACCGCAAGCCACATGGTGAAGTTGGATATCGCCGCTTTCGCCGCGCTATAAGCCATAACTTTGGTCATAGGGCTATAAGCACTCATGGACGATATGTTTAATATCGTTCCGCCTCTTGTCGCCATATCCTTGGCAAACACTTGAGTTGGTATAAATGTCCCCGTAAAGTTCAGCTGAAAAAGGTTGTTGATATTCTTAGGGTCCAAGTCAAAAAAGGTTGTGATATCTTTGTCATGCAAATGGGCGGTATCGAAGGTCTCATAGGTTGTGGTCGCCTTGGGGCTGTTTCCTCCCGCTCCGTTGATAAGTATGTCGCACATTCCCAAGTCCTTGTTTATCTTTTCTCTGACCGCCTCGATATTCGCCTTATCCAGCACATCCGCCTTATAATAAAAAGACACCCCGCCCTCTTTTCTTATGCTGTCACTGACCGCTTTTGCCGCTTCTATTCTCAAGTCCAAAACTGCGACTTTAGCGCCCTTTGAGGCAAGCTCTTTGGCGAACGCCGAACACAAAACCCCGCCGCCGCCTGTGATAACCGCTACTTTTCCTTTGATCATTCTTTTCCTCCTTTTATTATCGCTTCCATTAAGCCATAAAGATACATCGCGCCCAAGGCTCTGTCATAAAGCCCATATCCCACTCTGTTGCCGCTTTCTGACCATATTTGCCTACCGTGGTCGGGTCTGATATAACAGTCAAAACCGTTGTCATAAAGGGTCTTTAATATCTTATACATATCCAAGCTGCCGCACTTTGAGGGGTGGGCGGTCTCCCTAAAGCTCTTTTCTCCCGTTATAAGCACATTGCGCATATGCACAAAATGTATCCTGCCCTTGGCTATCTCTATCATATCATAGAGGTTGTTTTTGTCCGTACTGCCAAAAGAGCCCACACAAAAGGTCACGCCGTTGTGTTCGCTCTCGTACAATGATAAAAACCGCCTCAAGTTGTCCTTATTGCCGATTATTCTGGGAAGCCCATATATGCTCCACGGGGGGTCGTCGGGGTGTATAGCCATTTTGACGCCCGATTCTTCAGCCGCGGGAATTATCCTGTCCAAGAAGTATTTAAGGTTGTCAAAAAACCTGTCCTCGGTGAAGTCTTTATAGATATTTAACAGCTCTTTCATACGCTCTTTGCCTATGGTCTTGTCCCAAGCGGGGAGATTGAGGTCATCGGATAAATTCAATGGATTGAGCTTGTTGACAATATCATTATCATAAGCTAAAGAGATGGAGTCGTCCTCGTTTTTGCTGTGCAAATCACTTCTCATCCAGTCGAAGACTGGCATAAAATTGTAACAAATGACCTTGACTCCCGCCTTTCCCAGCCTTTTTATTGTCTTTGTATAGTTATCGATATACCTATCCCTTGACGGTGCGCCAAGCTTGATGTCCTCATGGACGGGAACGCTTTCCACAACCTCGAACTCCAAGTTCTTGTCGTTTATTGTTTTCTTTAACCTCATGATGTCTTTTTCTTCCCACGCTTCGCCGGGGGGTGTGGAAAGAGCCGTCACTATGCCGTCTATGACGGGTATCTGCCTAATCTCGTCAAGGGTGACCTTGTCGTCTTCTCCAAACCACCTAAATGTCATTTTCATTTAATTTACACCTCTTCTTGTTTTTTTAATATGCCCAAAAAGCCTTTCCTAATAATGAATGGCTGTCAGTTGAGAAATGCCTTCTTCAAGCTTTTTTATTAGTTTATGCCAGCTCTTTAATTAGAGCTTTTCTTTCTTGTCTTTCTTCCTCACTCAATTGGTCAAGTTTGTCTGCACGCTGACATTCCAAAAAGTATCTTATCCTTTCAAGCTTTTTGGAATTGACCTTATATCTAAAAGATGCAAACAAAGCAATAGATATCAAAAGGGATACCGTTCCGCCCATCATAACTCTTATCGCCAAAAGCACGCTGTCGGGCTGAATGGGTTTGGGCTGACCGTCTATTCCGGGAATTTCTCCGCAAAGGGTGAGTACAAAGCCCACAATTGCAATAGCTATTCCCGAAGAAAGCTTCCTTGCGAATGTCATCATGCCGCTGAAGTTGCCTGTGGGGCGGTATCCCAATTTGAGTTCGGCGACATCTATGGTGTCGGGGAATATTATCCAAGGCATCATTTGCGTTCCGCCCAGACCTATACCCATAATCATAGCTCCAATCGGCACTACCCAGCCTGGGAAAGATGAGGGTACCACCGCAAGAAAAAGCGCTCCTATTATATAAAAGGGTATGCCCGCCCTAAAGGCGAACTGCTTGCCCTTTTTCCTGGTTATCAAATAAATGAAAGGTACCATTAGCCCTGCCGTAACCATAAGTGGAGCTATCACATAGAGCATGCTCATAGGACGACCGAAAATGGTCATATCCCTCAGAACATCAGAGGAATAGTACACCGCCAAAGCGGATACGATATCAATACAGATATATGCGGATATGTACATAACCAAAAGCCACATATAACTCTTGACCAAAAATGGCTCTTTATATGACTTGAAGCTGAACTTTGTCTTATGGTCCAAATTCACATAGTTTCTTTCCTTGGTATAAATGCTTGCTAAAATAAGTGGAACAGAGAAGAATATGCCAAATGCGAATGTAATAATCAAAAAGAAAACAGTGGCGGAGATTTTGCCGTCCAAGTGCATTTCAAAGATAAGGCTGGGTATCAGATAGCAAATACCCGAACTTATCATGGAAAAGACAAGTCTTAAGGAATTCGCCTTTGTCCTTTCCTCATGGTCGGGAGAGATGTCCGAAGACAATGAACTGTAAGGCACTTGAATTATTGTGGTGACGGTGCAAAAGACCAAATAAGCAGCTGTGGCGCTTGTGATTTTCAGCCAATAAGGAGCGGACGCTATCGGTGCAAATAGAAAGGCCAAAGAGGGTATAACCAACAATCCGCCAAAAAACATATATGGTCTTCTTCTGCCCCATTGGGTCCTTGTGTTGTCGCTTATTGCCCCCATAAGAGGGTCGGACACAGCATCCCAAATTTTGCTTATCATAATGATTGTTGAAGCAATGCCCGCTTCGATTCCCAGACTTTTATTCAAAAAAGCAAGCAGAAGCAATCCTATCATAGTGCCGCTTCCGCCGCCGAAAAAGTCAGCCATAGCGAATAAAAACTTTTCTTTGGATGGAATTCTGTCACATTCCAAGGTCACTTTGGGTTTTGTCATATGCAGTACCGCCTTTAGATATGAACTTATTATAACATAAAATTGACACGCACTTAATAGATAATTTTATATAATCTATGAACAATACCTTTTTGGCTTGATAATTAAAAAAGCCTGACCAAAAAAAGTCGGGCTTAGACAGAATTTTTTATCAGATTTTATGAATATAATACTTTTGTCTTTTTCGTCCAGTATCTTCGATATGAAAGCTTGCCTTTTTGAAAGTCAAAATCCTTGTCTTCCAGAGGTTTTAAGTATTTTTCCCTAAGTTCGGTTGCCTTTTCCCATATCTCGTCTATTATCTTAAGCTTTTGCTCGTTATTTGCTTTTTCGAATTTTTCAAGATAGCTCTCTTCCAGCTCTTGTATGTCCTTAAGGTACGCCTGTTTATCGATTTGACCCGCAATAAGAAACCGCTTCAAGCGTTCTTCCCTAAGCCAGATTTCTTTCGCCTTGTCCTCGTCTTCGTGTGGTATGGGCATTTTGTCGCTTAAGATAAGGGGCTTGAACACGCTCATACAAGGCATGGACGACAAAGTAACATAATAATATTCGTCGTTTAAGCCCAAGCTTGCCACATAGCTTCCTGTGGTATGGTCGCCAATCAGCCCTCCTGCGTGCATGCACACAGAGCCTACGCTGTTGGTGTCTTCCTTGTAGTCGGGGGCGTGCGTCCTCAATACATCCATCATGGTTTTTATGGTGATGTTCTTTTTGTTCTTGTTCAAAATCTCGGTCGCAAGGCATCTTCTTTGTTTACTCTTTGCGAAAAAAGTATAAAGCTTGTCTGAAAAACACTTGGCAAAATCAAATTCTTCCATCATGTTTATTCTCTTTTTCTTTATGGCGTAAGATATGGCTTCGGGATGAATGATATCATAGTCGCTCCCTATGGAAAGCCCGTTAGATATCGCATATATATCCTTGACCTTTTTTACGGCATAAAATTTGCCCGCCGTTTCAAGGACATACGCCTCTTTTCTGTCGGCTATTAAGAAAGAGTTGTGATAGTGAAATTCATGGTCATATCCACAGTTTCCGCCCTGTCCGTATTCCTGCAGCAGCCAAATAATGTATTCCATAGCCTCAAACGCCGTTTTGCACCTTTCCAAGGCAAGCCTCACCATGTCCATTCCGATAAGGCTGGGCTTTCCCCTTTTCTCCTTTGTGAATACGGCTTCGTTCCCGATATTCAGCCCGAACTGATTAAAGCCCATTTCCGCGCCCCATATCCAGCTGGGTTTCATAAGCGTCACCTCATAAGTGTGTTCGGCTTGAGGCATCGTTATATAAGTCAATTTGACTTCAGAGCCCTTTTTATAGTCTTTTGCAGGGAATCTGACGGTCAATAAGGGCTCGTTCGCCGCTCTGTCCGAATTTTTGGCAAATAAAAGTCTCCCATCCTTAGTGGAATTGGGAAGGGCAACGATTGTGTCACACATTTTTTCACCTCGCTATTTTTTTAGTCAATATTATAAATAAAATCGTCTTGGGTCACTTGATAATTTCTGTCGCCGTTGGTAGCGAAACTTGAGGCGGGGTCGCTCTTATAGATGCTGGAGAAGATGTTCGTCTCATTTTCAAAAATCGCCATTCTGCCCTCATCCCCTTGAATGACAAGCTGTAAGATGTCATAGCTTCCGTCATAGTTGTTCTTTGTGAACTGCATGGCGTATTTGACAATGGTCTCACCGTCGGATTCATGCTCAATCACGCTCTTTTCAAGAATAAACTCTAATAAACCGTTCTCCTCAATGGTCATATAAGAGCTTTTCTCGACGGTTTTTATGGTCACATCTTTTTGCGGGCTTGAGGAAGTGTCTGTTATGGAGTATCTCTCGTCATCCAGCTTGGTGACCATAATAGACCTATCTTCATCGCTCTCATAGTCGTATGTGCCCAAAACCAAATAATAAATCGCCTCTTTGCCTTCGGCTTGCTTAAACATATCCATGTCCGCTTCAAAGCTTTCCTTTACACTCTGGTCAAGCCCCTTATCTTGGATAAGTGACAATGCCCTTTGTGAAAAAGCTGTTTTTGCCTCTCCAAAGTCTTTATTTGTGGCGGAGAAGTTTTCCATAACCTCAGGATTGGTGAGTTCACAGCCGCTAAGGCAAATAACCGCTATTATTATTACGGCGAATGCTATCCATATTTTTTTCATATCTCCCTCATGATATTGTTGTTTTATTAAGCTTTTTTAACAATATCTCATTAATTAAATGATAGCATAAGCCATAAGCTTATTCAATATTTATTTTGTCAATATCTTCTCTTGAAGCATGAGAATAGGGTTGTCTTTTAGGATTTTATTGTAGCGGTCGACCACAATAAACATATGAACAAGCATCGCCACAAAAGGCAGGGGCACAAAGTATCCCACATTGACCATAGAATATCCCGCAAAACCAGCAAGCGACAAAAGTGTAAAAAGATTAAAGCGGCTTCTAACTTTCAATAGGGTGACTATCCTCACAATCTCTTGATAGGTATATGCGATAAGCCCCACTATGCCAAGACTGCCTAAGATTTGAAAAATTGTGGAATGATACCAATACATGCACCATGCCTCGGGGCGGTAGTACTTGCCCCCGTCATAGGCAAGCCCTTTGCCGAAAATCGGATATTCCAAAAAGTTCTTCCATGCAAGCTTATAGAGGTTTATTCTTGCCTCGCCTTCCCTTATCTCCACCGAAGTGGTTATTTTCTCCCAAATAGAATCTGAAAGGGAATTTAGAGCCAAATATATAAGCCCTGCCACAATAGCCAAGATGACAAGAAAGTTCACTCTGTCTTTTTTCGCGATAATAAAAGTAGCCACCAAAGCGATAGGAAAGACCATTGTGCCAAAGAGGATGCCGCCTCTTGAAAAAGACAAAAGCAGCGCAATATACTGTAAAAGCCCGACAATAAAATAAAAAAGTGAATTTTTGCCTTTTGTGGCAAGATAAAAGGCAAACGGCATGCTCAGCAATAGGTTGTTGGAAAGGTTGTTTTTCCACTGCATCATGCTTCTAAAATATGAAAACCTGATTTCGATAAGCTCGCTGTTTTTGATGTAGTGCATTGTTATCATGGCTATGCCCATAACCCCTATGCCCACCATCATCTTTGCAAAATATTCGGCTATCTTGGCTTTGTCGTACGGTGTATCCGATTGAATGACCATATAAATAAGCAGCATCCCAAATCCGAGCCCGAATATATAATACATGGCGGGCATGGAAAAGTACTCCTTGGGGGTGGTGTAGAAAAGCCCTCCCAAAGTTACCGCAACAGCAACCGCCAAAGTGGTGAAAAAGAACTTGTTGACTTTGAAGGTCGGGGGATGAAGTATCATATGGATAATAAAACAGGGAATCAAGACATAGCCCAAATAATATACTGGGCCAAAGTAACCAGCTTCGCCATGCCTTGCAAGAGGCGTCATCCCTATCATCGCCAGCGCCAAAAAACTGGGCATAATGTCTTTTGAGAGTATCCAATTTATTCCCGCTATGATACCTATGGCGTATATCGCATGGATTTCTAATTTATAAATAAATCCGATTATGCCGATTATTGTAATAAGCGCTATATAAATTTCGGAATAAAAAAATTTGTCGGCGACTGTCGCCACTTTGACAAATTTTTTTCTAATAGCCTTTATCATCTATTCTCCCAACGAATTTCTTATCTTTTAATAATATCACCTTAAATATATAATGTCAAAAAAAAATTGATTTAGGCTATTTGTTTGACTTCTACTTCAAAGATTTCTCCCCCTTGTATTTTTACCGAAAAACAAAAAGCGTCATTTTCTTTTTGTTCCTCGATGCTCTCGACTTCCTCTATGTTCATAAAAATCGCTTCACTTAGTTTATCACAAAATTCTTGGTATTTCATTTGTACTTCTGCTCCTTATATAATAGTTCTTATATTATAATGTATCAATGTCGTAAAAGCAATAAACTGGGGCTTTTATTATGTCAATAAAGGTAATAAATTGTCGAAAAATGTCTAAAAAGAAAAAGAAATAATACGGGAAAAAGATTTTTCTTGTTTTATGGAAAAATTCATCCCATGACCTATATGTTGCCGTTTTGTGGCACTATTAATTAATCTTTTTTATCGCCAAATCTTAAGTCTAAGGCATCCTCTTTTGCCGCATCCAATTAACCGACAGGGTCAAGATTTTTTCTTGGGCAAGTAAAGATTTCTTTTGTAGAGCTTTTTTTATCTTAACAGCAAAAGACTTACTGCCATAACCGCCATTCCCCCAAGCATTCCGTAAATAGCAAGATGGTGTTTACCGTATTCCCTTGCCGCCGGCAATAGTTCGTCCAAGGCTATGAATACCATTATTCCCCCTACCGCGGCGAAGATTATTCCAAACAGCGTGTCGTTGATAAAAGGCATAAGTATAAGGTATCCTATCATAGCGCCCAAGGGCTCGGCAAGCCCAGAAAGAAAGGAATACAGTAGTGCCTTTTTTCGACTGCCCGTGCCGTAATAAACGGGAATGGAAACGGCTATTCCCTCGGGGATATTGTGTATGGCGATAGCCACCGCTATGGGAATGGCAAGCGCTGCATCGTGCATAGCCGCCATAAAAGTCGCCAAACCTTCGGGGAAGTTATGGATAGACACCGCCAGCGCTGTCATTAATCCCGTCCTCATAAGTTTCTTATTTAGCGGTTTTCTCTCTTGCATATCCTCGACTTTTTGCACCTCGTGTGGGTTGATGTCTTCGGGTATGAATTTATCTATGACCGCCACCAAGATTATGCCTCCAAAAAAGCTGGCTACGGTTATCCAAGTTCCCAGTTTCTCTCCAAGACCGGCGACCAAAGCTGCCTCCGCCTTGAAAAATATTTCAATAAACGATACATATATCATAACCCCAGCAGCGAATCCCAAGCTAACCGAAAGGAAATTCTTGTTTGTTTTTTTGGTTAAGAACGCCATTAAGCTTCCTATTCCCGTGCTTAATCCTGCAAACAAAGTCAGTAAAAAAGCATAAAGAACGCTCATAAAACCTCCTAATAATTTTCTGTTGATATAATTTTTATATTCATAAGGCTTTTTTTAGGTGATTAAGCCGTGTGCGATTGGTGCCCTTTTTTTGCTCATTTTGTCATACTCTCTTAGTTCCAATTATAACGGCAAGGTTTGTGCGGTGTCAATAACGACAAATTTTTTATGTTCAGGCCTTAGAGGTACAGCTTAATTGACCTTAGGCAATTATAGGTATATAATATAAAAGGATGAAAACAATCTATTTATGAGGTCAAAATTGCAAGCAAAACACAATCACTATGATGTAATCATCATAGGCGGAGGCATAGGCGGCTTGATGACGGCTTATGCCCTTAGAAAAAAAGCAAAAGTTCTTTTAATAGAAAAAGGCAATCCCTTAAGCAAAAGGAATTGTCCTATCATAAGCGGAAAGAACCCGGTCTGCATGGGCTGTTCGCCTTGTGCGATTATGCAAGGGCTTGGGGGAGCGGGAGCTTATTCTGACGGAAAATATATCATTTCCACCGAATACGGCGGCTGGCTGACTTCTTTTTTAGATGCGGATACAGTTATGAAATATATCCGAAAAGCCGACGATATCTTGGTCGAACACGGTGCTGATGCCAAAAAATACTTTCCAAATGATGACCTCAAACTCATGTGCTTAAAACACGACTTGCATATGCAACAAGCAAAACTAAAGCATTTGGGCACTGACGAGAACTTCAATACAATGGTCAATTTGGTCAATACCATAAATGAGGATGTGGAGATACTCACCCTTACTGACGCTTATGACATCGATAAAGAAACCAATACGGTATTTTATAAGAACAAGACCTCCTCTTCGGAGGTTAAAGGCAACAATATCGTCATCGCTGTAGGCAGAGCGGGAAGCGGTTTTTTGGTCAATTGGTGCAAAAAGAACGGTGTCAAGCTTTCAAACAACCAAGTGGATATCGGGGTGAGGGTGGAGCTTCCTCACCTGATATGGAAAGAGTTTAGTCAAAAGATATATGAGCCCAAAATTTGGTATAGAAGCAAGAGTTATGGCGATGTGACCAGAATGTTTTGCTTTAACGAAAGAGGAAGCGTGGTCGTGGAAAATACCGAAGGGGTGCTGACCGTCAACGGACATGCCTTCAAGCAGGAAGAAAAAAAGACCGAAAACAGCAACTTTGCCTTGCTGACCACCACAAAGTTCACACAGCCCTTTAATGAACCCATAGAATATGCCAAGTATGTGGCGTCGCTTGCCAACAAGATAAGCGGGGGCAGCGTACTTGTGCAAAGACTGGGTGACTTGATTATGGGCAGACGCTCAACCCAGCACCGCCTTATGGCGTCCACCACAAGACCCACATTGAAAGCAGTTCCCGGAGACCTAAGTCTGTGTATGCCTAAACGGCAGCTGGATAACATTGTGGAGACGCTTTATGCCCTTGACAAAGTCGCCCCCGGCACCGCCAACCACGATACGCTGCTTTACGGCGTGGAATGCAAGTACTATTCGGCAAGACCTGAAACTCAAGAGGGCTTCAAGCTTAAGGGCGCAAACAATATCTACGCCATTGGCGACGGCGCGGGCTTTACAAGAAGCTTGTCACATGCCGCCGCTCATGGGCTTATTGTTGCGGATAATATTTTGTCGGCGAATGCTAAATAAAGATATTGCCTTTAGGCTAACAATAATTTTTTAGAAATATTAATTAAGGCTGTCTATAGTGACAGCCTTTTTTTGTGTCTATTCGACTCTTATAATTGAGTCCACGCTCTCCACCACAGATAGTTTCTCAATCTGGCTCATGGCTTTTTTGACAGCACTTTCATGCGTTTTATGGAGCATGAATATCACATAGGCTTTGTCGCCCATTAATTCTTGCTGTATGGAATTGATGCTTATCTTTAATCTTCCAAATACGCTGGACACCGAAGCGATAACGCCGGGAAGGTCTTTTACAGTCATTCTGATATAATATTCACATTCAAAGTCCTTGGAGAAGTACTTGCTTGGAGAGCTTAAGGTGTTTCTAAATGAGGTGTACTCGTGCTTTCTCTGCTGGGCGGCGTATACTATGTCGGAGACAATGGCACTGCCTGTGGGCAAGTCGCCTGCACCTCTGCCATAGAGCATGATATCGCCCACATTGTCACCCAGTATGTGGACGGCGTTAAAGCTTCCCTTAACCGCCGCCAAGGGGTGTTTGTTGGAAATAAAGGCGGGGTGAACCCTGACTTCAATCTTATTGTCATGAGTTCTTTTGCCTATCGCCAAGAGTTTTAAGGTATAGCCAAACCTCTTGCCGAATTCTATATCTGTCTTGCTGATTGAGGATATGCCCTCTCTATAAATCTTATCCACGGGCACTCTGGTATGGAAAGCAAGAGAGCTTAGTATACTGAGCTTATACATAGAGTCATACCCTTCCACATCCGCAGTGGGGTCTTGCTCGGCGTAGCCAAGCTTCTGGGCTTCTTTCAAGACATCTTTATATTCCAAGCCCTCGTCCGCCATTTTGGATAGGATATAATTGGTTGTGCCGTTGACAATTCCCATAATGCACAAGATGTTGTTGCCCTGCATGCTTTCGGTAAGGGTGCGGATAATGGGTACGCCCCCCACACAGCTGGCTTCAAAATAAAGCCCTGCCCTGCCTTTTTTCGCCGCTCTTTGAAGCTCGTGCCAGTATTTGGCGAACATCTCTTTATTAGCTGTGACAACGGTTTTTCCTGCCAAAAGGCATTTTATGATATAGCTTTTCGCGGGCTCTATGCCGCCGAAAAATTCCGCCACTATCTTTATTTCAGGATCATTTATTACATTCTCTATGTCGCAAGACACTATGCTTCCGTCTACGCCCAGTTCTTGGACTTTTTTCATGTCCTTTTCTATGATATGTCTAATTTCAATATCCACGCCGTAGTTGAGTTTTATGCTCTCATAATTATTTTTTAAGATGCGGTAGGTACCGCCTCCCACCGTTCCCAGCCCCAATAGGGCGACTCCTGTTTTTGTCATTTTTCCTCCTATTTGTTAAGTTCGTAAAGTATCTTCAAGCCTTTCAAAGACAAAGACCTATCTATAATCTGAATATCCTTGACATCTTCGTTCACAAGTAGGCTAAGTCCCCCCGTCGCTATGACTTTTACATCCTTAAAGCCCGCTTCCTTTTTTATCGTCTTTATAATATTGGACACCAGCCCCGCAAAGCCATATATGACGCCCGCCTGCATATTCCCTACTGTATTGTCTGAAATAATCTTTTCGGGCTTGACAAGTTCGATTCTCGGAAGCTTGGCTCCGGTGTTGACAAGGGACTCGGTGCTGGACTTTATGCCGGGGGCAATCGTTCCACCCAAGAATCTGCCCTCTTTGTCCACCACTCCGAAAGTCGTCGCCGAACCAAAGTCTATGGTAATCACCGGACCGCCATACAGCTTATATGCCGCAACCGCATTAATAATACGGTCGGCGCCCAAATCGTCGGGCTTGTTGTAGTTTATCGCCACGCCTCCCAAATTTATATGGGGAGAGACCATGATAGGCTTAATATTAAAATAATAAGTACACATATGTTCAAGCGTATAATTGATAGAGGGAGTGACCGATGAAATAATAATCCCCTCCACATCGCTGAACTTATAGCCGTTCTGACTGAGCAAGTCAAACAATATCATTCCGAACTCGTCAGCCGTCTTGGTGTAGTCTGTGGCTATTCTCCAAGTATATAGAATCTTTTCGCCGTCATCCAAACCAATCTTAATATTAGTATTGCCGGCATCCATAAGAAGTATCATTTGTTAAAAAATAATCCTTTATTTTTTAGCTATCGTATCATATATATTTTTCAATGTCAACTTTTTGAAAAGAAGCCGTTCCTAAAGAGGCTGTTGGTTTCTCAATATCTTCCTACTGGTTTTCCAATCGGGCATATACCCGTCAAGAAGGCTATAAAATCTTTTGTTGTGTCCCCTTTCCACAATGTGCATAAGCTCGTGTAATATCACATATTCAAGCTGTTTCAAGTCATAGTGAACAAGTCTTAGGTTAAGCCAAATACGCTTTTTGTCAATATTGCAGCTTCCCCACCTTGTCTTCATGTCCTTTATCCTAAGCTCGTTTGCCTTAATACCCGTTTCTCGCTGCCATTTTTCTAATAGAAAAAGGGCTTCGCTTTTTAGACACTCTCTTAAGAACTTTTTTATTGCAAAATCGATTTGGCTTTGCTCTTTTACTGAAACCTGCAAGGTGTCGTCTTGAATTTGGACTTGATTATGGCTTGATATACATATCTTTTTTTTATAGGGCTTTCCCCATATATATAAAAAATCGCCCTCGCCCCAATATCTTCTTTGGCTGTCAAGGTCTTTTAGGTGTTTCTTTATCCATGGCATCTTTTTGCTGACGAACTGCTGCGCCAAAAGTTTATCCATAAATAAAGGATGCTGGACCATGACCGTCTTATCCCTTTTTATAGTAATTCTTAAGTTTTTTACCCTTTTATGAATATAATTTATGATTATTTCATTCATAGCTTAAAAAAAAGCGGCAAAGCTATTTGCCGCTTAAATTCTATTATACCAGTTCAAGTATGCATCGTTCGGCGCCGTCGCCCCGTCTTTCGCCCAGTCTGATTATTCTGGTGTAGCCGCCGCCCTGACCTGTCTCTTGCTCTCTTTTGTCGTACTTGGGAGCGTACTCGCCAAATATCTTCTCTATAAGCGGATATTTGATGTCCCTTGTCCTTTCCCTAAAGGATTCCTTGGACTCCTTGGGGGCTTTTTGCTCTTTCAAATTCGCAAGCACCGCAAGCATTCTTCTTCTTGCCGCAAGCTTTTTTGGTCCGTCATTGGTATATTCGACGGGAATAAGCTCGTCCTTTTGATTTCTTTTCATCTTTGTGACAACAACGGTGTCTTTATAGTTCCTGACCCCAAGAGTAATCATTTTTTCGGCTACTTTTCTCACTTCCTTAGCTCTGGGAACTGTGGTCTCAATTTTACCGTACCACAAGAGCTGTGATGCTTGAGAGTATAACAATGCCGTTCTTTGGTCGGTTCTTTTTCCTAGTTTCTTATGCTTTGCCATATCGTCTCTCCTTAATCTTCTTTTTTCACTAATTCAAGATTCAATTCTTTAAGTTTGCTGACGACCTCGTCCAAAGATTTGCGTCCCAGATTTCTGACCTTAAGCATGTCTTCTTCTGTTTTCTTAATTAAATCTTCGACAGTAAATATCCCCGCTCTCTTAAGACAGTTCAAGGGTCTTACCGACAAGTCCAGCTCTTCTATGCTCATAAACAAAGCCTTTTGCTGCTGTTCGTCTTCACGGTTGACTAAAATGTCCATATCGTTCATGTCTTCCACAAGATTGATAAAGAGCTTGAGATGATCGCTCATAATCTTGGCGGCAAGGCTGATGACTTCTCTTGGCGTAGTCGTGCCGTTAGTCTTGACATTTATGGTCAGCTTGTCATAGTCTATGGACTGTTCCACACGCGTAGCCTCGACCGAATAGCTTGCTGAAAGCACTGGCGAAAACAGCGCATCTATGGGAATATAGCCAATGGGAGCCTTTTCCGGCTTGTTCATGTTCGCCGAAACATAGCCTCTGCCCTTGCCTATCGTCAGCTCCATATTAAAGCTGTGCCCCTCTTCCACCGTACATATAAGCTGTTCGGGGTTCTTTATTTCTATGTCGCTGGGAAGCTCAAGGTCTCCTGCCTTTATTTCACCGGCTTTGTCAATAGTCAGTCTTACGGTGTGCTTGTATTCGGGGTCGTTTGAGTATACTTTGACATATACGCTTTTCAAATTCAAGACTATCTCAGCCACATCCTCTTTTATTCCGGGGATTGTGGAAAACTCATGATTTATACCTTCAATTTGCAAGCCTATGATAGCCGCTCCGGGAAGCGCCGTATAAAGCACTCTCCTTATGCAATTTCCTATTGTTATTCCGTACCCTCTCTCAAGCGGCTCGATAACAAAGCTGGCTTGAGTCTTATGGGATGATTCCGTTTCAATAATTTTGGGTTTAAAGATTTCCATCATAGTGGTTCCTCCTCTTTCTTGGCGGTTATATTACTTGGAATACAACTCGACTATCATATGCTCTTGAATATTCATATCAATGTCTTCTCTTGAAGGCAAAGAAATAATTTTTCCCGTCAATGTCTTGGGGTCGAATTCCAGCCATTTCAATGAGTTCTTTATGCTGGACTCCTTAAGCTCCTTAAAGAAGGGCTTCTCTTTCTTATTCTCTTTAACGGCTATCTCGTCGCCGGGCTTAACTAAATATGAAGGGATATCCACTCTCTTGCCGTTGACGGTGATATGACCGTGGTTTACTATCTGTCTTGCTTGGGCTCTGGACACTCCAATACCCATTCTGTAAACTACATTGTCAAGTCTTCTTTCAAGCAATATAAGCATATTCTCGCCGGTAACACCTCTCATCTTGTCCGCCATGAGATAGTATTTATTGAATTGTTTTTCCATAAGACCATAAATTCTCTTGGTCTTTTGCTTTTCTCTAAGCTGAAGACTATATGGTGAGGGCTTCTTTCTTCTTTGACCATGGACGCCGGGGGCGTATTGTCTTTTCAAGATAGCGCACTTGCCGGAAAAACACCTGTCTCCCTTCAAAAATAACTTTTCCCCTTCTCTTCTGCAAAGACGACAATCTGCTCCTGTATATCTTGCCATTTCTCTACCTCCTATTACAGCCTTCTTCTCTTGGGCGGACGGCAGCCGTTATGGGGAATCGGCGACACATCCTTAATCATTGTGATATCCACATCCGCCGCTTGGACGGCACGGATAGAAGGCTCTCTGCCTTGTCCAGTTCCTTTGATGTATATCTCTACTTTACGGATTCCATGCTGCTTGGCGTCGTTGATTGCCCTTTCAGTAACCTGAGTCGCCGCAAAAGCGGTCTCCTTTCTCGCACCTTTGAGCCCCAAAATTCCAGATGACGCCCAGCTTATGGTATTGCCGTTCATGTCTGTCACGGTAACTATGGTGTTGTTGTGAGTAGTATGAACATGCACTTGACCCTTGTCTATCTTTTTTAAGACCTTTCTTTTCCTTGTAGTCTTTCTTACTGCCATTTAACTCCTCCCTAAGACTTTTTGCCTCTTCCAATAGTCCGTTTCGGACCCTTTCTCGTACGCGCGTTTTGCTTGCTGCTCTGTCCTCTTACGGGCAGACCTTTTCTATGTCTGATGCCTCTGTAACAGCCTATTTCCATAAGGCGCTTTATGTCCATCATCACTTCTCTCTTAAGGTCGCCTTCCACGCGTATATTCTTGTCGATATAGTCACGAATGGTGACAATCTGGTCTTCCGTCAAATCCTTTACTCTGGTATTAAAGTCTATGTTCGTGGCTGTGAGAATTTTTTGGGACATGCTTCTGCCGATACCATATATATAGGTAAGACCAATCTCCACTCTTTTTTCACGCGGTAAATCTACACCTGCTATACGAGCCATTAAATAACCTCCAATTCTTTGTCTATGTTTTTATATATCAACCACCCAAGAATTATCTATAATTTTCAAGATAATCAGCCGCCTTAGGGTGCAACTTGCTTTTTCCTTTTCCAAAAAAGGTGAACTTTGTTATTATATCATATTCATATAAATATGACTAACAAATTCAAGCATTTTTATCCCTGTTTTTGCTTATGTTTGGGATATTTCTTGCAAATCACCATGATTTTGCCTTTTCTTTTGATAACCTTGCACTTATCGCAAATAGGTTTTACTGACGGTCTTACTTTCATCGTTCGCTCCTCCTGATTTTTAGTTATTGCTTGTTGCGATAAGTAATTCTTCCCTTTGTGATATCATAAGGGCTCATCGCTACTTTTACTTTATCTCCTACGCATACTCTGACCGTGTGCTGTCTCATCTTTCCGCATAAATAAGCTGTTATTGTGTGGCCGTTGGTTAGTTCCACCTTGAAATTGGTTCCCGGTAGGATTTCTTTTACTACTCCTTCAGCTTCAATAATATCGTCTCTTGACACTCTTTCCTCCTCTATTGGGAATTATATCTTCTTATTATGCTATAAATCTCAGCGTCATAAATAATCTTCTTTTCCAAAAGCTTTTCTTTAATCTTTTGGTTGATGTCTCCTGTCGCTTTTAGATGTTTTATTTTCTTTTTCTTAGGCTTGGAAAGTCTTCTTATGTCTCCGTCCGCTATCATAACATAGTTGTCGTCGACTATTTCAATTACAATAAAGAACCTTCCGGCGTCCCGTCCCGCTCGGGAAAAGACGACTGAGCCCAGTTCAATAGGTTTCAACAATTTTTCTTCCCTCATAATGTCAATATTTCTACGCCCTCTGCGGTTATGACCACTGTATTTTCATAATGCGCCGACGGCATGCCGTCCGCAGTCACCACAGTAAAGCCCTTTTCCTCAAAAATCACTTCTTTTTGCCCCAGGTTTATCATGGGTTCGACGGCTAAGGTCATATTCGCTGTAAGCCTAACTCCCCGTCCCGCCATTCCGAAGTTTGGAACATTGGGTTCTTCATGAAGCTGTCTGCCTATACCGTGCCCCACAAGAGCCCTTACCACGCTGAATCCGTGACTTTCCACAAAACTCTGTATAGAGTATCCCAAATCGCCAAGTCGCGCTCCCTCTCTGAGTACTTTCATGCCTTCGAAAAAACTTTCTCTACATACCTCAAGGAGCTTTTTCTTTTCTGAGGACACTTCCCCAATCGCAAAGGTACGCGCCGCATCTGCATGGTAGCCGTCTATATAAGCTCCTGCGTCTACCTTAAAGAGCTGACCTTCTTTGAGTATCTTCTTTTTTGAGGGTACGCCGTGGACGACTTCTTCGTCTATTGACGCGCATATAGAGCCCGGAAATCCTCCATAGTTTAGAAAAGACGGTTGGGCGCCTTGTTTGGTGATATAGTCATATGCCAGCCTGTCCAAGTATTTTGTGCTGACACCTTCTTTAGCGTGTTCTTCAATAAGGTTGAGAACATCTCTTACGATTGCTCCCGCCCTTTTCATCTTTTCAATCTGCTCTGAACTCTTTATTGTTATCATTCTAGCAGCTTTTGCACTTGCTCAAAGGTTGCCTGTATGCTTATACTGCCGTTGACATCTTTGAGAATTCCTTTGTTTTTATAGTATTCAATAAGAGGTGCGGTTTGCTTGTTATAGACTTCTAAGCGGTTGGCGACCGTCTCCACAGTGTCGTCCTTTCTCTGATAAAGCTTGCCGCCGCATGCCTTGCAGGTATCGCTTGAATAGGTGGTAATATGATATGTGGCTCCGCAAGCGCACATTCTTCTGCCTGTTATGCGGTCGATTATCAAATCAAAATCCACAACTATGTTTATTACAATGTCAATTTCCGTGAGCTTGTCAAGCGCTTTCGCCTGCTCAATTGTTCTTGGAAAACCGTCAAGCAAAAATCCTTTTTTGCAGTCCTCTTCTTTTATGCGGTTGGCGACGATGTCCACCACCACTTCGTCTGGCACAAGCTCGCCTTTGTCCAAATACTCCTTGGCGAACTTCCCAAGCTCTGTCCCCTGTTTTATGTTGGCTCTTAAGACATCGCCTGTGGAGATGTGAGGTATGCCGTATTTTTCGGTGATTATCGCCGCCTGGGAACCCTTTCCTGCTCCCGGTGCGCCCAGTAATATAATTTTCATTTTATTTCAAGAATCCTTTATTGTGTTTTACCAATAGCTGCGATTCAAGCTGTTTCTCAAACTCAAGCGCCACGCTGACCACAATCAACAGTCCTGTCGCGCTGAAAGCGTTCGCGAATCCAAATGAGGCAAAGCCTTGAATTTGCAAGATATATGTGGGTATAATCGCCACAAACGCCAAGAATAGAGCCCCGAACAGGGTTATTCTATTGTTTATCTTTCTCAAATGGTCGCTGGTGGACTTGCCGGGTCTTATGCCGGGGATAAATCCGCCGTTTTGCTGTATCATACGGGCTATGTCATCGGGATTGAACTGTATCTGAGAATAAAAATAGGCAAAGAATATGATAAGCAAGAACATGAACAAAGGATAAATCTTTCCGCCTACTCCCATCCATTCATACCACCATAGCACAAAGCCCGATGTGGTGTTGCCCACAAACTGCATTATCATTTGGGGGAACATAATCAACGAACTGGCAAAGATTATGGGCATAACTCCGCCGCTGTTGACCTTAATAGGTATATGCGTGGACTGTCCGCCGTACATCTTGTTGCCCTTGATTTGTTTGGCGTACTGAACGGTAATCTTTCTGTCCGATAGGTCTACAAATACAATCAGCATAAACAAGAGCACTACCAGAAGTAGAAACGCCAATAAGAACCAAATTCCCGCTGTGCCCTCTCCCGCTCTTATTTGGGCGGGGATTGTGTTAATAATGGCTCTGCCTATGGACAAACCTAAAGATGAAACGATACCGATAAATATAATAAGCGATGTGCCGTTGCCCACGCCGTATTCGGTTATTCTTTCGCCCAGCCACATGACCAAGGACGAACCCGCAGTCAATATGATGACTATGCATATCATAGTGAATATCTCGCTCGCCTTACCGTCTCCGAATACGGGTACGATAGAGTTTCTCCAGCTGAACATAACGCCGATAGCTTGTATTATTCCAAGCCCTATCGCCAAATATCTTGTATATTGCGTAATCTGCTTTCTGCCTTCCTCTCCTTCCTTTGACAATCTTTCAAGCTTGGGTATAACTAAGGTCAAAAGCTGCATAATAATAAAGGAATTTATAAAAGGAATAATGCCCAAGGCAAAAATCGTACCGTTTTGCAGCGATCCGCCTGTTATCATATAGAGCATTTGCATAAAGTCATTCTCTTGACCTGAACTGAATGTGGTGGGGTCTAAGCCCGGCACGGGTATAAAGCATCCTATTCTGTAAATGAAGATTATTGCCAAAGTGAATAGAATCTTTTTCCTTATATCAGGCGCAAGAAAAGCATTTTTTAATGTTTGCAGCATTTTATATTACCTCTACTTTACCGCCTGCCTTGAGAATTTTTTCTTCGGCGGATTTGGTGAATTTCTTGGCTTTAACTATCAATTTCTTAGTTAGAGTTCCGTCGCCTAATACTTTAAGCCCATTCGGCTCAATTTTGCTTATCACACCTTTTTCCAATAGAGCTTCGGCTGTTATCACAGCACCGTCTTCAAAAGCTTCAAGGTCGGAAAGGTTGACTATGGAATATACTTTCTTAAAGATATTGGTAAAGCCTCTTTTGGGAATTCTCCTAATCAGCGGCATTTGACCGCCTTCAAATCCGGGTCTTACGCCTCCGCCGCTTCTGGCTTTCTGACCTTTGTGGCCTCTTCCCGAAGTCTTGCCGTGTCCCGAACCTATGCCTCTGCCTACTCTCTTTCTATTTTTTGTTGCTCCCTCTGCTGATATAGTATGTAGCTTCATACTCGCTACCTCCTTAATACTCTTGAAAATTATACTTCTTCGTACTCGACAAGATGATTGACCTTGTCAAGCATGCCACGAAGCGCAGGACTGTCCTCGAACACCTTGGATGAACCCACTTTCTTAAGACCTAAAGCCTCAACAGTACCTTTTTGCGCTTTGATACAACCAATAGTCGATTTCTTTAATGTAACCTTAAGTTGTTTGCTCATTTCTATTCTCCTTTTTCTACGGGTACTCCTCTGAGCGCGCTTACCATTTCCGCTGTCCTAAGCGCCTTCAACCCTTCAAGAGCCGCCTTTACGCTGTTTATCGGATTGTTTGAGCCTATGGATTTGGCTCTGATATCCTTTATGCCGCTGACTTCCAGCACCGCACGCACAGCTCCACCGGCAATAACTCCAGTACCTTCCGCAGCGGGCATAAGTATAACCTTTCCGCCGTCAAACTCGCCTTGTATGGCGTGAGGAATGGTCGTGCCCTCCATAGCAATCGGGAACATAGCGTTCTTGGCAAGCTTGGACGCCTTTTCTATGGCTTCGGGAACCTCTCTTGCTTTTCCCAAACCCGCTCCCACTCTGCCTTGACCGTCGCCGGCGACGACTAATGCGGCAAAACGCATATTTCTTCCGCCTTTGACGACTTTGGTGACACGGTTTACGGATACGGTCTTGGTGATTATGCCATCGTCCGTATCTTCTTGTCTTCTTCTTCTTGTAAACTTGTCTCTGGGCTTGAATTCGCCTTTCCTTTCCTTATTTTCAATAGCCATAATGCCTCCTAAACCTTCAATCCGCCTTTGCGCGCTCCTTCGGCTACGGCAGCTATCCTTCCGGTATAGCGATAACCGCCTCTATCAAACACAACTTCTTCAATACCCTTTTCCTTAGCTCTCTTAGCTACGATTTCGCCGACGACTTTTGCCGCATCTACTTTCTTTAAGCCCTTTACCTTTTCGGCGACTTCTTTTTCTACTGTCGAGACACTAAGTATGGTATGTCCTTGACCTTGATTGGCAGTATCGTCAATCAACTGCGCGTATATGTGGCTCAATGACCTAAATACATTGAGTCTGGGTTTTTGCGCGGCGCCGCTAAGCGTAAACCGCATACGATTATGCCTCTTTTTTCTGATAACATTTTTGTCTGGTTTCTTAATCATAATCCTTTGCTCCTTTAACTACCTGCTGTTTTGCCTTCTTTTCTCAAAATGGTCTCGTCTTTGTATCTGACGCCATAACCATGATAAGGGTCAGGCTTTCTGGCAGATTTTATGTCAGCAGCGCATTGACCCACTGCTTGCTTGTCTATGCCTTTAACGGCTATTTCCGTTGCCGAAACACATTCTATACTGACGCCCGCGGGCGGATCAATAGTCACGGGATGAGAATAGCCGATATTAAGCACCAGCTTGTTGCCTTGCATTTGCGCCCTATAACCCACGCCGTTTATGACAAGATTTTTAGAAAATCCCTTCTCCACGCCCTCGACCATATTGGCTATCAATGACCTATAAAGACCGTGAGCGGCTCTGGTTTCTTTCTTGTCGTTCTTACGGGTGACAAGTATCTCTTCCTTAGTGATTGATAAATCTATGTCAGAGTTTCTTATTTCCTGCGAAAGAGTTCCCAAAGGTCCGGTTACTACGATTTTGCCGTTTGTCATCTCTGCTTTTACTTTGTCGGATAATGCTATTAGCAATTTACCTATTCTTGACATTGCAACCTCCTACCATACATAGGCGAGAACTTCGCCGCCTGTGCCCAGCTTGCGGGCTTTTTTGTCTGTCATGATGCCTTTGGAAGTGGAAATAAT
This sequence comes from Clostridiales bacterium, assembly GCA_012838805.1. Classification (GTDB taxonomy): domain Bacteria; phylum Bacillota; class Clostridia; order Christensenellales; family DTU072; genus DTU072. Next base: position 33,259 of record DUON01000010.1, read on the forward strand.
CGCAATCCCCAGTCCGTTAAGTACTTTTGGCAGTTCGTTGTGCTTGGCATATACTCTCAAACCGGGTTTGGATATCTTCTTAAGCCCGGTAATAACTTTCTGGTTGTTGGGGGCATATTTGAGTTCTATGACTATGTTGTCATAGAGTTTTCTCTTTTGCTGGCGCTTTGCCACCTTTCTGTCAATACTGCTGCGGGGCTGGTTTGCATCAGCCATTCCCGCTTCGCTGACATCTTCTTTCTTTAATAAAGTGGCACTTTTGATATAGCCTTCCTCTACCAAAATCTTTGCTATCTCCATTTTTTCTTTTGATGCGGGTATATCCACACTCTCATACCTTGCGCTAAGGGCGTTTCTGATACGAGTGAGCATATCTGCAATCGGGTCTGTTATAGCCATATTATACCTCCATTACCAGCTTGCTTTTTTTACTCCGGGAATCTGACCTTTATATGCCAATTCCCTAAAGCAAATTCTGCAAACACCGTATTTTTTCAAAACTGCATGCGGTCTTCCACACAAAGAACATCTGGAATATCTTCTTGTGGAAAACTTTGGCTTTCTTTTTTGTTTGTTAATCAATGCTTTTTTTGCCATTTGCCAATCAACCTCCTACCTGCTAAAAGGCATTCCAAGCTGAGCCAACAGCTCCTTTGCCTCTTCGTCCGAACCTGCTGTGGTCACTATACAAACATCAAATCCTCTGACCTTTTCGATATGGTCATAGGATATCTCGGGAAATACAAGCTGTTCTTTTATGCCCAGCGCATAGTTTCCTCTTCCGTCAAAAGACTTGGGGCTGACGCCTCTGAAGTCTCTAACACGGGGAAGAGCGATAGATATCAGCTTGTCAAGAAAATCCCACATTCTTGTTCCCCTTATGGTCACCTTAGCGCCCACTTTCATGTTTTGCCTGAGCTTAAAGTTGGCGACCGACTTTTTGGCTTTTGTGACTATCGCCTTTTGTCCGGCTATAAGTTCAAGCTCTTTTACAGCGTTTTGCAAGCTCTTCTCATTGTCCTTGACATCGCCTAAGCGCATATTGAGTATAATCTTTTCCACTGTGGGAACTTCCATAATGTTCTTATATTTGAAAGTCTTTTGAAGAGCGGGGATTACTTCCTCTTTATATTTGGTCTTAAGTCTGCTTTCATATTTCTCGGCTTTTTCAACCTTTTCAATCGCTTTCGCCATGGGTTAACCTCCTCTCTATTCCTCTTTGTCCTTAGCGGGTTCTTTGGCTAAGGTCTTATCTGTTCCCTTTTCAGCGGGCTTTGTTTGAGCTTTTTTCGCCGTGGGTTTTTCTTCTTTCTTTGCCTCAACTTCCTTTTTCTCCGCAGGCTCTTCTTTCTTAACGGTCTTTTTGACAACGGTAGCTTGGGCTTTAGGTTTGTTTTCAGCGGGCTCAGCCTTCACCTCGGCTTGGGGCTCTACTTTAGGCTTCACTTCGGCTTCGGGCTTGTCGGTCTTAACCTCTTCTGCCTTGACCTCATCGGCTTTGACTTCGGAAGCCTTTTTGCTTCTCTTTCTTACCGTCGCGGCGGCTTTCTTTTCCTCAACTTTCTTGGTCTTAAGGATTTCGCCACACTTTACGCATATCCTTTCTTTCTTGCCGTCCACAATCTTATGTCCCACTCTTGTGGGCTTGTCGCATGCCGAACAAATAGGCATAAGATTGCTTATGGATATAACCGCTGGAAATTCTATTATGCCGCCTCTATCTGTCGCCTTTCTTGCCTTGACGGCTTTTTTCCTTGGGGTCACGCCCTTGCCCTCTATATAGGCGATTTGCTTCTTGGCGTCAATCCCCAAGACTTGGGCTGTCTTGCCTTTGTCTTTTCCTGCGATTATCATTACATAATCTTCTTTTTTTATACTTACTTTAGCCATATCTTCCTCCTAAAGTACTTCCGGAGCAAGAGATATGATTCTCATATAGTCTTTTTCTCTAAGCTCCCTTGCTATTGGTCCGAAAATACGGGTGCCTCTGGGCTGTTTCTGATTGTCGATAATAACGGCGGCATTGTCGTCAAACCTGATATGTGAGCCGTCTTTTCTCATTATGCCCTTGCTTGTTCTGACAATAACAGCTTTTACTATGTCGCCTTTCTTAATCGGAGTGTGGGGGGTTGCGGATTTAACGCTTGCCACTATGACATCGCCTATATTGCCACTTCTGACATAGGCCCCGCCCAAAACTCTTATACACATTATTTCCTTGGCGCCTGAATTGTCCGCCACCTTAAGTCTTGATTGTGGTTGTACCATCGTTTGCTCCTCCTACTTTGCCTTCTCTATTATTCTTACAAGTCTCCAGCACTTATCTTTAGAAAGAGGTCTGGTCTCGGCAATTTCGACATAATCGCCTATTCCGCATTCATTCTTTTCGTCGTGCGCTTTGAACTTCTTGGTTGTCTTTATATACTTTTTATAAAGAGGATGTTTGAATTTTCTGACAACTTCCACAACTATGGTCTTGTCCATTTTGTCGCTTACTACCGTTCCCAATCTGGTTTTTCTCAAATTTCTTTCCATTTAAAATCATCCTCCTCTATTTGGAACTCTTTTTGGCTTTTGATTTTTTCTTTTCGGGTTCAAAGCTGATTCCCAACTCTCTTTGTCTGAGAATGGTCATAACGCGGGCAATATCCCTTTTGCATTCGACCATGGTCATATGATTGGTTAACTGATTTGTGGCGTGCTTAAAGCGTAGATTAAAAAGCTCCGCCTTGAGCTCGGTTAATTTATCCTGAAGCTCCTTTGTGCTCATTTCAAAAAACTTTATCGCTTTCATTTAGACCTCCCCGCCCTCTGCATAATCTGATTTCTTGGCAAATCTGCACTTAACGGGCAATTTATGAGCAGCAAGCCTTAAGGCGTTGCGGGCAACTTCTTCGCTGACGCCAGCCGCCTCGAAAAGCACTCTGTCGGGCTTAACTACCGCTACCCAGTACTCAGGAGAACCCTTTCCGCTTCCCATACGGGTTTCAGCGGGCTTTTGGGTTACAGGTTTATGGGGAAAGATATTCAGCCAAACCTTTCCGCCTCTTTTCATATGTCTTGTCATCGCCACACGGGCGGCTTCTATCTGATTGCTTGTCACCCAGCCGGACTCTAAAGACACAAGAGCGTATTCGCCGTAAGTTATCTTATTGCCTCTGGTGGCTCTGCCTTTCATCCTGCCCCTGTGCTGCTTTCTTCTCTTAACTCTCTTAGGCATTAACATATTAGTCATTACCTCCTTTTCCTGCTTTGGTGAAAATTTCACCCTTATAAATCCAAACCTTAACGCCCAATATTCCATAGGTGGTCTCGGCTTCTGCAAAACCATAATCTATATTTGCTCTTAAGGTTTGTAGAGGAATGGAGCCTTCGTGATAGAATTCGCTTCTGGCTATTTCTGCGCCGTCCAGCCTTCCGCTGACCATCGTCTTGATTCCCTTCGCTCCGCTCCTAATGGACCTTTGCATCGCTTGCTTCATAGCTCTTCTGAACTGTACTCTCTTCTCAAGCTGAGCGGCTATGGATTCCGCCACAAGCTGGGCGTCCAAATCGACTTTCTTTACTTCGTGTATATTTACATTGATTGTCTTTCCTTTGCTGATTTTTTCTATGTCCTTTTTGATAAGGGGAATGCCGGCAGCTTGCTTTCCTATCGCCACTCCCGGTCTTCCGCAATACATATTCACAGTTACGCTGTTTGAGGCTCTTTCAATCGTTATCTTGGAAATAGCCGCGGCATAGTACTTCTTCTTCAACATTGTTCTTATCTCGTGGTCTTCCTTGATATTCTTTCCGAAATCTTTCTTGTCGGCATACCATTGGGAATCCCAACCTTTAATTATTCCTATTCTTAAACCGTGCGGATTTACTTTTTGACCCATTTTATCCTCCTACTGCCTTTCGTCCAAGATAATTGTGATATGACTTGTTCTTTTCAATATTCTTCCCGCTCTGCCGTGGGATTTGGCGATATATCTTTTCAGCGTCGCGCCCTGATCGGCAAAACATTCCGCAACATATAAATCGTCTTTGTTCATTTCAAGGTTGTTCTCGGCGTTTGCTCCCGCTGATTTCAATACTTTCAGCACTGGCAGCGATGAAGACTTGTTGAGGTTTGTCAAAATAGCTTCCGCCTCAAAATAGCTCTTGCCGCGAATTAAGTCCAATACGGCTCTGACCTTGAACGGAGAAATACGGATGTACTTCGCACGTGCGAAAGGTCTTTTGTCGGCATTTTCTTTTCTTAATTTAGCTTTTTCCCTTATTCTGGTCGCCATCTATTGAATACCTCCTATTTCTTGCCGGTCGTCTTGCTGCCGGCATGTCCTCTGAAAGTTCTTGTCGGAGCGAATTCACCAAGCTTCATTCCGACCATATCCTCAGTAATGTATACGGGAACATGCTTTCTTCCGTCATGAACGGCTATCGTGTGTCCCACAAATTCCGGGAAGATAGTCGAAGCTCTTGACCATGTCTTGACGGGTTTCTTCTGACCCGATTCATTGAGAGCTATTATCTTTTTCCTAAGGCTGTCATGCACATAAGGACCTTTTTTTATTGACCTAGACATTAGCTATGTTCCTCCTAATTAATTCTCTTTATAATAAACTTATCGCTTGTCTTGTTCTTTTTGCGGGTCTTGTATCCCAAAGTGGGTTTGCCCCAAGGTGTAACAGGAGTGGGCATTCCTATCGGGCTCTTGCCCTCGCCGCCACCGTGCGGGTGGTCGCAGGGGTTCATAACCACGCCTCTGACACCGGGTCTTACGCCCATGTTTCTCTTTCTTCCCGCTTTTCCAATGCTGATAATCTCATGTTCAATATTGCCCACTTGACCTATCGTCGCCTTGCAAGCCAAAGGCACGTATCTCATCTCTCCCGAAGGCATTCTCAAAGTCGCTCTCTTGCCCTCTTTCGCCATAAGCTGGGCGCTTGTTCCCGCGCTTCTGGCTATCTGTCCGCCTCTTAAGGGCTGAAGCTCGATGTTATGCACCATTGTGCCCACGGGTATATCTTCAAGCTTTTTGGCGTTTCCGGCTCTTATTTCAGAGTTCTCTCCGCTCATGACCGTATCCCCTACATTAAGTCCCACTGGCGCAAGTATATATCTCTTCTCGCCGTCCGCATACGCCAGCAGTGCGATATTTGCGCTTCTGTTGGGGTCGTATTGTATGGACTTGACCTTGGCGGGGATGTCGTCCTTGTCTCTCTTAAAGTCAATAATTCTGTATTTATTGCGGTTGCCGCCGCCGATATGGCGTACGGTGATTCTGCCCATATTGTTTCTGCCGCCTGTGCGCTTTTTGGGGGCAAGCAGACTTCTTTCGGGTTTGTCGGAAGTGATTTCCTTAAAATCCGATACTGACATAAATCTGCGGGCAGGACTTGTTGGTTTATATCTTTTTATCGCCATTTTTTATCCTCCTGAAGAATTAAGACAAGCTCTCGAAGAACTCGATGGACTTGGAGTCATCCGTCAATTTGACATAAGCCTTTTTATAGGACGGTCTTCTTCCCTCGTTTCTTCCCATTCTTTTAAGCTTTCCTTGATAGTTGACAATATTGACTTTTTCTACTTTCACATTGAAGATTTCTTCAACTGCGGTCTTGACTTGGCTCTTTGTCGCTGCTTTGTGCACTATGAAAGTATATCTTTTATTGGCAATGCCGTCATAACTTTTTTCCGATAATACCGGCTTAATAATGATATCGTAAGAGTTCATTAAATATTTACCTCCTCAAGTTTTCTGACGGCTTCTTTGGTGATAATGCATTTGCCGTTTCTGACAAGGTCGTATACATTGATAAGGTCGCTTTGGGTGATGCTCACGCCTTCAATGTTTCTTGCGGCTCTGATTATTGTCTGATTGTTGTCGGGCAAGATAAGAAGGGTCTTGCCTTTCAGTTCGAAATTCTTGAGTATCGCCGCCATGAATTTGGTCTTTGCTTCGGGAAGAGCAAAGTCTTCTATCACAATAAACTCATCCTGTCTGACCTTTTGGCTTAAAGCGCTCTTCAACGCAGCGGTCTTCATCTTTCTGTTGATTTTTTTGGAGAAGTCTCTGGGCTTGGGAGCGAACACCACTCCGCCCTTTCTCCATTGCGGTGAGCGAATAGAGCCTTGTCTTGCCCTGCCCGTACCCTTTTGTCTGTATGGCTTGGCTCCGCCGCCTCTTACTTCTGCACGGGTAAGAGCGGACTTTGTGCCCTGCCTTTTATTGGCAAGCTGAGCCACCACTATTTGATGTATAAGCGCCTCTTTGTATTCGGCGTTAAAGATTTCATCGCTTACTGTAATTACGCCAGTTTTCTTACCGTCTGTATTATAAACATTCAATTCCATAACCTACACTCCTTTAAGCCTTCTGCGACTGCTTCACGATGACAAAATTGTTCTTTGCTCCGGGAATGCCGCCTTTAACAAACAGCAAATTCCTGTCTTTGTCCACCTTGACCACTTCAAGGTTCCTTATGGTCACTTGCTCGTTTCCATAGTGTCCGGGCATCTTTCTTCCCTTAAAGACTTTGCCGGGGGACGCACAGCCAGACATAGCTCCCACGCCTCTATGATATCCCGAACCATGCGACATAGGACCTCTGTGCATATTCCATCTTTGAATGGTGCCTGTGAAGCCTCTTCCTCTGGTCATGCCTGTAACATCGACTTTCTCGCCTTTTGTGAAAATATCGCAAAGGATATTTTGTCCTATCTCAAACTTGTCGCCCTCTTCCGTTCTGAATTCCCTTAAGTATCTGGTGGGTGCTACTTTACCCTTTTTGAAATGACCTTTCAAGGGCTTTGAGACATTCTTTTCTTTCTTTTGTCCAAATCCAATCTGGATAGCCGAATATCCATCTTTTTCCGTTGTCTTAATCTGGACAACAGGACAAGGGCCAGCCTCGATTATTGTCACCGGAATAACTATGCCTTCAGCGGTAAATATTTGACTCATACCGAGCTTTTTACCTAATATAGCTTTCTTCATATAAGTCCTCCTGTCACAGCTTTATCTGTATGTCAACACCTGCCGGTAAATCAAGCTTCATAAGAGCTTCTACGGTTTTCGATGTTGAGTTATAGATATCTATCAGTCTCTTATGGGTTCTTAACTCAAACTGTTCGCGGCTGTCCTTATATATATAGGGCGACCGCAAAATAGTGATTATTTCCTTTTCTGTGGGTAAAGGTATGGGTCCGGATATGCCGGCACCTGTTTTCTTGACCGATTCCACAATCTTTTCACAAGAACTGTCAATAAGATTGTGGTCATAAGCCTTTAACTTAATTCTGATTTTTTGACTTGCCATGTTCGTTCCTCCTGTTTTCCTAACTCTCACACTTACCCGTGTGTGTCACGCCGCTTTTTTTTATAAAAAGGTCTTAGCCTTTTTGAGTTAGTCGCCCGCGTCTTATGCGCCTGGCACTTGTCCGCGGAAATTCTCCCTTTTTAGGCAACCTCCCGCTTCATCCCTAAATTTGTGCAGCCTAATAAATATATCATAGTATAAATAAGGTGTCAAACAATTTTATAAATAAAATCCAAGAAAATTAAAAAAAACGCCCAATAAGCCCTATCTTTGTCATATTCTAAGCTTTTCAAGCATTCTATTAAGCTCGTCATTGGGTAAAATATCGTCTTCAATCACCTTTTCTTTTGCTTTTTCTATAATTTTCTGATAGTTCAAACAAGGTTCGCCGTCTATTCTCTCCCTTTCATAAATATAGCTATCCGCCACATTTTGATTAATGCCTAAGTCGGTATACAGCATATCCTCAAGCTGAATTTGGCATTCCTTCAAGACTTGATTGGTTCTTTCGATATCCTTTGCCAGCGTTCCCGCCTTGTCCTTGTCCTTTATATACCTAAGCCACTTGTTCCTATATACTCTAAGCCTTTCACACTCCAGAGCGTATTTTATTTGGGCTTCTTGAACAAGCTCTTCAGACTTCTTCTTGGCAAACGCCAAAGCCTGAACTATTTCTCCGTCCTTTTTGCGGTATTCTTCAAGCGATATGCTTAAATCGTTGATTTGCTTTTTTAATTCTATTATCCTCTGCGCCTGCTCTTGTATAACCTTATTTGAGTTCTTGATAAGCTGGCAATCTTTGCATTTTTTTCTCATACAAAGTAATTATAAACTGTTCTATTTGTATTTAAACACTTTTATTGATTATTTTTGTCTTTTCCTCCCGACAAAATTTATATATGTTTTATTTATTTTTATCATTATATATATAGGCTTTCGATTTTATAATCCGAAAGAGTATGTCGGCAATCGGTTTTTGTTTTTTTTATTGATTTTATAAATCAAGGCACAAGTAACAAAAAAATCTTGGAACTAATAAAATGGTAATGACGCAAATATGCGCTACAAAGGAGAAAATGATTATGTACGATTGCTTAGATAAAAAACCTTGTTCAGCTAGCTGTTTTGGGAAGGAAATCCATCCCGTAAACTTGTTTCTTGTAGAACAAAAGAAATGCTGCAAACCCTGCTGCTGCAAACCCTGCTGCAAACCCTGCTGCAAACCCTGCTGCTGCAAACCCTGCTGCTGCAAGAAACCCTGCCCTCCAAAATGTTTTTGCATTCCGCTGCTTTTAGTGCTTTGTGGCAACTGCTGCTAAACGGTTAGCTTAAATATTCAAAGTGGCTGTCATATCACAGCCACTTTTTTTTATAATCGTTTTCAAGGTAAATGAACTATTATATGTTATGAAGTCTTAGCTTGCAACAAAACTATAATTTATATTTATCTTTTTTTGCGATTTTACATGCTCTATATAGTCTATTACCGAATTGGAGCAGATAGCAAAGCCCAATCCTTCATTGACCATGGACTCTATTATCTTAAACGATACCACACCGACAACCTCGCCATAGATATTAAAAAGCGGGCCGCCGGAGTTTCCGGGATTTATGGTGGTATTTGTCTGCAAAACACGAATGGTTTTATAACTCCTTGGTGTGTTGGAGACTACGCCGGTAGTTAGCGATATCCCCAAGCCTTGAGCGTTTCCGATTGTCGCCACTTCCTCGCCTAAATTGACCAAATCAGCGTCGCCAAAGGTCACCGACTTTAACTTGGCAGGCGGATTGACAAACTTGATTATGGCAAGGTCCTTTTCAATATCATAATCTATCACTTGCATTTGATACTCTTGAGAGCTGTTGCGATAATTGGCTTTGATAGTTGTATAAACCTTGGTTTCCGTTCCTATGGGAATGCGGAATCCGCCTAAGTTTTGATAAATTGTTTCCTCGTAAGTGACAACATGGGCGTTTGTGATAGCGTAGCCTTGCTGGTTTATTATAAAAGCTGTCGCCTGAGAAGAACTTGAGCTTGAACTTGAAGAGGCTTTGACTTCCAAAACCGAATCGACATTCTCCGCTGCCTTAAGCCCTACGCTGAAATAGCCCTCTGGAAGATTGTACTCTCTCTTAAAATTATCAATGACCTCTTCGGTTATATATTCGCCCAAGAGGATTGTGGCCGATTGGGTGACTTCATCGGTGATGTTGTCGGAGACCATTTCGGATATCTTGGTCGTCAGACGATTGGCAAGGGCGTCGTCAATTCTGTCGTCCAAGCTGTCCATCGCCGTTTGGAAGTCTTTGTCAAGCTTTTTTTGCATGCTTTGAGAAATCACCGCATACATTATCCCATTGAAAACAAAAGTAACAATAATCGCCGTTATTATTATGACAGTTATTTTCTTTTTTTCGGCTTTTTTAGCGTAATGGTTGTCTTCATAGTTCATTTTTCCACCTCAATAAATTTAAGTTCTCTGAAAAATTATTATATTTTTAAACCTTAATATAATATTAAGTCATCTTTTAGATTCTATTAATATCTTTTGACTTTTTTATAGATTGATTATACAATTACTTAGCTATTAAAATTGTAATCGTTAATAATTTTATAGTCAAGGAGATAGGATGGACGACAAAGGATTGAGATCTGACAAGATGAGAAACCAACCAATGGGAAGACTGCTTTGGGGCATGTCCTTGCCGCCCATGCTTTCCATGCTTTCTCACGCACTTTATAATATTGTGGATTCCATATTCGTTTCCCATTACAATATGAAAGCTTTGGAGGCTATCGCAATCGCCTTTCCCCTGCAAATGCTCATTATTGCCTTTGCTACGGGCATAGGCACAGGCTCCAATGCCCTTGTGGCAAAAAAATTGGGAGAGAAAAAGAAAAAAGAGGCTTCCCTTTCCGCTCAGACAGGACTTTTAATTACTCTTATTTCTGCGGCGCTGTTTATAATAATCGGCGTATTCACCACCAAACCCTTTATCAGCAGCTTTACCAACGACCCCGAAACAATTTCTTTAGGCGTTCAGTATCTGTCAATCGTGCTTATCTTCAGTCCGTTTGCGTTTGTGGAAATTCATAATTCAAAGATATTCCAAGCCACCGGCAATATGAAAGTACCCATGATAACCCAGACTTTGGGAGCGGTCATAAATGTCATCTTCGACCCCTTGCTTATTTTTGGAATTGGGTTTTTTCCCGAACTGGGAATTAGGGGTGCGGCGATAGCCACCGTCGGCGGACAATTTTGTTCCATGCTTGCGGGGATACTTTTCTTTAGGTTCACCAAGCAAGATGTTAAACCCTTTTTTGGAAAAGGTTTTCGTTTTAATAAAGAGATAGTGTGGGGAATTATGAAAGTGGGATTGCCGACCACTATATTAAAAGGCGTGGGCAGCTTTACTGTCACCATACTCAATACAATATTAAGGACATACATAAACGCCATTATGGTCATGGGAATTTATATCCGTCTTCAATCTTTTGTCTTTATGCCAGTATTCGGGCTCACCCAAGGCGCTTTGCCCATAATGAGCTATAACTATGGCGCCAAGAATAAAAAGAGATACTATAAAGCACTTAAACTCTCACTTATTGCAGCGGCGGCGATTATGGCGATAGGAACCTTGGTCTTTCAGTTTTTCCCTCAGGCTTTGCTGTCGCTTTTCAACGCCGAAGGAGAGGTCATGGCTTTGGGCGTACAAGCTTTCAGGCTGTTAAGCATAAGCTTTATCTTTGCGGCGGTTGGCATTATGCTGACAATAATCTTCCAGTCGCTCACCAACGGACTTGCTGCGCTTTGCCTTTCGCTTATGCGTCAAATCGCGCTCTTGATACCTCTTGCTTTTCTATTGAGTCATTTTATCGGACTAAACGGCATATGGCTGAGCTATTCCATAGCGGAATTTATAAGCATAGCGGTTTTTGTGCCTATAGCTCTGGCTTTCATTAGAAAAAAATTTGATTTAAAAAACAGCGGTCATGAAGAAATATAATTTGGCGCTTACGGCGGCTTCGGGAGTGGAGGGCGTCACAAAGAATGAGCTTAAAAGAATTGGGATAGATCTGTCCCAAGCCATAAACGGAAAGATTCATTTTCAAGGCTCGCTAATAGACTTGGCAAAGTGCAATATGTTCTTAAGAACGGCGGATAAAGCGCTTTTAGAGGTCGCTAAATTCCAAGCGTTGAGCTTTGATGAGCTTTTTGAGGGGACTTTTGGCGTCCCTTGGGAAGACTATTTGGACCCTGAAGCTAAGTTTATAATTTACGGCAAAAGCTCAAAAAGCAAACTTTTTGCTGTAAAAGCCTGTCAAAGCATAATTAAAAAAGCCATTATTGAAAGGCTTAAAAAAAAGACACGCCACAGTGTATTTGAAGAAAAAGGATCAAGATATTATATAGATTTCTATATACATGAAGATATCGTCATGCTTTCATTAAACGCTTCGGGAGAGGGCTTGCATAAGAGAGGATATAGAAAGCTTGTAGGCGAAGCCCCATTAAGGGAAACCCTTGCGGCGGCGATTATTCTGTTGTCCGAATGGAAAAGCGACACCCCTTTCATAGACCCTTTTTGCGGCTCGGGTACCCTGCCCATTGAGGCGGCGTTAATGGCTAAGAACATCGCTCCCGGTCTAAATCGAAGTTTTGCTATGGAAGACTATTTCTTTATTGATAAAAAGATTATGCAAGATGTTCGACAGAGCGCAAAAGAACAAATCGAATACGATAAACCCCTTCGTATAAGCGGTTTTGATATCGACAAAAAGGCAATAGAACTAAGCGTTCTTCATGCCCAAAAAGCAGGCGTTAAGGAAGATATTCACTTTCAAGCACAGGATATTTCCAAGTTGTCTTCGAGGTTTTCCCTTGGTACGATAGTAACAAATCCGCCCTATGGCGAAAGGCTTATGGACAAGTCTTCCGTCATGGACTTATATATAAGGTTGGGCGAAGTTTATAAAAGCCTTGATAGATGGACATTTGCGGTCTTGACATCCCATAGGGATTTTCAAAGACTTTTTGGGAAAAGGGCTGATAAAAACAGAAAGCTATATAACGCCAAAAAAGAATGCAGGCTATATATCCTTAAATAATTTATAGAATATCTTTTATGTCAATAAGATTGTCAACCACAATTGCACCAGTGTTTAATAAATCCTCTTTTTTATTATGACCGCCGCTAAAGAGAATGCAGTCTATGCCCATATCTTTTGCCACATCAAAGTCATGAGCGGTATCGCCTATCATAAATGCTTTTTTGCCCTTTCCCTTGGTCTTTCTCCATTCGATACCTAAATGAGCTTTGCTTTCGGCGTAGACATTGTCAAGCGCAAGTATATCCTCAAAATATTTTTTGATATCAAAGTGAGATAGCTTTTCTTCTAAAATCGTCTTTTCTGACGCCGATAAAATCGACTGACCTATCCTTTTTTTATGAAAATAGTCCAAGAGTTCTTTTACACCATTATGCAAATGCGCGGACATGCTTTCTTTCTTGTAATTTTCAATAAATTCATGCGCAAGTATTTGGTACTCGTTGTCTTCAAACTCAAATCCTATTTTTTTATAGAAGTTTTCTATCGGGAAACTAAAGAGCTGAAGATACTTTTCTTTGGTTAAGGGGGAGAGGTTTTTCTTTTTTAAGGATATGTTTATGGCTTTTATGTTTTCCTCAATATCGTCAAAGAGGGTGCCGTTCCAATCCCAGAGGATATGGTCGTACCTATCTCTTTTCGCCATGGGATATTCCTCCGTGGTATTGGTTGTATAAGTCTATCTTTTCGCCCAAGAGCTTTATCATTTCTTCCGCACTGGAGACGGGATAGACCATGTCGTCCTTGATGTTTTCGTACCTTATTCTGTTGTCGATTTTCTTTCCCGCCAGCTTTCCGCTCCAGCCGTCCACATTTTCATACCCAATAATTAGCCTCTTCAGTGCCCATGCGTGGGCAAGCTCTGAAAGGGTGCCGCTGCCACCGCCTATGGCAACCACAGCGTCGGCATTCGCAACTATTACATTCCTATAAATATCAAGACCTGTGGCTACCACAATGTCCGAATACTTGTTTGCCCAAGAACTATCAAAACAAGGCAAAATCGCCAATGTGTCGCCTTCCTTATAGTTCTTTGAGGACTTTGCACCATGAAAAGCGGCTTCCATAATACCCTTTAAGCCGCCGCTTTGAACTCTGTAACCGTTATCTACAAGAGCTTTGCCTGCCTCAAACGCAAGTTTATATTTTTCGGAATCGAGTTCTATTATTGCGTCTCCTATTATTGCTACTATTTTTCTCATCTTTAACCGTCCTTTGTTAGTTAAATGGTATCTTTCATTATATTCTTTTTGCTTTTATTATTGTTATTATATTACAAAAAATACATTTGGCTATTTGGACTTGTCGCCCAGCCATTTCCACCAAGTAAAGCCATATAATCAAGTAAGACAAAGGCTTTCCATAACCTTATAGCCATAGAGCCTGCCTTTTGGGATGCCTTTCCAAACCGCTTCAATCGAATGGATTGTGAACATGCCAAGGGCGAAAATGCCAAGCGCCAAATAAAATAATCCATTGTATATGGATAGAATCTGTCCAATCAATGCCTTTTTCATGTGTTTTACTTTCCAAATGTTTTTACAAATTATACCATAGCCAAATTTTTTTTTCAACAAATACAGAGTTTGATTTGCATATTGGGAATTTTGATAGTAATATATATAACAACAAAATATTAACGCGGAGAGTTGTCCGAGTGGTTGAAGGTGTGGCTCTCGAAAAGCCATAGACTTTAATAGAGTCTCTAGGGTTCGAATCCCTAACTCTCCGCCACCAAGATACACGAAAAAGGAGCGTATGAACTCGCCCCTAATGTGTGTCTTTTTTGTTGTTTTTCGCTTGATTTCGCCTATTTTTAGCAACCAACTTACACTCTTTTGATAAATATTACATATCGTTCATTTGGTCTTTGCTAAATTAGGGATATGTACCCGCCCATCTATCCGAACAATATCGCTCACATTTTGACCATATCGAACGAAAAGGCTGACTCATTTGTTTTGGCTGTCAAAGCTTATTACATGGGTATTGCCGTATTGATCATCAAAGTCGTTCAACTCGTTTATTGCAAAGAGGTTTGTTACTGAATATGTCTGATTCGTGAAATCAAATTCATACAGTGTGGCAAAGCTGCTATCTTCAGGAATTATGAAATAAGCCTTACCATTGGTTTCGTTGATTTTAGGTCTGATATATGCCATTCGGGTAAACGGGTCTTCGCTGTCGTTATTCTGAACTTGTTCGCTTTTATATAATTCGTCGCCCGTATCATACTTAAACAGATAAATAAAATCGGTTACAACAAGCACTTTATCGTTTTGTACGACGACTTCGGCTGGACCGTGCTGCCTTATCGTGGATTTGCCAGCCACTTGCTTTCCCCATACAAAATTACCGTCATTGTCAATACATATAAGTTTACAGCTTTGCCGTGAGAGTATCTGGATGCTGCCTTCATAATCCGTAACCCTTCCCATATCCGCCAGAAAATATAAATATCCCTTATACAAGGCAACATTGGAGCGCACTTCTCCGCCTGTTATAAAGGTATTTGTTATACTTTTTGTGCTGAAAAAGAAGCCTTATTTATATAAAGAATTGGGTTATCTAAAAAGAGAATCACTAATCTTTTCTTCTCATAAGTATAAATTTATTGACAGGGAATATCAATAAAAACCCGGTGACTTGGGCAATTGTTTTGGCTATCAGACCAGCAAGGTCGGCGTTGTCGACAACCTTGCAAAGCTCTTTGTTCAAAAGACCGCCTACATAGAGATTGAGGCCGACGACAATAACAATCGCCATTAATGCAAAACCAATGGCGCTCAAAAAGATGTTGTTGGTGGATTTGAAAGTCTTTTTGAAATTGGTGATGAACTTCAGGGCTTGCCCAACCACGGAAGATACAATAAAAGCGATAAAAGCACCCAGTCCGCCGGCTTCGGTGGGATAAACAAAGACAAACCAGTTTATAGGTCGGTCAATACCATTTTTTGGCAAAACAGAGTTCAATATCACAAAAACGACAAGCTCCAGCAGTCCTCCTGTCACCGAAAAAATCGTATATTTGGCGAATTCCCATGCCGTTGGATTTTTAGAGAAAAATTCTTTTATCCTTGCCATATCGTCATTCCTCGGCTACATTATAAATGTCTTGCCCCCACCCGTCAAGCCCGATTAAATAAAGCGGTTGCGTATAGCGAAACAAATAAGATTTTATTCCCATTTGAAAAGAGAGTATTATATGCTCATATTTGGCAATTATCAAAGAAAATACGACCGCTTCAATATTCAAATATTGCCATATGACGCCGACCATCGGAAGGAAATATGGCTCAAAATACATGTAAAATAGGTATATTTTACAATGGGCGGATGAATTTTTTTATAAATGCTGATAGATTTTCTTAAAAATTTTTTGAAAAACCGATTGAAATATAGGATAGGATTTATTATAATATATTTCAGCGACGGGCAATTAACTCAGCTGGTAGAGTGCCTCCGTCACATGGAGGAAGTCAGGGGTTCGAGTCCCTTATTGCCCACCAAACGAGCCAAGCACATCATAAGGTGTGCTTTTTTTTAGGCAAAAGATAGCGTGGATTGCTTGCAAGACGAGCGGCTTTTGCTTAATAAAAAAATGCACCCGTCAGGGTGTATTCGCGAGTGCGACAGGGCACGAACGTTTTGTTATTGCCCACCAAACGAGCCAAGCACATCATAAGGTGTGAGGCTATATATTACATCATTTTTGTTATTTTAGCCTTATTGTCTCCAATGGCTTTATCTACCCATTTCTAAATTGGCGTATAGTCACAGTATGAACGCCAATCACAATCAGTTCTATATTGACATGAGACACACAATCTGTATCCGCTAGAGACTTGAAATTTTTTCTCTGCCAGTTCTTTTTTTGCGGCTTCCTTAATTTCTTTATATTGAGCCATAAATTTGGTTTTTATCAAATCTGCGGTTTCTCGATCTGGTATCAAATACTCCGCTTTTTCATAAAAGTGGTATACTCTGGAAGTATCCTTATCTGAAATGTTTAGCAGATACCTATAATTCATAAAAAATTCTACGATTGCGTCAGCGATACCTTCTTTAGTCAAGGCTCCACTTCTTACTTTTCTACTCAAAGCATAATAATCAAGTTCAACAGTCATTGTCGGCGATAGCAAAATATTGAAATTAATGCTGAACAATAAATCGTTGCACGCCGTAAACATAAGAGCAAGAATTATTACGAAAATTGTAAAAAAACTGATTTACTTGATTTTCTCATGACTTTTTCTCCCATTTTTTCATAAGTCTTCATCAAATAGCATGAAAATTAGCACCAATTTATTGGTACCCTAATAATCTAAATTAAAGAGTGTTGATTTATACCCTCTTATGTGCTATACTGCAAACGATATTTTCCTATTGAGGTTAAAGATGATTGCCGCCGTCATTCTTTTTGTTTTGACCTATGCACTTTTACTTATTTTCCCAAATTATCGGGCATATATCGCGTTAGTGTCGGCGATTATTTTTGTAGCCGCAGGGATATTGCCAATACATAAGTTCTTATTTTCTATAGACTGGAATGTGCTGATGATGATAGGGGGCACAATGGGGATAGTATCGCTTTTTATTGCGTCCAAAATGCCTTCTTTGCTTGCGGATTTGATAATAAAGAAAATGCCAAATGTGCGCTGGGCAATCATATCTTTGGCGCTGTTTGCCGGTCTTATTTCAGCGTTTGTAGACAATGTCGCCACGGTGCTTATGGTAGCTCCGGTCGCTATCACAATCTGTAAAAAACTTGATATCTCCCCAGTAAAAAGCATAATCACCATAGCCATATCCTCTAATCTACAGGGCGCCGCCACGCTTGTGGGGGATACCACTTCGATACTGCTCGGCGGATATGCAGGTCTTGATTTCTTGGATTTTTTCTTTTTCCGCGGAAAAATGGGAATGTTCTGGGTTGTGCAAATAAGTGCCATAGCCTCAGCTTTGGTGCTGGCATGGTTTTTCCGTAAAGATAATCAAAAGATTTCTATTGACGACAAGACTGAGGTTAAAGATTATTTTCCAACTGTGCTGCTTGTCGGCATGATAGTACTGCTTATTATCGCCTCTTTCAGCCCATACAGGTTGCGCATAAGGGAACAAGACATAACCAACGGCGCGATCTGTGTAGTGCTTTATATTATTGGATTAGTCCGCGAAATCATAAAGAGCAAAAAATTCAGCGCAGTCAAATCTTCATTAATGGAAATAGATTTCTTTACATTGGCGCTTTTGGGCAGCCTCTTTATTGTCATAGCGGGCATTGCTGAAGTCGGCGTAATAGACAAAATAAGCGGTTTCTTTGTCAAAGTCAGCAAAAATAATCTCTTTGTGATATATACTATTTTGGTCTGGGCATCGGTGCTTTTATCGGCTTTTATTGACAACATTCCCTATGCCGCGACTATGCTCCCGGTAGTGCAAGGCATCGCTGGGATTATGGGCATTGATCCAATAATACTTTATTTCGGACTGCTTTCGGGCGCTACTTTGGGCGGCAACCTCACTCCCATAGGCGCTTCAGCTAATATAACGGCACTGGGAATACTCCGTAAGAACGGTCATGAGGTCAAGGCGTGGGATTTTATGAAAATAAGTGTACCCTTTACTCTTGCTGCGGTCAGCGTGGGATATGTGCTCATTTGGGTGGTTTGGGCTTAAGGATAAAAAATATATAAAAGGTTTTTTACGGCTCCAACTCTATCTCGAAATCAATCTCTTTGCCTTGAATAGGGAATTGGACGCCGTCTACATTAATTGAGTATTCTATTTCTTTGCCGTTTAGGGTCACTTTTTTAATTTTTTTGTTAGTCCACTGCCTGCCTTATATCTTCAGCCCATTGATAGGGAGTTTTTGCCCCCTCTTTGTCGTTAGCATACTCCAACATCTTGGCGAATATATCGAAAGCGTACGCCGCAATCGCCGAATTGAGCATGGATTCTCCCTCTCTGCGTACGGTTTTGATCTGTGTGATTGGTACTCTACCGTATACTGCTTGGTCGTTCCAATCCCCTGTTTTCATTCTGATTAAGCCGTGAGGTCCTTTGCCCACATGGCGGACAGCATAGTCAAAAGCAAGCATGACACCCTCTTTTACCGTCCGCTCAATCGGTTTATTGTTATGATAAACGGTATATTTTTCGTCTAAAAACCGCTTATCCACGGTAAAAATCATTACCCAAAAGGTCATAATGATAATTTTTCTTACGATGAGCTTGAGCTCCCCTTGTTTGTCGGTATCGCCATACGCTCTCCTTTTTAGGAATAAGGCTCTATGATTAATATTTAACACAAAAAGAAGTCTCGTCAATATTGGACTTAAAAAAGAACCACTCTTTAAGCGGTTTTTTAATGATTAATGGTTGAACAATATGAATAAAGGTTAGAATGCTCTCTAACTTAAACCCTAAAAAAATGGTTATTTCTTTATGTATCCGCCTTTTAGGACTTTTACATCTGTTACGGTAATAACACAGTTGGGAAGGTTTTTATTAATAAGCCTTATTGTGGAAGCAATTCTATTTCTTTTTAAGTGAATTTTGAGGATATGTCTCTTGCCCTCTTTACCCTCGCCAATTGTCACCGTTACGCCAAGATTGTTGGCACGCAACACTTCCACTAAATTGCCCGTATCGTCTGTGGTGATTATTTCAATCGTGCTAAGCCCTAAGGCGATTTTATTTTCCAGCCATGAGCCTAAATAATTTCCAAGAGCGAACGCAAGCACAAATACCGCCACCTTAAGAGGGGCTTTTTGGAACCCTACCAGCACAGTCCCGGTGACATAAATCCATAAAAACACCTCAATTAACGCCACCAAAGAGCCCTTTACACGCTCCCCGCGGTTTATCAGCACTATGCGCAAAGTGGCGAAGGTCACCTCGGTGATTTTGCCAAAAAAGATAATAAAATATATCCAAATGCTGTCGCTTTGTAAAAATTTTAACATCAGTACCTCATATAATGAACTCATGAATATTATATAAGATATTTTTTTATAGTCAAACGATATTTCTTTAATAGCTAAATACAGATAGATAACCTTATAATATATTTTGAAAATGCTATTCAGAAGAAGAATCATGTTATAATATTGATAATCATTGATATTTGTCATAGGAGGCTTTTATGGAATACTCTCTGATTATGACCACATGTGAAAATAAAGAAGATGCACGGGAAATTATAGAGGCTCTTCTTGAAAAAAAGCTTGCAGCATGTGTTCAGATAAAGGAGATAGAGAGCTTTTATACTTGGAAAGGAAAGGTGGAAAACTCTAAGGAGATATTGCTTCTTATTAAGACCAAATCAGAGCTCTATAAGGAAGTCGAAGAGGCTATATTGAAAATGCATAAGTATGAAACGCCGGAGATAGTCCAGATACCGTTTGCAAATGGTCTTAAAGAATATCTCAATTGGATAGACGAAGTTACTAAATAGATAAAAACTCGTTTTTCAAAAGCCCTTATTCCGTAACTTAAAGGGCTGTTCAAGATTATATACATGTGCCGTTATTTTTCACCAAAAAAACCAAGGCTCTTTATGGATAAGACATAGCGCTATAGATTTTTGCACAATTTCATACTCTATAAACATATATGGTATCAAGGGGTTTTCTGTTTTACAATCCCAATTATAAAAAAGCTATTAAAGGAGTGCGATTATGGTTTCACAATCTTTCTACCCTAATCGCGCGGGAATGTCGCGCGCACAATTAGAGGTATCAAATACTATGAGACGCCTTTGGATGGAACATGTGCTTTGGACGCGGTTTTTTATTGTAAGCTCAGCGTTCAATCTGCCCGATTTGCAATTTGTTACCGAGCGCCTGCTAAGAAATCCGCATGATTTCGCCAACGAATTAAGGTCGCTGTACGGTCAGCAAATTGCCATGAGGTTTGACAATCTTTTCACCAGCCACTTAACAATCGCGGCAGAATTGGTAAATGCCGCCAAAGAGGGCGATTCGACAGAAGTAGAAAAACAACGCGAGCTTTGGTATCAAAATGCAAGGGATATCGCCAAATTCCTTGGGTCTATAAATCCTTTCTGGAGTGAAAGAACCTGGAGGGAGATGCTATTTGAACATCTTAAGATGACCGAAGACGAAGCCGTTCAGATACTGACGGATAAATACCAAGAGAGTATCAAGCAATATGACAGCATCCAAGCCCAAGCCTTGTCTATGGCGGACCTGATGACTTATGGTCTGATTCGCCAATTCCAAATCTGATTACATACTAAATTTTTTGCGAAATTTTCTACTTAACAACGCTCCCATTAAGGAAGCGTTGTTTTCATAATTAGCATTTCAAAAGGTCTTTCCAAACGCTTAAGGGATACTGTCTACAGCTCTTTCACTTGCGTTTTTAATACTTTATACCCCAATTTTTCTATGGCGTTTTGGATATCTTGTATGGTGACTTTTTCTTCGTCAAAATTCACTCTCACTTTGCTTGAATTAAACAGCACCTTTAGGCTTTCTTTGTCCACTCCCTGCAAAGACTTGACTCCGTTTTCTATCTTTAACATACATGACGGACAAACTAAGGTTTCCAATTGAAGCGTTGCTTTTTTCATTTTTCCTCCTTTATTATCTTTGGGATTTTATTCTTTCTTAATTTATAGCGCAATAGTCTCATGCCGTTCAAGATTACTACCAATATACTTGCCTCATGTGCCAGCATTCCTATGGACATATTCATCCATGGAAAGAACAAGCTGCCAAAAAGTATAAGCACAACGCCTACTGCGATAATGATATTTTGGCGCATATTATTTGCCGTCACCTTTGTCAAGCCCAAGGCATGAGGCAGACGCGTAAAGTCCGAATTCATTAAGACCACATCCGAAGTCTCTATCGCCACATCTGTTCCACTGCCCATTGCTATACCTATCTGAGCCAAAGCTAATGAAGGACTGTCATTTACTCCATCGCCCACAAAAGCCACGATTTTTCCTTTTGATTTTAATTCCTTAATATAATTTGATTTATCCTCGGGCAGCATGTTCCCGTGAGCCTCCGTTAAGCCTAATTCCTTGGCTACGATATCCACCGTGCCTTGGTTGTCGCCGGAGAGGAGCACCAGATTTTTTACGCCCAGTTTCTTAATGCTTTGAAGTACTTCCTTGACCCCGTGTCTAATTTGGTCACGGACGCCCATTAAGAGCTTCAATTCGCCGTCAACCGCTGTTAGCACAAGAGAGTTCCCCTTTCTTTCAAGTTCAGCAATATCCGCAAGCGCCTCTTCACTTAAGGCGATTTTTTCCTTTTCCATTAAGCTGACATTCCCCACCGCAACCCTATGACCGTTTACTTGAGCGACAATTCCGCTGCCCTTCATGACATCTGTTTTTTCAACGGGGTGTGTTTTTATATCGCCTAGATATTCAATAATGGCTTTGGCTAACGGGTGGTCGGATTCTTTTTCCACGCTGGCAAGGTATTCCAGAGCTTCGTCAATATCTTGGGTATAATATACCTTGTCGCCCACCTTGGGATTCCCGATAGTAAGAGTTCCCGTCTTGTCAAAAACCATTGTGTCCAATTTGCTAAAATCGCTTATGACCTCGCTGCCTTTTAGAAGTACTCCATGTCGCGCACCGTTGCCTATGCCCGCCACATTGGACACCGGCACCCCAATAACCAGCGCCCCCGGACAACCCAATACCAATATAGTAATCGCAAGCTCTACATTCCTTGAAATCAGTCCTACAATAAGTGCAATCAATAGTACTGCGGGAGTGTAGTACTTGGAGAACCTGTCAATAAAACGCTCGGTTTGGGATTTTGAATCCTGCGCCTCTTCCACAAGCTCTATGATTTTGCCAAAAGTAGTGTCTTCACCTACACGGTCGGCGGATATTTGCAGAGTACCGTTTTCTAATATAGTCCCTGCGAAAACTTGAGAACCTTTCTTTTTGCTTACCGGCAAAGACTCGCCGGTTATGCTTGCTTCATTAATATGCCCTTCGCCCGACAACACAACGCCGTCTACGGGGATTTTTGCTCCCGTCTTGACAAGCAGTATATCCCCCACATCGACTTCGTCTATCTCCACTTCCTCAAATTCGCCGTCCTCCATTTGTTTTAGAGCGCTTTCAGGAGCCATTTGTGTCAATTCTTTAATTGCCGAACGCGTTTTGTTAAGCGTGCGAAGCTCCAAGTACGCCCCGAACAAAAACAAAAAGGTGACAATAGCCGATTCTTCATAATTTTTAATGATAAAAGCGCCTATCACTGCGATAGTAACCAATAAATCAATGCTGACGACCTTTACCCTCAATGCCTGAAAGGCTTGAATGGCTATTGGAAGAACGCCAAAAACAGAAGCGATTATTAGCGCCCATTCGGCGACTTTTTCTTGTCTAAAGGCATATTTCGCAATAAAAGCTGCGGCTATCAATACCGCGCCCAAAATGGCAATATATTTTTTCCTATCTAAAATAAACTTTTGTATCTTCATATCTTATTTATGGTAGGCTATATCTAATTCTGCCAACATATGATATACCGCCTCATAGCTTTCGCATACATCAGACGGAACTTTATAGTTATCCGTAATTTCTCTTAAATCAGAAAATTCTTTTGTCAAATCGGGCTTTTTATTGTTCTTTATCTTTTCTTTTATTTGGTCATAAATCCTATGAACTTCATGAAATTCGGGATGACTGCCTCCATGAACGCGCGCCACAATGGGTATATATTGTGCCAATAATTTAAGAGTCTTTTGATTTATTTTATCCATAACTTGATACCCTCTCTATTGTTTTGAAAAATAAGTATTTGGTTTCTTCTTTTTTCTTTCTGGCTCGCCCTTATGCCCATACAATCTCCAAAAAAAGTCTTATAATTTATACTACCCTCAATTCCCGCAGTTGTCAAATAAGAAAAATCGATATCATTTTGTGAGATATAGGTTCAATAAGGAGCTTGCTCATCTTATGTCAATTCACTCACCCTATTAAGGCGAATATAAAAAAGGGCTATCTAAAATTCAGACAGCCTCTTTATCTGGCGGAGGAATAGGGATTCGAACCCCAGGATGCTCTCGCATCAACGGTTTTCAAGACCGCCGCAATCGACCGCTCTGCCATTCCTCCATATTTTTTTATTAAGCTATATTATTATCTAAAAAAACACCCCGATTGTCAAACGCTTTTGTCGGTTTTTATTCTTGCCTCCCCAAAAAAAGTTGCTTTCAATGCTCTGAATGAATTAATTTATGCTTAAGGGCATATAACTTGTCGCTAAGGTCTACCTTGTATATATGCGGATTGATAAGCCTCTTGTGCTCTTCGCTGAATTCGCTCAAACTCTTCTTTGTATAAGCCTTTACCTCTTCCAATTTGGGAAAGTCATAAACAAGCTCTCCGTTCCTTATGATATCCGTCATAAGGTCTCTCATAGAGTGTTTATGGAAAGTTGTCTTTTTCCATGTCTCAATAGGATGAAATATAGTCAAAGGCTTGTCGGTGTCAAAAGTCTCATCTTTTAAGCAAATAAGGTCCGCTGCAGCTAAGCCCTCTTCGTCATAAATCCTATAAGTGGTTTTCAGCGCAGGGTTAGTAATCTTCTCTTCGGTATCCGATATCTTAAGTTTGGGAATCCATTCATCCCCTTCCTTGATTGCTGCGAGCTTATATACTCCGCCCAAGGATGGATTATGTGCGGATGTAATAAGTTTGGTGCCTATGCCCCAAGTGTCGATTCTTGCTCCTTGCTGTATTAAGGATGAGAGAATATATTCGTCTATGTCCCCCGACGCCACAATCTTAACATCCTTATGTCCAGCGTCGTCCAGCATTTGTCTTGCCCTTTTGGATAGATAAGCAAGGTCGCCGCTGTCAAGGCGTATTCCAAGTGGTTTGTGCCCTTTTTCCTTTAATTCGTCAAATACTTTTATGGCATTGGGCACGCCGGATTTCAAAGTATCATAGGTATCTACCAGCAGTACACAGGTGTCGGGATGCACTTCAGCGTATGCTCTAAAGGCGTCTATTTCCTTATCAAAGCTCATGACCCAGCTATGCGAATGTGTGCCTGATACTTTTATATCGAACATCTTTCCCGCAAGCACATTGGATGTGGAGCCACATCCCCCTATTATCGCGGCTCTGGCTCCATAAATCCCCGCGTCTGGACCTTGCGCCCGCCTGAGTCCAAATTCCATTACCGCACCCTCGGTCTGCTGTGTTATTTTGGCGGCTTTTGTAGCGATAAGCGTTTGGTGATTTATTATATTCAATAGTGCGGTCTCTATGAATTGAGCTTGATATAACGGTGCCTTAACCGTCAAAATAGGCTCATTGGGAAATATGACCTCGCCCTCTCTTATGGCATAGATATCTCCGGTGAACTTGAAATCTCTTATCACCTCAAAGAACTTGTCCGAAAAGATATTGAGGCTTTTCAAATATTCTATATCCTCTTGGCTGAAACGGATGTTTTTTATATACTCAATTGCGGTCTCCAATCCCGCAGCGACAGCGTACTCGATATATTGATTTTTTCGATAAAACAAGTCAAAAACGCTTTCTCTCTCGCTTATGCCGGTGGCGATATAGCCGTTAATCATTGTCAATTGATAAAGGTCCGTCAATAGGGATAAATTTCTCATTTTATTTTGTCTTTCCTTCCTTGTATATTCCATATTTTGCGGGCTTTATGAGCTTGGGCGGAATTTTATCCTTATACCACACCCTGTTGCCCTTTTTCTTTTCTCTTATTATCATATAAGCCAAAATTCCTCCGCCTATAAGCCATGCCACAAGAGTTATTATTCTTATGACATTTACTTCATAATAGACATTGGTATTGTATCTAAAGAATTCCATAATAAATCTTATTAAGCCATATGTGAACACATAAAGCGGCAGACTGTGCCCTCTGACAAGCAACCGTCTGGACACAAAATACATAGCAAGGAATCCCAAGAGGTTCAATACTGATTCATAAAAAAAAGTCGCCTGATGAAAAGCTCCCTGCCGTGCGATATATACCGCCATGGGAAAAAACTGCAAGGATTCATTTGTTATGGGCATGCCATAAATTTCTTGGTTGAAAAAGTTTCCCCACCTGCCTATTGACTGGCACAATAAAACAATACATAGCACGGCGTCGCCAAGCCTTAAAATATCGACTTTCCGCCACCTGCACCAAATATAAGCGCCAAGAACACCCCCGGGAACACCCGTCAAAATAGTCAGTCCGCCGTCCCATATCGCAAATATCTGGATAAAATCGTTGAAATCAAATCCCTTGACAAAGAAGTCCGAAGCATGGGCGAACACAAAACCCAGTCTTGCGAATAAGACGGCAAAAGGTATGGCGAACAAGAACATCTCCAGAATGTCGTCGGAATTTAGTTTTATTTTCTTAGCCAATTGAATTGCGCCCAAAAGCCCCACTATCATGGAAAAAGTGACTATTATGCCGTACCACGCCACATCCCTACCAAAGATAGTAAAAGCGATGGGCTCTATTTTCCCCGTCCAATGCATGTTGTTATACCTCCACTCTTGTCACGCCCGCTTGGCGCATTCTGAGAACAAAAATTTTCTCCTTGTCAAAATAATTATTCATATACTTAGAAAAGTCCTCGACCATATCTTTTCCCACAAATACAAGTATGGTGCCCGCAAAGCCTCCGCCATGCACCCGCAAAGCCTTGACTTTTTCAAATCTCTGTGCCATTTTCAGAGCATAGGGTATATTCTGTTCGGCGTCGCCTTTTATAAAGCAGTTTTGAAGCTGTTCATAGCTTGATGCCCCAGACGAATTTATTATATCCACAAAGACCTTTTCATCCCTATTGTTTATTGCCAAAAAAGCGTCCCTTACTCTATTGTTTTCTTCAAAAAAGTGCTTGGCTCTCAAGACAGCTCTCCCGCCGCAGCTTTTCTTTATCTCATTTATATTTTCATAAAATTGGACTTCCGAAGTCTGCCTTAAGGTTGAGCCGCCCAAAGCTTTGGCAACGCTTTTCATATCTTGTTTTATTTCAGCGTATTCTTGGGTAAGTCCGCTGTGGTCGCCTCCGCAATTTATTATCATCGCCGCCAAGTCCTCAAACGGCCAGACTATCTTATCCACTTCGGGGATATCTTCTTTGAAATCCATATAGTTGACTCCGCCCGAAGATATTGTCAGCTGGTCCATAAGCCCCGAAGGCTTACCGAAATAATGGTTTTCGGCGTATTGCGATATGATAGCTTTTGTAATAAAGTCCATTCTGCCTTGGTTATAAAAAACATTGAGAATCTCGCAGATTAAAAGCTCAAAAGCCGCCGAAGAGCTGACTCCCGCACCTTTGAAGATATTGGAATGGGTATTGGCGACAAAACCGCCAATTTGGTATCCCCTCTCTATGAAGCCTTTGAGAATGCCTCGTGCTATAGCGGAGCTTTTATTGTATTCGCTGTCTCTAACTTCCAAGTCGTCAATATCAATTTCAATGGGGGAGTAACCCAAGGAATTTATGATTACTTTTTTTGAAACAGGCGTCTTTTGCGCCGCCGCAACGGTATCAAGGTCTATGGTTGTGGCAAGCACCAATCCGTTGTTGTGGTCGGTATGGTTTCCCACTAGCTCAGCTCTGCCGGGAGAGGAGAAAAAAGTAATCTCGCCCCCAAGACCCTTTGTCAGGTCGGAGTATCTTTCAGCCACTTCAGATAGCGGCACAGAATAGGCGTTTTCCGCCCATTTTTTGAAAAAATCGTTCTTTTCAAGTTCATTTGCGGATAAAGTTCTTGTCATAATCTTTCCTTTAGGGTATAATGGCTATGGTTTTATTTTAATATAATAACATGAAATAATTAACATATCAAGAATATGAGGAAAGTATGGAAATTAATAAATTAATAGAAAACCTTATCTTTTATGCAAAGGACGAATTGGGCTTGGGCGAAGAAGACAGTATCTATGCCAAAAACAGCCTATATTATCTTTTCAAAAGTGCGCCAACCTATGAATTGGCTGACAAGGTCGAGCTTCAGTCAGAAATCCTAATCCCCATGGTTGAATATGCGATAAAGAAAAATATCATTGCCCCCGAAGAGGCGTTGAACTTTGAAACAACAATCATGGGTATAGTCACTCCCTCTCCCAATTTGGTAATAAACCGTTTTAATGAGCTTCAAATATCCCACAACAGCAAAAAAGCCACTGAGTATCTATATGAACTTTCCATAAAGAGCAACTATATCAGATTATTAGACATCAAGAAAAACATAAGGTGGATTACACGCGGACCAAACGGCGATATAGGCATTACTATCAATCTTGCCAAGCCCGAAAAAGACCCCAAACAAATTCAAAAAGAAAGCGTATCATCAAATGAAAGATATCCCAAATGCCCTCTTTGCTTGGAGAATTTGGGGTTTTGGGGAGACGGTAAGACTCCCGCAAGACACACCTTAAGATATGTTCCCATCACCTTGAACGGAGAAAAATGGCATTTGCAGTATTCGCCATATGTGTACTATGACGAACACTGTATAGCCTTATCTGACAGACATATCCCCATGAAAATTGATGAAAACGCTTTTGCAAGGCTGCTGGACTTTGTCAGTCAATTCCCGCATTATTTCATAGGCTCCAACGCCGACCTTCCCATAGTCGGGGGCTCTATTCTCTCACACGACCATTATCAAGGCGGCAAAAAGGTGCTGCCCATGTTCAGCAGACCTTTGAGAAAAAAATATAACTTCAGGCGCAATGCAACGATAGGCATAAGAGACTGGTATAACAGCGTCATTCATATAGCCGCAAAAAACAAATTCGAAGTATTGCAAATAGCCGAAAGAGTGCTGAAGAAATGGCAAAATTTTTCTGACGAGGAGATAGGGATATTATCTTATACCGATCAGCCCCACAATACCATAACGCCCATAGCTTCCATAAACAGTCATGACGAATATTGTTTAGACTTGATACTGCGAAACAACCGAACGGACAACGAACACCCCTACGGCATATATCATCCCACCGAGGACTTACACAATATCAAAAAAGAGGGAATTGGGCTTATTGAAGCAATGGGCTTGTTTATTCTTCCCGGTCGCTTAAAGAAAGAAATCGCCCTTATGATTGAGCTCTTTACCAATCAAAGCATTGATTTTAAGAAACTAAACGAGGATGAACATCTTTCAAAGCATTTGGCAATGGTAGCCCAAATAGCCAACAACGAAGGGCTGGGACTGGACAAAAAAACCGCGCGGGACGCCATATTCTCTTATATAAACTCCGCTTGCATAAGAATTTTGGAATGCACCGCAGTCTTTAAGAACAACACCAAAGGTATGGCGGCGTTTGACCGATTTATGAAAATCGTGCAAGACAGCCTGTAAATTGAAAAGCCGCATGAAACGGCTTTTTTATATTATCTGTAATCAAGCCGTTATTGACCTTAAGGTGAATAAATAGTATAATAAATTTATATGAAAGACATTGTAACAAAACGGATATACGCCAAAATCAATCTCTGCCTTGCCATAAAAGGTATATGCGAAGATATGCATATTATCGACACGGTTGTGACCAACATAGGGGTTTTTGACGAAATAACAGTAAAGAAAAGAAACGATGACCAAATTCTCATAAGCTATGATAACCTAAAAGAAAGGATAGAAAACGATACAGCGGAAAAAGCCGCCAAACTCTTACAACAAGAGTATTCGCTCAAGGGAGCGGACATAACCATAAAGAAAAACATCCCCTTTTCCGCCGGTCTGGGCGGCTCTTCAGCCGACAGCGCGGGAGTGGCGAAGTGCATGGAAGAGCTTTATGGTCTTAGGCTGAAAAAAGAAATCCTCCTAAAAATGGGAAGCGATGTACCTTATATGTATCAAGGAGGAATGAAGAGGATAAGGGGACTGGGAGAAACCATACATGAGGTCAGCCTGCCTCCCCTCAAATACGCCGTATTAGTGTGTCCGGGGGGAATGAATACAAAAGAGGCATATGAATTATATGACAAAATCGGCGGAGATAATCCCGATGTGGATGAATTTCTTGAGAATATAAACAGCGGTCGCCCTTATATACTATATAATGCTTTGCAAAAAGCCGCAATAAGGCTGAATCCAAATATAAAAACCGGACTTAAGATGCTGAAACAAAGCGGATTTTCGTCTGTCGTAATGACAGGAAGCGGAAGTGCCGTTATCGGGGTTGAGCAAGATGAAAAGAAATTTTTGGAAAATGCCGAAATGCTAAAGAGAATAATAAACAACGACTATAAATTATTACTGACATAAAGGGAAAAAAATGGCGAGAAATACTTATGACTATCCGGTATATCTTTTCAACGAAGGTACAAATTATGCCGCATATAAATTCTTTAAACCCAGCTATGTAGTAAAAGACTCCAAGAAAGTCTGGAGGTTTAGGGTATGGGCGCCCAATGCCCGTTCGGTCTCAGTGGTAGGGAACTTTAATGACTGGGACCCTGAAAAAAATAAAATGACGCCTTTGGGAAATTCAGGCATATGGGAAACGCATATAAGAGGGCTTAAGAAATACGACATCTATAAATTTTCTATCCAATGCCCGAACGGTGAAATTAAACTAAAAGCCGACCCTTTCGCCCTGCATACGGAGACGCCGCCTCATACAGCGTCCAAGATTTATGACATAATGGGCTTCAAATGGACGGATAAAAAATATTTAGAAAAGCGCAAAAAGAAAAACCACTATCAAAGCCCTATGAATATCTATGAAGTGCATTTGGGCTCATGGAAGAAATATAGGGATAATAACTTCTTTTCATATAGAAAAATGGCGGATGAACTCATACCATATGTCGTAGAAATGGGATACACCCATATAGAGCTGCTCCCCATAACAGAACATCCCTATGACGGCTCTTGGGGATACCAAACTACTGGTTTATATGCCCCAACTTCAAGGTTTGGCACTCCGCATGACTTTATGTACTTTATAAACAAATGCCATGAAAACAACATAGGGGTGATTATGGACTTTGTTCTTTCGCACTTTCCAAAAGACGAATTCGGGCTTATCGAATTTGACGGAACTTGCCTTTTTGAATACTCCGACCCTTTTAAGCAAGAACACAAGGGCTGGGGCACAAGGGTATTCGACTATGGAAAAAATCAAGTGAGAAGCTTTTTGATATCTGCGGTTATGCTTTGGCTGGAGTACTACCACATCGACGGAATGAGGCTGGACGCTGTGGCGTCTATGCTCTATCTTGACTATGACAGAAAACAAGGCGAATGGATGCCCAACGAGCTGGGCTCAAATCACAATCTTGAAGCTATCTCTTTCTTGAAAGCACTCACCAAAGCCGTATTATCCAAATATCCCGACATCATCATGATAGCCGAAGAATCCACGGCTTTTCCCATGGTCACCATGCCCCCCGACTGTGGAGGCTTAGGCTTCAACTACAAATGGAACATGGGCTGGATGAACGACACTCTTGACTATATGAAAACCGACCCGTTCTTTAGAAAAGACCGTCACAATATGCTTACTTTTTCTATAACTTACGCTTTCACTGAGAATTTTATCCTGCCCTTTTCACATGACGAAGTAGTTCATGGAAAAGCTTCCATGATATCCAAAATGCCGGGAAGCTATATGGAAAAATTCGACAGCTTAAAGACCTTATACGCCTACCAAATTGCCCACCCCGGCAAAAAGCTCAATTTTATGGGAAATGAATTTGGTCAGTTTATCGAGTGGGACCACACCAAACCGCTGGACTGGATGCTCTTGGACTATGACTCCCACAAGTGCCTTCATAGGTATGTAAGAGATTTGAACCAATTATACTTGGAAAACAAACCTTTATACGAATTGGACGGCACTTATGACGGCTTTAAGTGGACGGTTGTGGACGACAACACCCAGAACATCTTGGCTTTCACAAGGTATGACAAAGAGGGCAACGGTATCATAGCGGTACTTAATTTTTCAAAAGTAAAGAGAGAGAACTATGAAATAGGCGTGGAGCACAGCGGGACATACCAAGTCATTATGAATTCCGCCCACACCAAATACGGCGGCGAGGTTGAGGACTTACCTGCTATAAGCACCATTGAGAAAGCCAACCATAACCAAAGATATTCTCTTGTCTTAAACATACCCGGTAATTCGGCATTGTATATAAAAAAAATAAAGGAGAACAGAGTAGATGCTAAGTAGAAAAGAATGTATTGCCATGCTGCTTGCGGGCGGTCAAGGTACGAGGCTTGGCGTATTGACCCAAGATGTAGCCAAACCTGCGGTGCCTTTTGGGGGGAAATACAAAATCATTGACTTCCCCTTGTCCAATACGGTGAACTCAGGCATAAACACAATAGGAATCCTCACTCAATACCAGCCTTTTGAGCTTAACCAGTACATAGGCAACGGTCAGCCTTGGGACTTGGACAGAATAGACGGCGGCGCTTTCATTCTTCCGCCTTTTCAAAGGGCAAAGAGCGGTGAATGGTACAAGGGCACGGCGAACGCCATATATCAGAACATAGATTTCATAGACCGATACAACCCACAATATGTTCTTATACTATCGGGCGACCATATCTATAAAATGGATTATTCCAAGATGATAAAAGCCCATAAGGAAAATCAAGCCGACTGCACTATCGCCGTTTTGGATGTGCCGATTGAAGAAGCTTCAAGGTTCGGCATTATGAACACCCATGAAAACCAGCAAATCTATGAATTTGAAGAAAAGCCAAAAGAACCCAAATCCACAAAAGCTTCTATGGGAATATATGTATTCACTTGGGAGAAGCTTAGGGATTACCTAATAATGGACGAAAATGACAAGTCCAGTTCAAACGACTTCGGCAAAAATATCATACCGCTTATGCTCAAAGACAACCAGAGGATGTTCGCGTATGAGTTCAAGGGATATTGGAAAGATGTGGGCACGATTAGTTCTCTTTGGGAATCCAATATGGACATTTTGACGCGTGCAAGCGGGCTTAACCTAAACGACCCGAACTGGAAGATTTATTCCCGAAACCCCGCTCTGCCCCCGCACTACATCCACCCCGACGCTGTTGTTAAAAACTCCATAATAAGCGAGGGCTGCGAGATTAAAGGAACGGTTGTGAACTCAATTATTTTCAGCGGTGCTAAAGTGGACAGCTCCGCGGAAATCATAGATTCTTTAATTTTGCCGGGAGCTGTTATCGGCGAAGGGGCGAGAATAAGTCATTCCATAATCGGATGGGACTCTGAAATTGGCGACAATGCCATTATCGGCACCAAACAGAAATCACCCATAAACGGGGAATGGAAAATCGCCGTAGTAGGTCCCAATACCAAAATGGAAGCGGATTCTATCCTAAAAGCGGGAGAAATGGTAGGAGGTAATCAATAATGAATAAGATGATGATGAGCGTACTCTTTGCTTCCGGCAACGAGAGCAAACTCAATGAACTCACTCTGCACAGAACAACGGCGTCTTTGCCTTTCGGCGGAAGATATAGACTTATAGACTTCGCCTTGTCCAATATGGTTAATTCGGGAATCACGACCATAGGTCTTGTGACAAGAAGCAATTATTCCTCCCTTATGGACCATATCCGCATGGGTAGAGACTGGGACTTAAACAGAAAAAACAGCGGTATAGCCGTATTCCCTCCCTTTGTTTTGGGTTCGTCAAGAGAAATCTATAAAGGCAAAATTGAAGCTTTGCACACAATTTTGAATTTTTTGACAAGGGCAAAGGAAGACTATGTGGTTATCTCAAACTGCAACATAGCCGCAAATGTCAATTTCTCCGAAATATTAGAAACCCATTTGGAAACCGAGGCGGATATAACGGTGCTTTGCAAGGAGGGAAAGACGACCACCTCAAGGCGTTTGGTATTGAATAAAGATTCCAATAATATAATAAGGGATATGTACATTTCCGAAAGCTCAAGTTCGGATTCCAAGCTGATAAGCCTGAACGCTTATATTATTCAAAAAGAAAAGCTTGTCGAGCTTGTCAAAAGCGCTTATGCCAGAGGGCTTGTAGACTTTGAAAAGGACATACTATTTAAGATAGTGGACAAAGGAAAGATATACGCTTATGAAGTCGAAGGCTACGCTTCCATTATCGACGACATAAAGACCTATTATGGCGAGAGCATGAAATTATTGAACCCTGAAGTCAGAAATCATCTCTTTAACGGGTACAGTAAGATTTACACAAAGGTAAAGGACAGTGTGCCCACCACATATCTTGACAATGCGGATGTTAAGAACTCTCTTATAGCCGACGGATGCGTAATAGACGGAAAGGTAGAAAATAGCATATTGTTTAGGAATGTCACGGTGGAGAAAGGCGCTGTCGTCAAGAACTCCATTCTTATGGAAAATTGTGCGGTGCAAAAAGACGCATCCTTGCAGTATGCGATAACAGACAAGGATGTTACGATAAGCGAGAATAGGAAGATATCGGGATTTATTACCTATCCCATAGTTATTGTCAAAGGCAAAACCGTTTAGGTATCGGAGGTAAAAAATGAGAATACTTTTTGCAACAAGCGAGGCGGAGCCCTTTATCAGAACGGGAGGGCTTGGAGATGTAAGCGCAGCTTTGCCCGCGGCCATCGCCAAAGAAGGTCATGATATAAGGGTTATTATGCCCCTTTATGAAAGAGTGCCTATGAAGTATCGGCAGACTATGGAGTTTGTGGGAAGCACAATAGTCAATTTAGGGTGGCGGCAGCAGTACGCCGGGGTGTTTTATCAAAACTTAAACGGCGTGAAATTCTATTTTATAGACAATGAATTTTATTTCAAAAGGCAGGGGCTTTATGGTCATTTTGACGACGGGGAGAGGTTTGCCTTTTTCTCAAGGGCGGTTTTGGAAGTGCTGCCTTTGATGAAATTCCAACCCGATGTCATTCACTGCAACGACTGGCAGACGGGGCTTACTCCCGTTATGCTGGATTGTTTTTATAGGCAAAAAGAAGGATACAAGTCCATAAAAACAGTCATGACCATACACAATATCCAATTCCAAGGCAATATGAGCAAAAATTGCATATCAGATGTGTTCGGCATTCCCGAAAGCCACAAAAGCATTGTTGAATACAACAACGACGCAAATATGCTCAAAGCCGGTATCGAATCCGCCAATGTGGTCAGTACGGTGTCAGAAACATACGCAAAGGAAATTTTAGACCCGTTCTATGCCTATGGACTCGAAGACATCTTGCAAAAGAGAAGCTATAAAATAAAAGGTATCGTCAACGGCATAGATACCGACATGTACAATCCTTTGAAAGATATCGCCCTTTTCCAGAAGTATTCAGTAAAGAGCATCTCCCGCAAGAAAGCCAACAAGAAAGGACTTCAAGAAATGCTCAATCTCCGCGTAGGGGACAACGCTGTTATTGGCATGGTGACAAGGCTCACAGGTCAAAAAGGGCTGGATTTGGTCATGGAAGTTCTGGAAGAAATTTTGAATATGAACTTGCAAATGGTCGTCTTGGGCACAGGGGATTGGAAATACGAAAACGGGCTTCAGGAGATAGCCAAGAGATACAGCAATAAGCTATCGGTTATCATCAATTTTTCCAAGGATATAGCCTCAAAAATATATGCGGGCAGCGATATGTTCCTTATGCCCTCCAAGTTTGAGCCCTGCGGTCTAAGCCAGCTCATAGCCATGAGATACGGCAGTCTTCCCATAGTTCGTGAGACCGGCGGCTTGAAAGATACAGTAATGCCCTACAATCCCCAAACCCAAAAAGGAACGGGCTTTACATTCAAAACTTATGACGCCTACGATATGCTTGACGCCATAAAAAGAGCCTTGGCTCTCTACCAAGACAAAGATAAATGGCAGAATTTAATTAAAAACGCTATGGAAAAAGATTATTCTTGGAAAGAACAGGCGAAAAAATACATTGAAATGTATAAAAATCTGTAAAAGATTTTTTTAGAGTCTATCGAATAATTTGACAAATCCATACATAAATAATAAACTTTTATTTATGTGTAGATAAGTTGTATCACACATAGATAAACAAATGATTATATTACCTATGAGGAGTTTTATGATAGAAAAAAAAGAATTAAAAGAGCTTATTGAGCTTAAACTTGCGAAGATGTTCGGCGTAAAATATGAGGACGCCAGCAAAAATGTCATGTATAGGGCGCTTTGCCTTACTATAAAAGACCTCTTAACACAAAAAAGGCTTGAATTCAAGAAAAAAGTCAGAGAGCAAGGGCTTAAGCAAGTATATTATATGTCCATGGAATTCTTGCTTGGTCGCTCTTTAAGAAATCACCTCTATAACAGCGGAATTTTGGAAATGACCAAAGAGACCCTGAACGAAATGGGGTTTAATTTTGAAGAAATTATGGAAATCGAGCCTGATGCGGGGCTTGGGAACGGAGGACTGGGACGGCTTGCCGCCGCATACTTAGACTCCTTGACATCATTGGGATATCCCGCAAGCGGTTTCTCCATAAGATATGATTATGGAATCTTTAAACAAAAGATTGTGGACGGCTGGCAAATGGAACTGCCCGACGACTGGCTGACCAACGGCGATGTATGGCTTAATCAAAGAGAGGAAGATTCCTTTGAGGTCAAGTTCGGCGGTCAAATAAAAGAGTACTGGCAAGATGACAAATTAAAGATAGAGCATATAAACCATACCACCATAATAGCCGTACCTTATGATATGAACATAAGCGGATATAACAATCAAGCGGTCAACACCATAAGATTGTGGTCTGCAAGAGCGCCTTTGGGCTTTGATATGAGCCTCTTTTCAAGGGGAGAATATGTCAAGGCTATTGAAGCAAAAGCTATGGCTGAGGCGATATCCAAAGTGCTTTATCCCGCGGACAACCATTATGAGGGCAAGTCCTTAAGGTTAAGACAACAGTATTTCTTTGTCTCCGCATCCATTCAAAGCATAATAAAACACCATTTGAAGTATAACCCCAGTCTTGACAATTTCTCTGAAAAAGTCGCCATTCACATAAACGACACTCATCCCACCCTTTGCATTCCTGAGCTTATGAGAATCTTGCTTGATGAATACGGTTACAGCTGGGACAGCGCTTGGAGAATAGTCACTCAAACCGTATCTTATACCAACCATACAATAATGCAGGAAGCTTTGGAGACATGGCCGCAGGACTTATTCAAAAACCTTTTGCCGAGAATCTATCAGATTGTGCATGAAATAAATCAAAGGTTTTGTGCGGATCTATGGACTGTATTCCCCAACGATTGGGAAAAGATATCCAAAAACGCTATTATGGGGCACGACCAAATCAGAATGGCGAACTTATGCCTTGCCGCAGCTCATACTGTCAACGGCGTATCACAGCTTCACAGCAACATCTTGAAAGAAGATGTCTTTTCCGACTACTATAAGATGATGCCGCATAAGTTCACCAATGTCACAAACGGCATAACCCATAGAAGGTGGCTTGCCGAAGCCAATCCCCTGCTTACTGACTTATTAAAAGAACTTATCGGCGACGGTTTTTTAAGTGACGCCAATCAGTTGGAAAAATTCGCCGATTGTCAAAACGATAGAGGCGTTATTGACAGGCTCTTTGAAATCCGAAAAGAAAACAAGAAAAGGCTTGCTGAGCATATCTTAAAAAATAATTGTGTATCCGTCAGTGCGGATAGCATATTCGATGTTCAGATAAAAAGGCTTCACGAATACAAGAGACAGCTCTTGAACGCCTTCCATATCTTGGACCTATATTATAGATTGAAAGCAAACCCCAATTTGGACATAACCCCCAGAGTCTTTATCTTCGGAGCCAAGGCAGCGTCCAGCTATTTTATGGCGAAAGAAATCATAAGGCTTATTTATAACATGGGTCTTGTCATCAACAACGACAAAAGTATACAAGACAAAATTAAGGTTGTGTTCTTAGAAAATTATAATGTGTCCTTGGCCGAATTGATAATCCCCGCCGCCGATGTCAGCGAACAGATAAGCACGGCGGGAAAGGAAGCTTCCGGCACCGGCAATATGAAGTTTATGATAAACGGTGCGGTGACGATAGGCACAATGGACGGAGCCAATGTGGAAATCCACCAAAGAGTAATGGATGAGAACATCTTTATCTTCGGGCTTTTGAAAAATGAAGTGGCTGAGCTTTGGAAAAAAGGCTATCATCCCACATTATATTACACAAACGACAAGAGAATAAAAAAGATAATAGACAGCTTAAGAGCGGGCATAAACCAGCAACCTTTCGGCGAGATAGCCGATTCCCTGATAACCGGACGGGGAGGGCTTGCCGACCCTTATATGGTGCTTGCCGACTTTGACAGTTATGTCAAAGCGCAGAACCAAGTGGACAAGGCCTACAAAGATAAATACCGCTGGGGAAGAATGAGCGTAATAAACACCGCGAAAGCCGGTTTCTTCGCCGCAGACAGAAGCGTGGAGGAATATGCTGAAAGGATTTGGAATATCAAAAAAATCTAACTCAACCCTGTTGTTTTGTTCAAGAGACAAAAAATATAAAACTCCCTTTGGAGCGGCAAGCTCCGACGAACTAATAAAGATTACTTTTCCGATAAAAAAAAGCTATTTAGCCGAGAAAGTATACTTGGTCTTAAGAAAGGGAGACAAGAGCAAAAAACTCTCTCTTGAAAAAAAAGAGTGTGTGGACGGCTATGATGTCTTCTACATAGAGTTTTCTATAAATGAAAGCGGCACATATTTTTATCGCTTTGAAATTAAAAGAAACAATCTGTTGAGCTTTGTGGGGAAAGGCGAAAACGGGTGCGCTAAAATAAGGGATTGGCTGCCTGAATGGCAACTTTCGGTATATGACAGCGGTTATCAGACTCCCTCTTTTCAGAACGGGGGCATAATTTATCATATATTTGTTGACCGTTTCGCTAAAAAAAATCAGTTCAGAAAACCCCGTTATGGCGTTATGAAAGAATGGCATGAGGATGTGACCATAGTCGACAGCGACGGGGTTTATAGAGCCAACGACTTTTTTGGCGGGAATTTACAAGGCATAATCTCCAAACTTGATTATCTCAAAAGTCTGGGAGTGACCATGATGTATCTCTCCCCTATTTTCGAATCTTCAAGCAACCATAGATACGACACAGGCGACTACTCCAAGATAGACCCTCTTCTTGGCGACAAAAAGGATTTTGAGGAGCTTATAAAAAAGGCGGAAGAAAAAGGCATCTCCATTATGCTGGACGGAGTTTTTAATCATACGGGAGCGGACAGCCTTTACTTTAATAAGTTCAACCATTATCCGTCTTTGGGCGCCTATCAGTCCAAAGAAAGCCCGTATTATGAATGGTATACATTTTATCGCTATCCCGACAAATATCATTGTTGGTGGGGCATAACCGTCGTGCCTACGGTATCCCGAAGCGCCGTCGGATATCAAAATATGATTGCGGGCAAAGGCGGCATTTTGGAGAAATGGACAAAAAAAGGCGTAAAAGGCTGGCGGCTGGATGTGGTGGACGAATTGTCCAGCGAATTTATTGAGAAGATAAGGTCTGCAATAAAGAAAGCCGACAAAGACGCTTTGGTGATAGGTGAAGTGTGGGAAGACGCCAGCACCAAGCACAGCTATGGTGAAAAGAGGAAATACTTCAGAGGTTCGCAGCTGGACGGGGTTACGAATTACCCTTTCAAGGAAGCTATTTTAGATTATATAAACAACCTGAATGAAAAAAGCTTCTTGGAAAAGGTGATGAGCATTTGCGAAAACTATCCAAAAAAAAGCCTTAACAACTGCATGACGCTCATAGGCTCTCATGACACCGTAAGAGTGCTTAACGCCCTCGCCCAAGTATCGGTCAATAACCCCACAAAACAGTTCAGAAAAGAATATCGCTTAAGCCCTGAAGAATATAATAATGCAAGAAAAAAACTTTTACTTGCAAGCGCTATTCAGTATTTTCTTCCGGGGATACCCACGATATATTACGGAGATGAAATAGGCATGCAGGGCTTTGAAGACCCCTTGAATCGAAGACCATTTGACTTTGAAAAGAGAGATGATATTATATTAAGCCATTATATAAAATTAGGCGATATTCGCTATAAAAATAGAGAGCTTTTTACAGACCTTTTTGATGTTTTGGCTTTAGATGAAAAAATACTTTTCATAAAAAGAGGACATCTCACCCTGATTGTCAACCCTACAAGAGAA
Organism: Clostridiales bacterium; assembly: GCA_012838805.1. Lineage (GTDB taxonomy): Bacteria > Bacillota > Clostridia > Christensenellales > DTU072 > DTU072. The sequence goes on from DUON01000010.1 coordinate 72,861, forward strand.
GACTACGACCTAAAAGGTGTATATTTTGACCTATTAAGTGAGAATGAAAGGTCCAAGCTCTTGCCCCTTTCGGCGGTTATTCTCAATAACTATGACAAGCTCTAAGGGCTATTTGTCCCTAATAGATAGGACTTTATATCCCGCATTCTCCACTTTCTCTTGAATATCCTGGTCTTTTATATCCATATTGGACTTTATTATAGCGTGACCTTTTTTAAGGTTTACTTTTACTTTCAACCCCTCAATCTCATTGAGAGCCTCATATACTCTTTTTACGCAATGAGCGCAGCTCATGCCCCCAATCTCCACAATCTTTTTCATTTCTTTCTCCTTTTTTCTTTATGGATTGGGCGGAAATATCTCAGCCTAAGTGCATTGGAGACCACAAAGATTGAGCTTAAGCTCATAGCCGCAGCGGCGAACATCGGGTCAAGTGTCAAACCAAAGAACGGATAAAATACTCCTGCGGCGATAGGTATTCCCAAGATGTTATAGAAAAACGCCCAAAACAGATTTTGCTTTATGTTTTTGAAAGCCGACTTGCTAAGCTGCAATGCCGTCACAGCGTCCAAAAGGTCGTTTTTTATTAGCACAAAGTCGGCGGATTCGATTGCTATATCCGTTCCCGCCCCTATGGCAATGCCCACATCCGCTCTTATCAAGGCGGGAGCGTCGTTTATGCCGTCCCCGACCATAGCGACTTTCTTGCCCTCTTGTTGAAGCTTTCTTATCTCCTTTTCTTTATCCTGAGGCATGACTTCCGCCACTACTCTATCTATACCAAGTTTATTTTTTACCGCCTCAGCCGTTCTCTTGTTGTCTCCTGTCAGCATAACTACATCTATGCTAAGCGCCTTGAATCGCTGTATAGCGTCATAGCTTGTGGGCTTAATGGTATCCATAACTGCGATTATGCCAATAAACTCTTTTTCTTTGGCAAAGCAAAGCGGCGTTTTCCCCTCTAAGGCAAGTCTGTCATATTCCTCTTGTAAAATGCCTATATCCACACCCCTTTCTTGAAGCAAAGCGGGATTGCCCGCTATATATTTGTTGTCATCCAAAACCGCTTGCAGACCTTTTCCGGGTATGGACTCGAAGTTAGCTACATCCCTAAGTTTGAGATTATTTTCTTTTGCCTTTTCAAGTATCGCCTCCGCCAAAGGATGCTCGGAGGGTTTTTCCATAGACGCCGCAATAGTCAAGAGCTCGTCATCTGGGATACCGTTTGTTATAATATCGGTAACCTTAGGCTTGCCTTCGGTTATTGTCCCCGTCTTATCTAAAGCCACTGTATCTATTTTATAGGCTGTTTGCAAAGCTTCTGCGGACTTTATCAATATGCCGTATCCCGCCCCCTTGCCCGTCGCCGCCATAATAGCCACCGGTGTGGCAAGACCCAAAGCGCAAGGGCAGGATATGACCAAAACGGATATGAGTATGGAAAGCGAAAAGGTAAACGACGCTCCTGTGGCAAGCCACACTATCGCGGATATCAAAGCTATAGTTATGACAACGGGCACAAAGACATATCCGATTTTGTCGGCAAGTCTTGCAATAGGCGCTTTGGATGAGCCTGCCTCTTCCACAAGTTTGATTATTTTCGACAAGGTGGTATCATTCCCCACCTTTTGGGCTTTGAATTTTAAAAAGCCGTTCTTGTTGATTGTAGCGCCTATGACGGTCATGCCCTTGCTTTTCTCCACAGGAATACTTTCGCCGGTTATTGCGGATTCGTCAACCGAAGACATTCCTTCAACCACCACGCCGTCCACGGGGATACTTTGTCCGGGCTTGACTATGACAATATCCCCTTTTCTAACCTCTTCAAGAGGGATGACTATCTCTTGACCCGCCCTTTCCACAGTCGCTGTCTTAGGAGCAAGGTCCAAAAGCTTGCTTATCGCCTCGCTTGTTTTGCCTTTGGACTTTGTTTCAAGATACTTGCCTAAAGTTATTAAGGTAAGAATCATTGCCGCCGATTCAAAGTACAATTCCATAGAATATTTTTCAACTACTGAAGCGTCTTGAGAGGCAAGCCCGTCAGCTATCATAAATATAGCGAAAATTCCATACAAAAGGCCCGCCCCCGAACCGATAGCGATAAGAGAGTCCATGTTTGGGTGCCTTTTTATTAGGGTTTTGAAACCCGTAATATAATAATTCCTGTTGACTATGACTATGGGAAGGGTTAAGAGAAACTGTAGAAAGCTAAAAGCCAAAGCCCCCCTATAACTTTTAAAGTATGAAGGAATGGGCATATTCAGCATATGAGCCATGGATAGGTACATTAGGGGAATCATAAAGATAAAAGAGACTATTACCCTCTTTTTCATGTTCTTGAGTTCGCTATCCAATCCCGATTCGGCTTTTTCTTCTCTTTCAAAACTCTTTGCCTTGTATCCGACCTTTTCTACTGTGGAAATAATATCCAAGTCACTTAAAACATTATCATCAAAATCAACAAAAAGGGTTTTGGACAAAAGATTGACATTGGCTTCTTTTACGCCGTCCAAGCGATTGATTGCTCTTTCCACATTTGCCGAGCAACCTGAACAAGTCATTCCCTCAACTAAAAACTTCTTTTGCATATTATCCCCTTTGAGAATTTATCCTCAATTTTTTGCTTTACCGTAAGTAGTGTATTTATCTTTTTAGGTAATTAAAGTTTTCCGTTTGCTCTTTTCTTTTTTTACCTAAATGAAAATCGCCAATCCCAGTAACCCTATTTTTATCTAAATGATAAAGGCAATACCAATCGGTGTCAAGCAAATTCTTTTTGCCCCCAAGTTCCCAAAACTCTTTTTGTAGCCATGGCAACAGAATTGCCCAATAAAAAAAGCCGTATCGACCTATAAAAATCTAACGGCTTTTTATCTTGAATATGACGCTTTTATAGCTAATTCTGTAGCCTTGGCAACTAAATCTTGGTATCTAGAGTTACTTCCTCTTCGTTTTTATTATACATTTTGTAGCCAATCGCCGCGATAATCGCCCCAATGAGAGGTGCGACAATAAACAGCCATACATGTCTTAATGCGTCGCCGCCCGTGAAGATTGCGGGAGCAAAACTCCTTGCGGGGTTGAGAGAAGCGTTAGTCAGCGGCAAGCCGAAAAGGTACAAAGCGGTAAGCGTCAATCCATTGACGATGCCTATTAAATATTTACTTTTCTTGGATGTCATAACCAAGAAAACCATTACAAAAATAGCTGTGAGAATTATCTCTGCAATAAGAGCCTGCCACCATGAGAACGACCAACCGCTTAAGTCGCCGTATCCGTTGGCTCCCAGACCTGTATTGTTATTGAAAAACACCATGAGCACCGCCACGCCCACAATAGCACCTAAGAACTGCGCAACAATATAGCCTATGAAGTCTTTGAAATCAATCTTTTTTGCTATAAACATGCCAAGCGATACCGCAGGATTGAAATGACTCCCAGACACCTGATGATAGCAATATGTCATCGCCATTAGAGTAAGCCCGAACGCAAGCGCTACCGCAATCCAGCCGGCGCTGAAGTCATACATAACCAAAGCTCCGCAACCTATATGCGTTAAGAACAAAGTGCCGATAAACTCCGCTATATATTTTTTGAAATTCATAATTCCTCCATAATTCAAGTTTTGAATTGTATATAGTATTTGGGGATTATAAAATTCTATTCAATAAAATTTAAGGTTTTTTCCAAAATCAATTTTTTTATCATTACTCAATTAATGTTTTATATAAATTTGTTTTTTTCCATATATCTCGTATCGCACAGTCCTTCTCTTCCACAAAATCCCCGTCCTTGTCATAGACCTTGACCCGTTTCTTTTGCCAAGGAGCTTTGCCGTTATTAATAAAATATGTGAGGTCGTCTCCAAGTCTTTGGCTAAGCTCATAAGCTTTTTTCCTAAAGGGCGTAAGCGAAAATAACAGCTTCCCCACTATGTTATTAAAATTCCCAAAAGCAAATATGATATCCAAAGCATGGGCGGATTTAAGACCCGTAAGCTCCAAAAAGAGATTGGAATACTCAAATCGATAAAACCACACATCTCCAAACTGTGAATGAAACTCCCCATACCATTCCGACGGTATGCCTACCACTAAATCCCCTAAGATTTGGGCGTACTTTTGGTCGATTGGACTTGTTCCATAGGCATTAAGAAGTTCGTCTTTTATCTCGTTTTCACTTTCAAAAAAAGAGTTCAAGTCCTTTTTTGCCTTATCCTTATATGGTTTTAATTTGAAAAGTATATCAGCTTCGTTCTTTGTCACTCCAATAATCAATGGCGGATAAAAAGCCTTGCCTTCTTTAGCCGATTTCAAAGGTCTATGTTTAAGGAATTCGCCGTCTACGACAGGCATAAGGAGATTCAAGCCATTTCTTTCTTCAAAACTCTTGGTGTATTCTCTTGCCTTTCGATTAAGCTGAAAAGCGTCCATTTGTACCAATTTATAGAATTCATTTTCCCTTATATCCAAATAATTCAAAAAGCCTTGGGCAATCTCCACGCTTCTTTGATAAGAGTTTACAAAATCGGGCAAGGGGCTTATGGCGACAGCCTTTTTAATATATTTTCTTGCCTGCTCGACGCTTAAAAGGCAAAGTACGCTTATCGCACCGGCGGACTGACCGCATATAGTGATATCTTCGGGATCACCTCCAAAGGCGGCTATATTTTCATATACCCAAGCCAATGCCATGAGCTGGTCCTTAAGTGCCAGATTGCTTGAATACTGCTTGTCTATATATGAGAAATTAAACATACTTAAGGCTCCCAAACGGTAGTTTATAGTCACCACAACCACGCCTTTCTTGCAAATATTTGTCCCGTCATAAAGATATTGGGAGGAGCTTCCAGCAATAAAAGCTCCTCCGTGAATAAAGACCATAACGGGTTTTTTGCCGATAATTGAAGGTGAATAAATGTTCAGATATAGACAGTCTTCGTCTTCTATCTCTTTCTCAAAGAACACCATTTGCAGACATGAGGGACGAAAGTATGTGGCGTTATATACCCCTTTCCATTTCTGAATAGGCAAGGGCTCCATAAATCTCCTATCCCCGATAGGTTTCTGAGCATAGGGCAAGCCTTTCCAAACAAACACGCCGTTTCTATATTCACCTTTTGCCTTGCCGTATTTTGTGTTGGCGAAAACATATACGGCATCTTTTGGCTTAATCATACTCTTTGGCATTAATGAGTCAGATTGCTCTTTTGATATTTACGCTTTTATAGTCGTCGTCGAATTTTTTGACTTCGGCTCTGTTCAAAGAAAGGAATTTTGAGATTTGGTACATATCTATCCATATTTCGTTCATGCCCTGAACCTGACTCTCGTCAAAAATCAGCTGCATGCCAAGATGAAGGTGGGGCTTGGTGTTCATATTTACATTCTCTTTCATGCTGTAACCAGTGACTCCCAAATACCCTATCACTTGCCCCGCTGTTATCTTATCCCCTTTCTTTAAGCCTTTAATGTAAGGTCGGTCTTTTCTCATATGGGCATAATAGTATGACCTTTTTTTATCAAAGGACCTTATGCCTATCCTCCACCCGCCGTATCTGTTCCAGCCCAATTCCGTCACCGTCCCTCCCTCAATGGCAATAATCGGAGTGCCGATTGAGCCGAACATATCGTGTCCCAGATGCCTTCTCTTAAAGCCATAGTTCCTCCCTACCCCAAAGTCGTCCGAATGGTTATACCAAAAGCCCTTGGGAAAAGGGTGATAGTTCTTTAAGCCGTATTTTATCTGGTGAGAGCCATGTTCCTTATATTCACCTATAAATTCCATGAATATGGCGTCATACGCCTCCACATAATACTTATAATACTTGTTCCCGCCATAAAAATCGTCTATTTTCTTGCCCTCTCTAAGTTTTCTTACAAGTTCATCCAAATTTTTCAAGTCAACAGCGACATTGAACTTATTGCCGTTTTTTGTGGCAAGATAAGCAAGCGCCTTAATAAAACTAAAATCCACATCTTTTTGGTTATGAAACTCTAAATCGTATTCATAAGCCTTCTTCATAACCTCATAAGACACATTGCAATCCACCCATTTGATATAGTCTTTATCTTTCTTATCTTGCTTTTTATCGTCAATCTTAAAGGCTGAAAACACTGTCACCAATGAGATGATAACAACAATTATTAATACCTTGAAGCGTTTCATAGCTATATTTTTTGCAAGACATAAGCAAAATATTCAAGAGTATCTTATTATTGACAAAACGCCTTATATCAGGTAAAATGACAATATTTCAAAAAAAAGCGAGGAAAAATATGAAAATAGAGGTTACACAAGATATATATTATGTAGGGGTTTTAGACAAGAATCTCAGGGTATTTGATATAGTCATGATTACCGAAAACGGCACCACCTATAACTCCTATCTTGTCAAGGGCAAAGAAAAGACCGTCCTTATCGAATCGGTAAAGACCAATTTTTTCGAAGAGCATTTAGAGAAATTAAAAGAGATATGCGAGGTCGAGAAGATTGATTATTTAGTGGTCAATCACACCGAACCCGACCATACGGGAGCCATTGAAAAATTTCTTGAAGTCGCACCCAATACGACCATTCTGGCAAGTGCCACCGCCATTAATTTCTTAAAAGACATTCTCAACAAGCCTTTTAAGCATAGAGTAGTCAGCGAAGTCGACCAAATAGATATCGGCGGCATGACACTTGAATTTTTCATAGCTCCCATGCTGCATTGGCCTGACACCATGTTTACTTATATAAAAGAGCGAAAGGCATTGTTCCCTTGTGACTGTTTTGGCTGTCACTATGCCGATGACAAAATTTTCAACGACAAAATGACTGGGGACTTCTTTGGGGCGTATAAGTATTATTTTGACAATATCATAGCCCCTTACAAAATACCCCATATGACAAACGCCTTAAAAAAGATAGAGGACCTGGACATAGAGATTATCGGCACGGGACACGGACCGGTGCTTAGAAAAAACATATCTTACTATATCGATATGTATAAAAACTGGTGCAAGGTCAAATCTAAGGACAATAAAAGCGTTGTCATAGCCTATGTGTCCGCATACGGCTACACCAAATCGCTTGCGGATAAGATAGCTGAGGGAATAAGAAGCGAGGGAATATCCGTTGAGCTTTTTGACCTTGTGTTTGACGACAAGCAAAAAGCACTTGAAAAAATAAATGATGCGGACGGCGTGCTTTTTGGCTCTCCCACTATGGTGGGCGATGCACTCTATCCCATTTCTGAACTGCTCCTAAACCTTAATCCCGTCATACATAAAGGCATGCTTGCGGGTGCTTTTGGAAGTTATGGCTGGAGCGGCGAAGCTGTGGGCAATATCATGGCAAGAATTAAACAATTGAGGCTGAAGACTCCTTTAGAGGGATTCAAGGTTAAATTAAAACCCACCCAAGAGGACCTGAATAAGGCTTTTGAATACGGTAGGGATTTTGCCAAGGCATTAAAGGAATAGCTTATGAAATATAAATGCGGCGTATGCCATGAAGTTTTTGACTATCTTCCCGAAATATGCCCCATTTGTGGCGCTGATAATAAAGCCTTTCGGGAGTTCAAAGAAGAGATAGTCTCTTATCGAAAAGATACAAACGAAAAGTTTGTCATAATAGGTGGCGGAATAGCTGCCTTAGAAACTGCTAAGGCAATTAGAGCCCGAAACAAGACAGCGTCCATAAAAATGATTTTTTCAGAGGATAAGCTCCCCTATAAAAGACCTGCTCTGTCGGATTTCATATGCGGGGATATGCTCTTTTCGGATATAGTGATTGAAAACTATAACTTCTATAAAAACAACAATATTGAGCTTTACAAAAACAAAACCGCCTTAAAGATAGACACAAAGCAAAAGGTGGTATTATTGGACGACGACAGTCTTATTGAGTACGACAAATTATGCCTTGCTTGCGGCTCTCATTCTTTTTGCCCTTTTGAATTGAAAGAGGACCAATTGCCGATAAAAACTTTGCGGAGCTATAAAGACGCCATGGATATCTTAAGCCTAATCGATAAGGGCAAGAAAGTAGTCATTGCGGGCGGAGGCATATTGGGAATAGAGGCGGCGATGTCCTTGAACCAAAAAGGCTTGGATGTCACAGTCCTTGAAAGAGGGGAATGTGTTGTAAAAGCACAGCTGGATAGAAAAAGCTCCGACCTATTGAGGCAAGCTCTTGAAAACAAAGGCATAAGGGTGCTTTTGAATTCAACCGTCAAAGAGATAAAGAAAGACAGCGTTGTCTTGGATAATGGTATGACGCTTTTCCCAGACTTTATGATAGTCAGCATGGGCGTGAGAGCCAATACCTCCCTTGCCTTAGACGCCGATATACAAGTAGGCAAGGCTATTGTGGTAGACGACTATATGAGGTCGTCCGATCCCTATGTTTATTGTGCGGGAGACTGCGCCGAATATAAAGGCAAGCCCGGAGGGCTTTGGATAATCAGCTCGGCGCAAGGAAAGTGTGCGGGCGCCAATATGACGGGGGAAATGATAAAGTACAGCGTTGTTCCGTTCGCCACAGCTTTTTCGGGTTTAGGCGTCACATTCTTTTCTGCGGGCAATGTTCACAGCGGGGATACCAAAACATTCTCGGATAAGAATTCTTATAAATTATTGTCCTTTGAAGATGATAAATTAATAGGCGGCATTCTTTGGCAGGATACCCGAAATAGTAGTAAGCTTATGAAATTATTGTCTTTATCCGCAGACAAAGAAACAGCGGTTGAAAAGCTCTTAAACTCTTAATTATCTTCAGGCTTTTGTGAATTTATAGTGCCGATTACTTCATCAACAGGCAAGGAAAAGATTATGCCTCTGCCGATAACTTTCATATCGATTTTTTCATCTATGGCTTTCATAACGGCTTTTTTTCTGTCGTCGCCTATGAGTATCAACAAAAGGTCTTTTTCAGGCTCTATAGTTATGCCCAGGAACTTTTCCGTTTCCTTTGTACTTGTGCCTCGGGCGTGAACAATTGTGCCGCCCCTTGCTCCATGGCTCTTAGCCGCCTCCATAGCTGTCTCCGCAAAGCCTCTGTTGACAATCGCTATAATTAATGAATGCTTGTTCATATCTTCACCTCACTGCTCCAGCATGTATTTCAAAGCCAACATACTGGAAACGCACTTTATGGGTATAGTAAAAGCAATCCCCGTATTGGGCTTTCTCAATTTTAGTTTCTCATTTAATAAATCCATAATGTCTTTTGACTTTTCTTGAGGCACTATGCCGAAGACAATATCCCGCTGAGACTCTTCAAGTCCAAAATAAGTCCTTATCTCTGTGGATGCAGTTCCCGTGCCATAAGCGGCGAATGTGTACCCCAAGCCAAAATCATTGAGCATCTTAATAATTTTTTTGCCCTTTCCTCTGTCTACGATGACCATTAACATCTTGACAGGCTTAGGCTGGCAAATGTTTTCCATATTTTACTCCTTACCTCAAATTATTCTTCTACTACATCTATATCCACATACTCTGTGTCTATGTCCACAGGTTCTTTGCCTGTGTCCATGGGTTCTGCGCCTTGAGTATATTCCTTTTCTTCTTGTCTTAGGCTGACTTTTGCTAACTTAAGCTTATATACCAAACCGAACAGCTGCACCGTCACTGGAGGAGCCATTGTCGTCAAAGCCACCGCACCAAAAGCGTCTCTTAATATGTCCCCTCCCAAGGCAAGGCTTGCGCCCACAGCCAAGGGCAGGACAAAGGTGACGGAAATAGGTCCCGACGCCACTCCTCCTGAGTCGAAAGCGACTGGAGTAAAGATTGGAGGAACAAAAAAGCTAAGTGTCAAAGCTAAGGCATAGCCGGGAATTAAAAAATAAAGCAGGCTGATACCCGTAAGCACCCTTAGCATAGATATCCCTACCGAAAACGCCACCCCCACCGTAAGCGCCACAATCATGGCTTTTCTGGACAGAGCGCCGCCAGTGATTTCTTCCACTTGATTGGTCAAGATATGTACGGTCGGCTCCGCCAAGACCACCACCGCTCCAATGACCATACCTATGGGGACAAGAATCCAATTATAGCTCTTTGCTGCGAGCATTCCGCCTATCAATTTTCCTGCAGTCAAAAACCCGACATTCACACCGGTAAGGAATATGGTAAGTCCCAAATGTGTGTATATAACGCCTATTATTATCCTAATAATCGAGACTTTGGGGAACTTTAGCAGCACTATTTGAAACACCACAAAACAAAGCAAGATAGGCAAAAGGGCTATCCCCACTTGCATAAAATATGTGGGAAAAGCTTTCAAATACTCCTTAACCACGCCTGAAAAGCCGTCAATTTCAGGAACAAAGCCCATATCCACATGGCTTTGCGGATTATAAAATAAACCCAATATCATAATCGCAAGCACAGGTCCCACCACGCAAAGTGCCACCATTCCAAAGCTGTCCTCATTGCTGGTTTTTCCGCTCCTAACTGTGGCAAGACCTATTCCCAACGCCATAGCGAACGGCACGATTATTGGTCCTGTCGCCACGCCCCCCGAATCAAACGCCACAGCCAAAAAGTCCTTATTGACGAATATTGAAAGAATAAAAATAAGCGCATAAGAGAAGAGCAAGATATACTTCATCTTTATCTTAAAGAATATCTTCATAACAAACAAAACCAAAACCGTACCTACTCCCACGGCGATACTGACGATAAGCACGGTGTTCGGCACAGCATAAACCTGATCGGCAAGTACTTGAAGGTCGGGTTCAGCTATTGTGATAATAAATCCCATAAGAAAAAATACGGGGATGATTATCCATAGCTTGTTGGTTTCAGATAACTTGGCGGACATGCTCTCGCCCATGGGTATCATCGCCATATCCGAACCCAGAGCGAAAAGACTCATCCCAATAATAAGCAAAAAAGCACCGCTTAAAAACAATATTATTAAAGACCACTCCAGTCTTAGAAAAGCAAAATTGATGATCAGCACTATTATTGTTATAGGTAGTACCGCAAATATGGATTCTTTAAGTTTTTTTCTAAGATTCTTTATCAAGCTAACTCCTTATTATAGTATTTGGTATCGTGTTTCTGTTATTATTCTTATATTCGCCAGCATTCCTTCGGGCATATAGTTTTTTAGGTCTATTGTGATATTTCCCAGTACCGGCACTTCGATTTCAATCTTCTTGTTTTGATAAATCTCCAAAATGTTGGGCGGTATGCTGTCGGAGACTTCTTCCACTATTTGGTCAAGTTCCTGCCATGGCATATAGAAAGAGATGTTTTGGGAAGATTTTATCTTTTCCACAAAAAAAGCTCCTTGATAATACACATCCCCTTTGACTCTGCTGAAGTTTGTCTTGTTGTCTAAAAAATTCCAAATGTCTATGTCGATATAGTCTTTCATTATCATAGACAAGGCACTGATAATATTATCAAAAGCTTTTCTGCCTTCAATATAAAAATTGCCGCTTTCAGCAATCGACAACCTTTGGGTATCGTATAGCATAATGCTGTTTAAGTTCAGGTCTATATCCTGATATTGCTCATTGGACAGTTCAATGAACATGTCATTGACATCCATTAAACCTTCTTTCTTGGTCACTTTAATGGATGCCAAATCGTCTTTAATGTCGATATCGGCGTCTAAAGACAATATTGTAGGGGTCAGCCCTTCATATACGCCAAGGAGATTTATTTGGTAATCGGCAGAAATATCATTCCCATTATACACTCTGTTCCCCTCTATTGTCAAAAGTAAATCCAGTGTATTCTCAGCATGTCCAAGGTGAAAATCGACAGCTATGTCGTCATAAGCTTTTTTTCTATCCGCCTTTTCCCAAGTCTGTTCGGCGTAGGCAAACCTCACATTGGGGGTATAGCGTCTATAAAGAAAGATACCCAAAAAAACCATGCCGATAATGGCGCCAACCATGAGTACGCTTATTATTAACAAAAATATGGTCTTTTTTTCTTTTGTCATCTTTGATAAAAAATTCATGTGAACCGTCTCTTATATGGCATAATATCTTTATTATAAACCAAAAAGCCCCTAAGTTATAGGGGCTTTTTGGAAATTTTGTTATTTATTTACTTTATGAACTCCTCATCCGAATATTGTTTGGTGACTTTGTATTGCGAATCGTATAAGAGCTGGGTGTTCATTTTGTTGAAGTCCAGCTTGTTTAGGCTTTGAGTAATGACAATCTGGCTGGGGTCATAGGGTCTGAAATATTCAACCTTTAGGTTGTCTCTGTCCAGAACCGAAAGCTCGGTATCCGAAAGAGGTCTGTCCTTAACAGCTTTTTTCTTTTCTTCTTTGCTGTCGTCTCTCAAAAGCCCTATCGCAAATGTGGTGACCACCAATACGCCCGCGAATATGAGAAAGAGCCTTCTTACTGCCATAAACGCTGTGATGGCGAATATCAAATCATTGCTGTCCAACCATGCCATGCTCATATATTTCAAAACACCTCTGGATTCGTTGGACGGCGTCAGCGTCAGTACCGTGCCGTTGTTCAGCATAATGTAAATGGGAGAGCCTACCACAGCCTCGTCTTCTATGGCGTTAGTAACCGAAGCCAAAAGCTCGTTTATGAAGCTTTGCATGAGATTCAATGTGCCCAAATATTGTGGGGGTATGACCCCCATGCCGTCGGGTCCAAGGTCAAATTCCATAGGCTCGCCAAGCATGTCAAGTATAGACCACAATACCGGGTCATTAACCATAACGCCGTCTTCGCCCCTTGACGGGAAGGGCTTGTCTTGGGTCTCTCTTTGATTTATTATCAAGTGAATAAGCGTGGGTATGGTCAGCCTTTCATCGTCCGCCATATCTATCCATGGACCCACAAAGGTGGCATATCCATCCATATCTATGCTTTCAAAGTGCTTTTTCAATAAGTCCATGACCTCTTGATTCCTTGCCCCTTCATCCAAATACTGCTGGCGGGACAATGTCTTAAGGTTGCCGTTGTCCACATTGCGGTTTATGTACTCTTCCAACAGCTCTTTATTGACATCGGCTCTTGAATTGAAGTCATCGGCAAGGTCTTCATAGAAGATTGTGCCGCTGGTGGCGTCATCCAAAAAGTCGGGAAGAAACACATCCGCCGCAATCCATAGACCGCCAAGACAGATAAATGCGACTAAAATCGATACGATAGTCTGCCTGTATATGCTCTTTTTCTTTCTTTTCGCCATTATGCCGAATACCAAATAGTATATTATCGCCATAACAACGGTAACTATTACGCCCACAAAAACCATCACGCCATAACTAAGACCTGATTCTATGATATGAAGACTTTCAAGCACCACCAAAGCTATGAGCAACGGAAAGCCGGCTAAATGAAGCAATATTTGCAAAAACTTTTTCATCTTAATTACCCTCCATTGTCAAAGTCGCAAACAGCTCTTTTTCCTTTCTTGCAAAGTGATAGGCAAGAACTGTGCTCAAGCCGATAACGCCGGCAAACACATATAGATATCTTCTTGCCGCAAAAAGAGGATAAAATTGCGGTTTGTAAGAAATCTCGGTTCTTAACTGATATAGCTCTTCAAGAGTATATCCCATATCTTCGGGGAAGCCCGAATTGTTCATATCCACATGGCCAATTTTGGGTCCGATAAGCACAGAACCTATTTTGGCTCCGTGAACGGTGGCGTAATAATTGACATAGGCATATTCCTTAAGGTTTTCGTCTTCAATGAACTCAAATATGGGCTTTGCTTGAGGAGATTGGTAGAATGAGAATCCCTTAAGCAATTCCGCAAGGGTATCTCTCGTTATGGGTTCTTCAAAAAGTCCCATTGTATTGATAACCGTAACTATGGTATCTACATCCAAATCTTCGTTTATATAAGACAATAATGCGGCGTATTCTTCTAATCCCACCCAACTAAGTATGGGTCCCAAGCCCCCAACACTATCTTCCAGTTCTCTTCCCAGAGCGCCCAATATAGCGTCCAGCCTGTCTAAAGTGAGCATATACTTATAGGCTTCGCCGTTTTCACCATAGGCTTTTTTGTACTCCGCGGTCTGTTTGTATTTGTTCCATTCGGATGAAGCATTGTTTTCAAGCGCCGTAAGGGCTTTTTGCAATTCTTCATCGGCGTCCTTGCCCTGGGCCTTAAAGTAATCTTGCTGTTCATGATAGGTTATCAACACATTCAAGGCTTGTTTTATGCCGAATATGTAACCGTCCGCAAACATGCCATTGGGGCTGTACCAAGCATCGTCCTCTTGATTATAGACAATTTCTGAAAGGTCGGTATTTTCGTCGCCGTAATTATCCGCCTTGTAGTCGATATGATAAGTTTTCAAAAAGTCAAAAACGCTGTCGTTGAACTTTTTGGTCATGCTTTTCTTGCCCGTCGTCATCGTAGAGAACCAGTTTATTTGATATTCATAGTTCTCGATTGTGACACCATACTCTTGGTTTTCTTTTTCCAATTTCTCAAATTCTTTACCCATATAGGCGTCAAAGACAATGGCGCTTGCCAAGACCAGCCCAACTGCGACAATCAGCGTGAACATAGTCCTTGCTTTCCACCCTTTGGCAAATAAGGAAAATACTATCTGAAGAAGGGTGACCACGACCCAAAGAGCGGCTACGGCAGCTACCCCGTACCACCATGTGTCCTCAAAAGCGCTCTGTCCAATAAAGGATATGGAACAGACAAACACCATGACGATAAGTAGAGGAAACCCAATCAGATAGGAAATTGTTTTCATTCTTCGGTAATTAGAAAGCTTTCTTTTAACTTTATTCATTGAAATACCAATCTCCTTAATTTAAAATTACTATGAACATTATACAATGGCATTCAATACCAAGTCAAGAGGCAAATATTAAGTTATATTAAAGATAACTTATATTGACGGAATTCTCTCTTAGATGCTATACTTGGATTGTACCAAAATTTTGAAAAGAAGGCTTTATATGAAAAAAATCTTAATCGCAATACTTATTATATTGGCTTTATTTTCTTTTGCCGCCTGTCAAAAAGATGATATCATACTCAATTTTTATGACGGGGAGGAGCTTATTCAATCCATTTCATGGGACAAAGAAACTTTCCCGGAAATCACCCCTCCAGAAAAGAAAGGTCATACTTTTGAAGGCTGGTACATTGACAAAAATCTCACTCAAAAATTCAAGACCTCTGATTTGAAAAACGGACTCAACCTCTACGCCAAATACATAAGAAATACTTATACCGTCACCTTTAAGGCGGAGGGGTTTGAAGATATCACAAGAAAAGTAGCTTTCGGAGACGCCTTGAAAGATATCCCCGCCGTTCCCGCAAAGCAAGGCTATGACGGAAAATGGGAGGATGTCGGCTTAAGCTCAATCACTTCGGACATAACTGTCAACGCCATATATTCCATAAAAGAGCTTACCATTGTATTCAAAGCAGAGGGTTTTCAAGACATCATAAGAAAAGTCAAGTACAACCAAACGCTTGAGGATATCCCCTCAGTTCCACAAAAGGAAGGAAAATCAGCCCATTGGGATATAGAAAATTTTGAGAATATAACCCAAGATTTGATTGTCAACGCGGTATATACCGATATTATGAAAAAGGTCTCCTTTATTTCCAAAATTGAAAAGCCCGTAGAACAGATTTTTATTGAAACTGTGGAGGTTGTCTACGACACCGATTTATCGCCTTCACTAATCCCTGAGCCCTATCCCTTTGAAGGGTATTATGTTATAGGCTGGGAAGACAAGGATTTAACAAAAATTAAAAACGATATAGAAGTATATGCAATCTATCAGCCTTTTACCTATGATATAACCTTTTTTGACTGGGACAACAATATAATCATAACTTTAGAGGATGTGGAATACGGCTCTATATTAAAAGATATTATAGAAAATTCTCAAGACTTAGACCCCGCCATAATTGAAGAGCTGTTAAACCCTCAAATCCCCGAAGAATTGCAAAACGAAATGAACCATAATTTCCGTTATGGCAACAAGCTGTACGATGCCGACATCTATACGCCGATAACAAGAGGCGGAAGCTACTTCTTAATTTTTGACACCACAATAAAAATAACCGTATTCGCAAACGGCGGAGAGCTTGAAGGCGACTTTGATATAATTGACGGCGAGGAAAAAGAAGTTCAAGCGGGAACATCGCTGGTTGATTTGGACATAAAAGAAAGATACGGCTATAAGTTCTTGGGCTGGTATACCTCAAGCGACTACGCTCCCGAATACTTTGACCCCGAAAATCTGCCCCAAGACCTTATCGAAATAAACAAGAACATCCCCCTTTATCAGAACACAATGCTAATTGCCCTATGGGAGAAACTCTTCTGCCAAATATCCTTTCCCGATATCGACGGCGTTGGCTTTTATATAGACAATGAACCGCATTCGGGTATCATAACCATAGACTATGGAGAGAGTATTGACTTTCTAATAGATACTCAAAAAGATATCCTAAGGGTTTTGGCAAATGATTTAGAGCTCACAGCCGATAACGGATTATACGCCCTTGGACAAATTGAAGAGAATATAGTCATAGCTATTGAGACATCCGAGATACCTATTCATACGCTGAGATTCTATTCTCAAGACCAAATACTACTTCATACCCTATATGTAAACAACGGACGGATACTTCTCCTTATACCCGAAATTGAATCAATACACGGCGCCAGCGGAGAATGGCGGTGCATAGAGCACCCGTCATTCAGCTTTGACAGCCCTATTACCGAAGACTTGACTTTTGAATTAAGTTACAGCTACTTTACATATCCCATATACTATCATTATGACGGCTTGATTAAAGCCGAAAATATTGATTATGGCGACATATCTTATATCTTATGGTCGCCTCCCCCAAAAGAGGGATACCTTTTTGAGGGCTGGTATGTAAATGAACAGCTTTCACAAAAAGCATCCGTCCAATATGCAGTCAATATGGGAAGACCTGTGAATCTATATGCCAAATGGACGGAAGAAAAGGACTTTGAGCATCCAATTATTGGGAAATGGTATGCCGAACGAATGATTTTACATTTTTATCAAAACGGACTTGTAACATTTAACTTTGAAGAAAAATTCTTTGAATATAGCTATACGGTTATTGACGAGGCTGTATTTATTTTAGATGAAGAGCTTATCTTTGAGCACGGTCAGCTTATCTATAAAAATACTGTGTTCACAAAGACCGACCAAAATGTCACTATCATAGAGTTCGGCTCTTTGGGATTATATACAATAGTCGGTGATAGGATACCTTATAATGATGAAGTATTCTCTTATTATTGGTATCTTGATGATAATATTTATAAAGAAATGTATGATATCTATGGAGAATTAGATTATGACAAGGTAGAAAACAATTTCTTAAGGCTCTATCCACATCCGTTTAGGCTTGTAAAAATATACTATGACGCCATGGACGGAGTTACACAATACAATATTGAATATCAATATGTGTATGTAACGCAGTATTATGAATTAATATTTTCCGACCCCGACGACACTCTTACTGATTTTATCTTCGCAACCAAAGACCACCATATTTTTGTAGGCTGGACGGTTGAAGACACAAGTATTCTTATGGATAAGAACTATTTGACCAATAATTATATTCTTGAAATAAGAGCCAAAGCAAAGTACATAAGCGACGCTATAACGCCTCCCGAGAATACCATAGAAGGCTTTTATTACCACTATGACTCGCAATCAGAGAGTATAACCACCGTGGAATTCTATGCGGACGGAACCTATCAAATCACAAAAATGAACATATACCATAGGGGTGACCGTTATATCCTATTCTATTATTTTTGGGACGAAAACGGCTTCAGGGACGAAAACGGCAATGAAATAGCCGTCCAAGACAGCGTCATATCTCTTTATATTGACGGCGTTCTTATTTCTCTAAAGAAGCCCGTATACAATGTTATTTTCCCATATTTTGCCTACCCCAAAGAGGATAACGATTATGACTTTATAGAGATTTACGAAGACTATGTTCTTTATAATAACCAGATAGTGGACGCTGTGATTGAAAATAATTTCTTATTCTATATCCAAAGATACCCAGATGACCTTTGCCATTTGATAACAATTGATATGGACGACTTGATAGCGCTGAATCAAGATATACCACAACACTATAACGGAGTATTTGAAGGTCAGCACATATTTGAAGTCCCTGAGGGAGAAAACCTGATTGTTGACATTCAAGTAACTATATCCGCTAACCACACCGCACTTTTAATGTATAAGTCTGAAAACTATCCCGATTGGGAATACGAGGCAAAAGTATTCTATTATCAAGAACAGTGTCACATACTTTATAAGATATACGACACTTTGCAAAAAGTATATTTCTATTATGACGAAATAGAGGGAATATATATATTAGATGTCTACCCTGCAATAGTTCAAATGCAGAAAATTCAATAATTCATTGAAAGAGACTTCTCCCCAGCTTTTCCGTAGGGTTTTTTTGGTAGAAGGAGAGCTCTCCTTTTTCGTCAAGCGTGCCAAGGAGCACATCCTCTATATCCATGTTCTGAATTTTGAGCTGGCGCATAAGCCAATCTCTATCCTTGTTCATAGCACCTAAATTGCTTTCCATAACTTTGCCGTCAATAATCACATTGGCGAATATACTGGGCGTGGACTTTACAGCACCCACATCTTCCGCCACAACGGGTCTTTTGTGGTCCTTGGGAAGAATGCTTAATTTGCCGTTGGTTTCATAAATTATATAGCCCACATCGGCAATATTGAAATAATCCTTTATTCTCAATTCCCTTAACAAATCACTTATATTCAGCTGTGATTTCTTGAGTCCGTCATAAAGAATTTTCCCATTGTCCACAAGCACCAAAGGTCTGCCGTTGAGTATTCTTCTTCCCCAAATCGTCTTTCTGCTCAATAAGCTCATAATTAGGTCACTTCCTGCGAATATCGACATGGCGACAAGCGAATAGAGTATATTGAGCTTCGGGTCTACGCATAGCGTCGCCGCAATAGAGCCTATCGTAATACCCACTATATAATCATAGAAATTCAGTTGAGATATTTGTTTGGCTCCCAAAGCTTTGGTAATCAAAAACAAATACACCACGGCAATAACGCCTCTTAATACTATTTCTAAGAATTCGTTCATAATATCATTCTTAACAAAATAATTTTTTTTAAAAACTCCTTGCGATTTTTTGTTTAAGGCGCTGTAGATCTGACAATAATATTCGATATGAAAAAGCTTGTCTGTGTCCTCATGGCCTTTATTTTAATTGCCGCATCGATAAACCTTTTTTGCGGTTGCCAAAAAAAAGCCGATAATGATATCTTAAGAATCCATATCATAGCCAATAGCAATTCCCGACTTGACCAAGATATCAAGCACGAAGTAAAAGACTGTATTGTCGAAAAACTTAGTGAAGCATTGAAAGACGCCAAAGACAAAAATCAAGCCAAGAGAATAATCAAGGACAACGAAGAACAACTCTTATCACTATCAAATCAAACGCTTGAGAAAAAGCACGCGGACTACTTAGCAAAAATGGAAATCAAGCTTCAAGAATTCCCAGCAAGGGTCTATGACGATATTGTCTTTGAAAAGGGAGTTTATGAGGCAGTAATAATCACATTGGGCAAAGGACAAGGTGACAATTGGTGGTGCGTCGCTTTTCCGCCGTTATGCTTTATACCGTCTGACGGCAATGAGATAAGGTATAAATCTATAATTATGGAAATAATTAATAATGCGAACTGAATTATCTTATGAAAAGGAAAACATGAGTATGAATGATGCAAAAGGCAAAAAGAAGAATTTGAAAGAGCTTTTTCTTATGTGCGTGTGCATATTTCTTTTGGCCGCTATCGGAGCAACGACGCTTTTTCTCTACACGGATATCTTTGTAGAAGAACAAGCGGAAGCTCAGCTTATACGCAGGGGAAGCACAGGTGCTACCGTCCGTGAGATTCAAAGCCGTCTTAAGCGGTGGGGATACTATACGGGAGGCGTGGACGGCATATTTGGTCCAAAGACAGAGCAAGCGGTCAGATATTTTCAAAGAGTGAACGGGCTTGCGGTAGACGGCATAGTGGGACGCCAGACCGCCGCCGCCATAGGAATCAGATTGCATGCCAATTCCTCGTCATCTTATTCCAGCGATGTCAATCTGCTTGCTCGGTGTATCTATGGCGAGGCAAGAGGAGAGCCTTATATCGGTCAAGTCGCCATAGGCGCGGTCATCTTAAACAGGGTCAAGAACCCCAACTTCCCCAACACCATAGCAGGCGTAATCTACCAGCCGCACGCTTTTACCGTCGTTGCGGACGGACAGATAAACCTACAGCCAAACGATACTGCCATAAGGGCAGCAAGAGACGCCTTAAACGGCTGGGACCCCACCAATGGATGCATTTATTATTACAATCCCGCCACTGCCACCAATCAATGGATAAGGTCAAGACCTATTCATTTGACCATAGGCAGACATGTATTTTGCACTTAAGGAGTTAAGTCATGGAAAAAAGAAAGAAGATAATTAAAATAATAACTTATGCGGTGGCGGTTTTGGTCATAGCAGGTCTATCCACAGCCTTAGCCTTAGCGGTAGAAAGACAAAACCAGCTGCGCATCGATTTGGAAAATGTCTATGAGAAATCCTATTATGACACTATGGCATCGCTATTTAATATCGAAACCAACTTAGAAAAGCTGTCCATAGCCGAAGGGGAAAATATGCAGAAAAAGATACTAAACGATATCTGGCGGGAATGCGAACTGACGGAGAGCAATCTTTCACAATTGAGTACGGACAGTGAATCCATAGACCAAGTAATAAAATTCTTAAACCAAATGGGCGACTACTGCAACTCTTTAGCCAACAAATTAGAAAAGCATAAGCTATCCGATGAGGAAAATCAAAATCTGGAGAGCTTTTCTCTGCTCATAAAAGAACTCAAGAACAACCTTGTATCCGTACAGGACGAGCTGTTAAGCGGAGGGCGCATTCTTGGGTCTATGGGACAAGAAGTAAACTACTTGGCTAAGGCGTATCATAAGATGAACCATACCACCGTGGATTATCCGCATCTGCTATATGACGGACCTTTCACCGAAGGTATAAATGAAAGAAGGCCCTTGGCTTTGAAGGGGCTAAAGAATTATACCCAACAAGAGGCGCAAGAAATGCTTCAAGACTATTTTCCTCACGACAACTTGAAGATAGAATTCATCACTGAAGTAAAAGGTACTATTCCCTCTTATCTATACGAAATATCCGCTAAAGGTCTTTCGGGCAGCGTGCAGCTCACAAAACAAGGGGCGAAACTGCTCTTGTATGACAGCTATAAAACTGTACAAGACCCCAACCTTAGCGAAGAGGAGTGCGTGGAAAAGGCAAAAGAATTTATTAAAAATATAGGTTATCAGAATATGGAACCTGTGTGGGTAACCAACAATCATTCCACAATGTATATAAATTTTGCTTATACCCAAAACGATATAGTAATCTATCCCGACCTCATCAAAATAAAAGTAGCCGCAGATAACGGAGAGATTATTGGGGTGGAAAGCCGAAATTATATTTATAGCCATAAGCAAAGGGAACTTGAGATTCCCGAAGATTTTGACTATACCCCAAGCGACGAAGTGACTGTAATAAAAGAGACTTTTGCTTTAATTCCCACTGAATGGAACAGCGAAGTACTGACTAAGGAATATGTGGTGAAAAAGAACAATAACACCTATATTGTCTATGTCAATGTGGATACTATGGAAGAGGAAAAAATCCTTATGGTAGTGGATGACGAAGGACAAATGCTTATTTGATATACTTTTTCTTCCCAAAAAAAGCCGACAAGCTCTTTGGTCTGTCGGCTTTTTGCTTTTTTTATAAAAACTTAAATGAACACTATTTTATCAGCAATGTCGTTAGAGTATATAATCTCGGAGCCCTCAGGCAGATAAATTGTTTCGACAGAATCCACAAAAGCATGGCTGACAATCTCATACACCCTCTTGCCCTGAATATACTCTGGGATATAGACGGCTTTGGTATTGCCTGTAAACTGCAAAATTCTTATCCTTTGATTTTGAAGTTCCTCTATCGCATAACTACCATAAAGGGTAGTATTGGGGATGATTTGGTTGCCCATTTCCGCCCACAGCGTTCTGGTCCGATAGTCGCTTAAGTGATTGGGATTGACAAGCACCCTCAAAGCCGACGGAGTGTTCATAAACATGCTGCTTCCCCCTTCCACACGGTCTCTGGTGATATAAACCCTGTTGAGGGATGAACAGCCGTTAAACGCAAACGCCCTTATGAATTGTACATTATATGGAATATCTATTTCTTTCAAAGATACGCAGGACTGGAATGTGCCTTGCAATATTTCGGTTATATCTGCAGGCAGGTTTATAGTTCTTAAATTATAGCAATTTCTGAACGCATATTCCCCAATGCCTGTATCCCTTATGGTGTTAGGCAAAACCACCCTTTCAAGGGAAACACAGTCGCTAAAGCCGAACATGTTTATTTTTTGGTCGTATCCCGCCTCTAACCTTACGCTCTTTATAAAGGGATTTCCAAAATGCCTGCCGATAGATTTTACACTATAACTAACTCCGCCTATCTCCATTTGGGCAGGTATAACTAATTGGACTTCCTCTCCCCTGTATTTATTCAATTGTATACTTCCGCCGTCAAGTATCGTATAGGCATAGTCTCCGCTTATCAGATTGGGAATAATATAATCAGGATAGACTAGCGGGTCTGGAACTCCACCCTCATTATAGCCCGCATATACCCTCCAGTTCTCCATAGTCCTATATCCGTCCAAGCTATATCTTGGTACATAGATTTTTAAGAAAGGATTGTTTACATTGTTGAACAATCCCGCCCCCGCAGTAGTGAGCGGCACCGTCGGACTGGAGCTGGAATCTCTTCCCCTCATTATGTAAACTTCGGATAGGCTTGTGCATTCTGAGAATACCCCGTTATAAAGCGCCTCCACGCTGTATGGGATAACTATCTCGATAAGACTTGAACATTTGGCGAACGCAAAATTCTCAATGACTGTCAATATACCGTCATAGAAAATCACTTCCCTAAGGTTTTCATTGTTATAAAAAGCGTATTCTTGGATTTGATAAAGTCTTGACGGCAGTTGGATTTCTTCAAGATTATGGTTTTCGCTGAAACAGTAACTTGCCAAAATCAAGGCGGGAATGTCTTGGTCGGGCAAAGAGTCAATATCCTCAAATTCAATAGAGCTTAAGGGAGTGTTCGCAAAGGCGTGGTTGTTGATGTTGCCAACCGAAGAGGGAATGACAATCGACTCTAAACCAGTTCCATAAAAAGCATATTGCTCTATTGTGTTCAAATTGGACCCGCTTTCAAAAATCACTTGCGAAATGCTGCTCTTATAGAAAGCATAATTTCTAATAGTCTCTACCGTATTGGGTATAGTCACGCTGTCTATTGTATAATCAAAGACATAAGTGCCTATGCTCTTAATTGTATAGTTCCCAATCATTGGAGGTATGACCACATCTTTATTTTCGCCAAGATAGTGTACCAGTTCCGCAATCATGTTCGTGGAGTCAATAATGCTTATTACAAAATCGTCATACATGCTGTCCCAGCTCAAAATTCGTGAACCGTATCTTGACCAGTTTTCATTGTTTCTATAATAAGCAAGCTTGTTGTCCATAACATAGACTTTGACAAAATCACAATTTTCAAACAAGCTGGTGGCTTGGTTTTCTAAATTCACTATGCGGCTGGTATCGCTGTCGTCATTCATATAAACGGATACAAGGTATTCACAATCCTTGAACACGCCGTCTTTTATGTTCTCCAGCCTTGAGGGAAGAGTAATTGTCCTTATATTGGTCTTGGCAAAAGCGAATCTTCCGATCTCTATCATTTCCTCTCCCAAGAACTTCACATCTTCCAATTGCATTCTTTTGCCGTCAGACCCAAAAGCGTAGTCGCCTATTCTGTCAACCAAAGGCGGCACCGTCACTTGACCAAGCAGAGTATTGGAATAAAAAGCATAGTTGCCTATCTCCCTAAGCCTGCTTGAATTCAAGGCTTCAATGGTGTTGTTAGAGAAAACGAGATTACTTATATTGGTGTCATAAAAAGCGTAGTTTCCTATTCGAATTAAGCTCAACGGAAGATTAACTGAGGCAAGAGAAGACGAATATCTAAAAGCGTTGTCCCCTATTTCCAAGACTCCTTCGGGTATTTGGATGCTGTTTAATTTATAATTAAAGCTATATCCGCCTATCTCCAGCACCGGCAGACCTTGAAGTTCGGCAGGAAGAGAGATGTTTCTTTCAGCCCCAAGATATTTAAGAATCCTTACTCCCTCCAATACAAAAACCACATCCTCGACCATAACGGTATGTTCTCTGCCCAATTCGTCATATAAGAGTATGGGTCTTAAATTATTTGTCTGATATGACTTGAACTCTAAAGTATAATCAAAGTCGTTTATAAAATGAGTGAAAGTTTTTTGTTCATAGTCTGCATACCCCAAGGGTTTTTTATTTAAGGTCTCGGGAAGCTTCAATTCCTCTCTTAAGTCCTCGAATTCTGAGGTGCTTTGATTTAACACCCCAAGATAGTCTACAATATTTACCGCATGGTATGCTTTATTAATTATTTCAATTGAATATTCGTCCCTTAATGTCTCAATAGAATCTATCTTTTCCGCCAGATTTCGCCAATACCTTGCTTTTATGTACTCATGCTTTATGGCGTCATATACATAAATCATCAATTCTTTGGGCGTGTTGGCAAAGACATCATTGTTCTGTAATTGAGTCAAAGACTGATTCACACCTCTTTCCACCACAACGCTTGTTAGCGATGAGCAATGGTTAAAAATTCTTGTTCCAAGATGAGTCACGCTATCGGGAAGGGTAATGGTGCTTAATTGAGAACAATATTGAAACGCATAATTTCCGATAGACTCCAATAGGCTTATTTCATTATCAAGTGATTTTCTAAAAGTTATTTCCTTAAGCGCCATTTGATTGTCTTTACTGCCTGCGAAAGAGTACATGCCTATTGTCCTTAGCCTCCAAGGCAAGCGTATTGTCTCAAGGGAAACGCAGTTTTGGAATGCATAATTGGATATGGTTGTCAAAAGGCTGTTATCGCCCAATTGCACATCGATTAAGGATGAACAGCCATAAAACGCATGTTCCCCTATATGTTGGACGCTGTCACTTATGATTACCCTTTCCAAAGAGACGTTGTTATAGAAAGCTCTATCAGCTATCTTAGTTACGCCTTGTGGGATTCTGACCGTTTTCAATATGGCGTTGTAGCTAAAGGCGTTCTGACCTATTTCCTTTACTCTCAGACCTCTTATGGTCGAGGGAATGACCAGATTGTCGCCTGCTTCGGCAAGCCCTATGTACTTAATAATCCGGCAGCTTTCGCTGTCGCCGGGAAGTATTTCAATAATAAAATTCTCAACCGATAGAGAAGAGCTCCTTATCCTTTCGGTATAAGTCCTCCACATGATATTTTGGCGGTATACATACTCCATGCCCCCGCCTACATAGAATTCAAGT
This sequence comes from Clostridiales bacterium, assembly GCA_012838805.1. Classification (GTDB taxonomy): domain Bacteria; phylum Bacillota; class Clostridia; order Christensenellales; family DTU072; genus DTU072. Next base: position 98,417 of record DUON01000010.1, read on the forward strand.
TCGGGTGCCGTGTTCTCAAAAGTGTCCTCACTAATTATAAGCACCGATCCGCCTGTTTCGTCCACATCTATAAGTATGCTCTTTAAGAATCTATTTCCGCTAAAAGCCTTGCTTCCAAGCTCTATTGTGTTCTTTGATATAGAGTATGTTGAGCCTTGTTTTCCGGCTGGATACAAAATAAGCAACTGGTCTTCCCCGTATGGCTGGGAATCGTACTCTACATTCTTGGTGTAGAGCACATTGTTCATTGTCTTATAGTAGGGGTTTTGAATGTCCACTTCCAAAAGCTCAAGGTTGTCGCACCCATAAGCGGGGGCGTCGCCTATCATAGATACCATTCTTAATGAAAGGCTGGTAAGGCTCTTGCACCCCGAAAAGCTGTAACTTCCCAAGGTATACGCTCCGTCAATGGATATCTCGACATTTTGCAAGTTTATACAGTTATAAAAAGCATAGTCTCCTATGTATTCGACAGTGGAAGGTATTGTAATAAAGGTAAGACCTCGGCAGCCATAAAAAGCACCTTGGGATATGGTGACAAGACCCTCATTTAAGATAATTTCTCTGAGAGCCGAAGAGTTGCGGAAAACATATTCGCCAATCTCTATGACACTGTCGGGCAAGGCAAATATCCTTATGTCTTCGGAAAGAGCGTATCTATCGTATCCTGTAAGCTCCTTAAAATTTAGATTTGAATTTTGTATCGTTCCATATCCTATATTTTCAAAAGCGCCTTCGCCGATATAGACACACTCGGAGTTATCCGAAAACTCAAAAAGCATGAGATTCCTGTTGTCCTTAAAGGCGTAGGATAGAATCTGTGAAACTCTTTGAGGGAGATATACATAGAACAGATTGGTGTCGGCAAAACTATATTCACCTATTATCAATTCCTTTTCTCCGTCCTCAAACATTAAGTCTTGCCGATAAGCTATCACGCTCATGCCGTCTTTAAATGCATTCAGCGCAGCGCTTCCCAGACCGCTTTTATAGAAAGCATAGTCGTCAATAAAAGTTGTCCGTGCGGGGATTGTGAACTTATCTATCGCTGAACAATAGCTGAAAGCGTATTTTCCTATGGACAAATCCATCTCGCCCTCTAAGAAGACCAAATCTTCTATGCTCTGACAGCCATAAAAGGCATAGTCCCCTATCTTTACAAAATGAGAAGGGATGACCACTGTTCTTAGTTCATTGCAGTTTTCAAAGATATTGGCGCCCATTTCCACGCCGCCTTCCTTAAAAACAGTGCCTTGCAACGATTCAAATTCCATTCTTTTCAGATTGTAGCAGTTGGCGAATATATGAGAGCCCATGTCCGTAAGACGGTTGGGTAGGACAACCTCTCTCAGCATATGGCAGTTATCAAAGACATATCTTCCCAATTCAAGCTTTGTGTCGCTTGCCGCAAATACCAAATCGCTCAACCCCACGCACCATGAAAAGGCAAAGTCTTTTATTTCTTCAAGCCGTGAAGGGAATACGAGTTGAGTTATTCTTGAACACTCATAAAAAGCGTAGTCATCTATTGTCAAAGACTTCTCACTATCCGACTGGTCAAATTCAATATTAAGAAGATTGTAGCTTCCCCAAAACGCATACTTTCCAATTATGGTCACTCTTTCGGGTATTATTATTTCGGATATGCTGTTGTGTGAAAAAGCATAATCGCCTATTATCAAGTTGCTGTCTTCGTCCTCGTCGGGATCAATCGTAATCATAGACAGATATCTACAATTATTAAAGGCATACTCTCCAATTGTCTTTACTCTTTTGCTTATCACAACTTGTGTCAGATATGAGTTATTTGAAAAAGCGTAATCCCCAATGTCCAATGCTGCCCCTTCAGCAAAAGTAAGAGAAGTTATTCTCGAAGTGTAGAAAGCGTACGGCGCTATCTGCTCCACATCTGCGGGGATTTGAAAAGCGACGGATCTGCCAGACGGGAAAAGAGCTATGGTCCTTTCACCTAACTTGTTATACAAGACATTAATGCCCTGATTGTCTTCAATTTTATAGTATTGGTTGGAGCTGTCTGCAGTAAACCCTATAAGGCTTGAACAGTTGCTGAAAGGATTGCCCTCAATACTTTCAATAGAAGAAGCGATTCTAAAGTTCTGTAACGAAGTGCATCCCTCAAAAAGATTGTTAGGCAAAACCTTCAAAGACGGCGAAGAACCCCAAGCGATATCCGTCAAGTTAATACATTGGGCAAATGCCTCCTTGCCTACAGTTTCAAGACTGTTCACCAATGTTATATTGGTGAGAGATTGACAATCAAAAAATGCCCTTTCCCCCACGGTTTCGGTTATTGGGAACAGAAGTCTTTTATTTTCTTCATGTCCGCTCTGCAATTGCCTGCAATTTTCAAACGCGGAGATGCCGATACTCTTTACGAGGCTGGGGTTTGAGATTGAACCCGATTGTATGCTGTTCAAATTCACACAGCCATAAAATGCATAATCGCCTATGCTTTCCACCGAATAAGGAAACTCAATTTGTGTCAAATTGGTGTTCCTATAAAAAGTGTACGGCTCTATCCGTTTCAAGACATTGTTATATCGGTTGAAAGTAATCATTAAGGAAGAGCAGTTATAAAACGCTTTGGCGCCTATCGTCTCCACCTTTTCAGGCACGGTAAAGTACAATAGGGAAGAGCAGTTAGAGAAAGCGCCTTCGCCGATTGTTTCAAGAAGTCTGTTGCCCTCAGAATCAATATCCACATTCAAGGTGGTCAAGTTCATGCTGTCACCCTCTTCCGCGGCAAAGGCGTAATCGCCAATAGAGACCAAAGAAGCGGGTAGAAGGATGTCCCTTATACTGAAGTTCCTATAAAAAGCATAGTCTCCGATTGAGTTAAGTTGACTTCCCGCTGTGATAAAATCCACAATCAAATATCTGCAATTATAGAAAGCGTAATCTCCAATGACTTGCACTGAAGCTGGAATGGTCACATCCCTAAGATATGCGCAATTCTTAAAAGCGCTGTGACCGATATTCCATAGCCCTTCGGACAAGTTGATCTCTTCCAGTCCCATAAGTTCATCGCCTATGGAACTAAAAGCTGAAGCCCCTATGGTCGCAAGAGTGCCTTGTGGCAGTACGATTCTTTTTACTTTATGCGCACCGCTAAAGGCATAGTCCCCAATAACTTGTAGCTGGGAGTTTTCTACGAAATTCACTCCTTGAAGATTGGGCATATTATAAAAAGCGTACTCTCCAATGACCGACACCATGGAAGTGATAGTGACGCTGGTTAAATTTATGTTCCCTCTAAAAGCATTTGGACCTATAAACCTTGTGGTCATAGGCACGACATATTCAAAAAGCGGATTGCCTAAAGAATCTACTCCTCTATGAATGCCTCCCCTGTTGGGGAAATAAATTAAGGTCTCATTGTCCAATGAGAAAATGACTCCGTCATTGTCGCTAAATTGTTCATGATTCTCGGCTACCGTAAACGCCCTTATGTTCGCATCCTTGAAAGACAAATAATTTATTGAAGTCATGCTTCGGGGAATGAAGAATTCCTCCAGCATCATGCATCCCGAAAAAGCGCCTTCACCGATTTGGGAAAGATTGGAGTTGTTTTCTATATTCACTTTGGAAAGGAGCATATCCCTGCCTGATTGAGAATCAAAAGCAAAAGCATAGTCTCCAATGGTTTCTAAAGACGACGGCAGGGAAATCTGCTGAATTCTCGTGCAGCCCATAAACGCCGCATCGCATATCTTTGTCAGCTGAGAGTTCTTTTCAAATCTGACGACAGAGAGTTCGCTGGTTTGAGAAAAAGCCATGGAACCTATATATTTGACGGTATTTGCAATAAAAATGTTCCTTAAACTCGATGTGTTGAAGACAGAATGCGCGTCCAAAGCCTCTTTATTGTTTATTTGGTCATAAGGAGTGTCATATCCTATGTATCTGACGGGGATACCGTCAATCTGCGCTGGGACAAGCATATTGGTAAGATAAATCGCCGCTCTTGTGATATCGATTATTCTTATGGCATTGTCCACTCCGCCTTCATAGTCCGCTCTTTCAAATAAATAATAGTCCCTAATCTGATTTTGGCTCACCCACCATGCGTAAAGGGTAACATCGCTGGAGGGCATGACATCGGGGAAAATATAAGGCGTATTAAAGTTGGGGTCATAGTACCAGCCCCCGAAATAATATCCATCTCTAACGGGGTCTTCGGGTATCTCATAAGCTTGGTTCATATAACCCGATACTATGTGATAAGGCTCTTTTTGCTCGTCGGTAATAAAAGTCATGTTATAGGTTCTTAAGGTATACACCGCGTTTATGACATAACTTTCCGTGATGTTTCTGATATCGATATTATTTAAGTCCCAATGTCCTTCATATCCCTCTCTTTCAGGCACTGAAGGCATATAATTGGCTAAGGACTCACCATAGGGAATGGTTCGGTATATGTATTCGTAAGTAGGTTGAGTAATCATGCTCGCCCTGAAAGTAATTGTCAATTCTCTGGGTTCCCAAGCAGCGTATAGAGTTATGGTCTCGGTAGGCACCTCGCTAGGATTAAAGGCGATGGTCCTCTCCTCGTTCAAGTACCATCCTGCAAAGTCATATCCCTCTTTTGAGGGAGGGTCGGGCAAGCGCACAAAAGTGGTATCGGGGGAAATTATTATTGGTTTAATCTCATCTCCGCCGTCGGTATCAAAAATTATCCTCACGCTTTGGGTGGTACAACCGCAGACGATAAGCGCCGCTAATACCATAACGATGATGAATACAAAGCTCTTTAATATTCTTTTTTGACTAGCCATTCCCGCTCCTTAAAGAGAAAAACATTGCTAAAATATTATCTAAATAATAATATTATACAGATATATATTACTATGTTTCAAGAACACATGTCAAGTATGAATACCGCTAAAAAAAGCTCAAAAAATTAAAGAGAAATTCCCCCCTCAGGCATTATTAACGCTGAGGGGAAACTATCAGAAATTAAAGGTATCAGGATGAGAGCCCATTCTTAAATCTCTGTTTAAGGATGAGATTAAATCCATGTCTTGTTGACTTAACTCAAAATCGAATATTTGGGAATTTTCAATTATTCTTTGTCTATGTACTGATTTGGGAATAATGATAAGCCCACGCTGAAGATTCCATTTAAGTGCTATTTGGGCTTCCGTTTTGCCGTATTTGTCCGCCAATTCCTTGAGTTTGGGGTCAGTCAGCACTTTACCCTTGGCTATCGGACTCCATGCTTCGCAGGCAATGCCTTTCGATTGACAATACTTTATCACTTCAATATTTGTCAAATAGGGGTGTGTCTCAATTTGGTTGACGGCGGGAGGAATATCGGTATTCTTCATAAGCGTTTCCAAGTGATGAATCTGAAAATTGCTCACTCCTATGGCTTTTATTTGTTTCTTTAAGTAAAGCTTTTCCATGACTTTATATGAATTTACAAATTCTTCTTTTACGGGCCAATGAATAAGATACAAGTCCACATAATCGGTGTCCAGCTTTCTTAAGCTCTCTTCAAAAGCCTCTTGAACCCGTCTTGCCCTCATGTCGTCGTTCCATAGTTTTGTGGTGACAAAAATCTCTTCGCGGGGTATGCCGCTATCTTTTATTGCTTGCCCGACGGCTTCTTCGTTTTCATAAATCATAGCGGTGTCAATATGTCTATATCCAACCTCCAGCGCATCTCTAACCGCTTGATATGTCCTCTCTCCTGAACGGAACACTCCCAGTCCCAGTAACGGCATCTTGGTATTATTGTTCAAGATTTTTACGCTTTTAATATTCATTTTTTACCTCCTATATAGTCAAAGTCACCTTTTTAAGACCTCTTGGCTTATCGGGGTCTTTGCCGCAAGCCTCAGCTACATAAGCAGCAAAAGCCTGTATGGTATTGATAAACAAAAGCGCCTGCGAATCTTTTTTGTAAGGAATTAAAAAGCCCTCGTCATGATTGTCATACATTTTTTGAATGTCCGTAAAAAGTATGATTTTTGCCCCGTCTCCCTTAAGTCTTGACGCCATAAGCTCAAAGTCCTCATTAAAAATTCCGTCTGGCGCCAGCATAATAACAACCCTTTCCTTTTCGATCAGCGCATAAGGTCCGTGAGCGAATTCGGCTACCGAATAGCACTTTGTCAGCTTATAGCTTGTCTCCATAAGCTTAAGCCCAAGTTCTTCGGCTATGGGTAACATTTCACCTCTTGAAAGTATAATAATATTGTCCATATCCTTGGTCTTTTCGGCAAGCTCTTTTACTCCCAAAAGGCTTTGGGAGAACAAAGTCATATCCTTACTTATCTTTTCAAAATCAGGCTCTTTTTCTTGGGCAAGCAAAGACGCCAGCAGACTAAGATTCGCCACCTGCAGTGTAAAAGTCTTTGTGGCGGCTACACTTTTTTCCTCGCCGCAATTGAGGAACAAATGATAATCGGAGAGCTTGGCAAGTTCGGATTCTGGATTGTTTGTGACCGCCACCGCAACCGCCCCTTTTTCTTTAGCGGCTTGAACGGTCTTTATGACATCCGTACTCTGACCGCTTTGGCTTATGCCAATGATAAGAGCGTTTTGAGCTTTTGTCATTTTTTGGTATTTTGTCGCCAAGGACATATCGAACTTGGATACGGCGATCCCTGTTTTCAAAGAACAGATATATTTGAAATAGGCGGCGGCATTATTGCTGGTGCCTCTTGCAGCAGTATATATCAGTGAAATATTTTCTTTCTGAACCCTTTCCGCGATTGCTTTTGCAACCGCCAAATTGGTGGTCAAAACCTTTTGAAGCGCCTCGGGGGCGTAAAGCAACTCTTGCATCATTAAAGACATAGTCATATTGCTCCTTATTTATAGTTTGACTTTATTATATTATATTATAGAAAAGAAATCAATTTTTGTCTAAAGTTTAATTGTTTTCGGATTGTCGATTGATAAATTTATATAAGGCATATCGATAATTTTTCACTTGACAACGGCTTAAGCGGTCACTATAATATAGAGTGCGTAAACTCAAACAATAAACATACGCTGATGTGGCACAGCAGGTAGCGCAACGCCTTGGTAAGGCGTAGGTCGGCGGTTCGAATCCGCTCATCAGCTCCAATAATTATAAATCGCTCATTATGGGCGGTTTTTCTTTATTTAGATCTTAAAAAAAATTATGGGATAGAAATAAAAAAGGCTTGATTTTAGTTATTCAAGCCTTTTTATCGCAATGTTATTAAGCTCTCTTTACCTTTTTTTTCTTTATCGGTAAATCTGGAATTTCGCCGGCTTTGGAGAGAGCTATCTTGGAAAGTGCAGAGCCTACAAGCTCATAGAATAAGACCGAACCCAATATAACCGTTCGAATTTGTTCGGCATAATGAGGTAGAGCCTGAGAGGCGACTATCATCAATCCCAACGCCACTCCCGCTTGGGGCAAAAGAGTGAGTCCAAGATATTTCTTCACGGTAGGAGGGCTTTTCATAACCACAGCCCCCAGCCAAGAACCGAACATCTTGCCGGTGGCTCTGGTTACTATATAAATAATTCCGATTAAGCCGACCATAGGTATAACCCTGATGTCAAGCGATGCGCCCGACAATACGAAAAAGAGCATAAGTATAATGGGAGTCATAAGCTCTGATAGTTCTATCACAGAATCGGCTTCTTTAGAGATATTTACCAAGACTCCGCCGAATATCATACATGTCATTAAGGACGAGGCGTCAAAATAATTGCTTAAAGCGGATGCAATGAATATCGTGCCCGCAATGGCGCACATTCGATTGGACTTTTTCTTAAAAAAGCGAAGAGGAATTAATAATATAAGAGCGGCGCCTACCCCTATGAGAGCGGAGATTCCTATGCTTATCAACGGTTTCACAATGGCGGCATATAAATCAAACGCTCCTGTGGTCATTGATTTTGCCACATTGATAGCGAAGAAAAAGAGTATAAGCGCCAGCGCGTCGTCAAGCGCCACCACGCTTAACAGCATTTTGGTGACAGGTCCGTTGGCGCGGTATTGTTTAATTATCATTATGGTAACTGCGGGAGCTGTCGCCGTCGCGATTGTGCCAAACACCAAAGCAAGCGCCAAATCGACCTTAAAAGCGATAAGCCCAAGCGTAACCAGTACGCCGGCTAATATCCCCTGAAACAAAGTGATGACAATGGACGCGACGCCTATTTCTTTTAGAAACGATATCTTAAATTCCGCCCCAATAAACAAGGCAATAAACGCCAACGCTATTTCGGATACTATGGCATTGATACTGTTTACCGTATCCAGACTGAATACTCCCAAGACATGCGGACCGAATATCAGCCCAGCGATAAGATACCCTGTGACATTAGGCAGTCCTATCAGTTTTGTCAATCTTCCAAAAAGCAATCCGCAAAGAAGCATAATGCCTATATATAAAAGTACACTCAATTTTCCAGTCCCTTCCCAAAAGCGTATTCTAAATTAAGCACAAACATTATCCCGGTGTCGGGTTGAGAAAAGTCAATGACTCTTTTTGTGGCATTCAATATAGTATCTTCTTGATCTTTGCGGATTACTGCAAATATCGTCTTTGTCTTTTCGTTCTCTCCATGGCGTAAATATTTGCGTATTGAATTAAAGAAAGAAATATCTTCCTCTTGCGAGCCAAGAAGACTCCGAGCCATGCCCGAACTTTCTAAAATTGTAGCACCGCAAATTTTTTCCTTTGCGTACTCACGCATTAAATCGCCAAGCTTTTCGGTTTGGTTTAATACCAATACAAATAATTTCATATCCTCTCCTTATAAAAAAGAACAGGCTAAAACTGTTCTTTTGGTAATACTATTTTACAGTGTTTAAGAGTAAAAGAAGTCGACCTTTAGCCATCGCAACCGATTAAGTAATCGCTATAATATAATAGCTCTTTTTTTGTGCTTTGTCAATTAAAAGAAGCTTTATCCAAGCTTATTTCAGCGGTTTTTTGGCATTTTTATTCATTCTTTATTCTTATTGTTCCGACGCCGAAATACAACCTTAAAATCCATTTTTTCAATTAATTTATCACACACCAATAACACAGAAGGCAGGACCAACAATACAACCAATACCGAGGTAGCGGCACCTATTCCCAAGAGCATACCCATTTTCGCCACAACCCCCGAAGCCACCAGCCCCATAGCCAATCCCGAAACCGTCAGAATCGTGCCCGAAGTGATGATTGTAGGGAAGACTGCGTTTTCGGCGTTCGCCATGGCATCGAATCTATTGGAATATAAATGCTTGATGGACAAGTAACGGTTGGTCAAAATAATGGCATAGTCTATGGTTGCCCCCATTTGAATGGCACATACCAAGAGGTATCCGACAAATGAAATGGGACTTGACGATAAGAAAGGAATGACAAAATTTATCCACATTCCGCCCTGAATGGCAAGTATAAGAATGAGCGGAAGGATAAAGTTCTTAAAAGTAAAGAAAAGTATCGTCAAGACAAATAAAACGGTCAAGAAGCTTACCAAAAAATTGTCTCTTGGGAATGTCTTTGCCATATCGTAGCATGCCACGCTTTCCCCTGCCAAATAATATTCGTCATAGAATTGTCCCAATTCCGTGCTAAGCTCTTCTATCAGCTTTAGGCTTTCCTTGCTCTCTGTCGGACTGTTGATATTAAAGACAAGTCGAGAGTAGTTTTGGCTCTCAAAGTTCGCCCGCGCCATTGTGATTTGCTTTAAGCCCTCGGCGATTTCTCCATCCTGCATGCCCATGTCTTGGATTTTTTGTGACGCAAATACCATTAAGTCAACAAGCCTTACCGCATATTCAGATGACGGCGTTTGACTGTCGGGATCGTTTTGTTTTCTATACAAATTGAACAGCGATTTAACAACAACCGAACTAAACCCATAGGAACTCCCCGCTTGGATAAGCTGATCTTGGGTCACATAATCAACAAGCCTCAAGCCCTCCATAGCCTCGATAGACGCAAGACCCGTTCCGTCATTTACAATATCCTTGCTCTTGACATATTCTATAAGCTCCCTCTCTTTCTGGTAATCTCCTTTGGGCACGATAATAGCCAAATCGTTTTTATAACCAAACTCTTCTGCAATCTTGTCTTGCGAATCAATTATGCGCTTGGCACCATTGATATTGTAGGAATATTCGTTAAAGAATTGCCCCGTTCCCGCCAAGGCTATGATTACAATAAAAACAGCCGCTATGGGTTTTCTGAACTTGAGCTTGGCTCTGGCGGGCTTTGTCACCGAGGGAACAAAGTTTTTATGTACTGTCTTTTGCAGCTGTTTATCAAAAATAATCAATAAAGAGGGCATAAAGAATATTACCGTCAGCAAACTAAAGACTATGCTCTTGGCAAGTGCGAGTCCCATTTCCACCCCCAGAGGCAGTGTCATGACAATAAGGGAGCAAAGCCCGGCAATAGTCGTCATAGAGCTTGACAGAATCTCCAATATCCCCTTGGACAAAGCCCGTACAGCAGATTCCTTCGCATCACTGTCCATACGCTCTTCCATAAACCTATGTAAAAGGATAATCGCATAGTCCAGCGACAAGGTAAGCTGTAAGATCAAAGCCACCAGATTGGAGATATAGGATATTCCGTTAAATAGGAAATTGGTACCCATATTCAATACAACGGATACCCCAAATACTAAAATCAAGATAATTATCTCAAAATATGTCCTTGAAGTAAATAGCAGCATAATTATTATCGCAAGCACAATGATTATGCCTACTTTTATGATACTTTCCACAGTTTCCAAGCGGGTATAATAGGACATGGCGGATTGTCCGCTCAGATAAGTTTCTTTATTGGAAAACTTTTTTATTATGCCCTTTATGGTAGCGTTTGCCTCGGAAGTAGAATCATAATCCGTCAAGGAGACTGTAAATAAAGCATTGCCGTTTTTATAGTCTTTTTCCTTGTCGAAAGCAGCAAACGCCACCCCGTCCATTTGGTTAAGCTCGTCCAAAATCGTCAGCGCCTCGTCTTGAGTGACGCCTTTTACCATTATGTAAGCCGAACCTTTGTCGTCGAACTCCCTTTTCAAAATGGCGACGGAATCTTGTGTGAGGCTGTTTTTAGGAGCGGACTGGCTCAAGTCGTATACAACCTTGTTTTGAAAAATCATTATTCCGCCTAAAACGACAAGAACAATAAAGACAGTGACGAAAACCCATTTATTTTTTACTATGAAACTTGCGAATTTTTCTTGCATGTCCAACCTCTTATACTGATATTACCAATATCGGTATTATATCACCAAGCCTTCCTTTTTTCAAATTATTATTTATGACTACCAAAATTTTAAAATATATAATATAATGTTTTAGGCAGTTGGATTGAATAAAACAATATTGTAAGGAAAAAATATGCTAAAAAAAGTAACGATAATAATTATTCTATGCTTAACGCTTTTTGCCTTATTCTCCTGTGGCTTTGGCGACAGTCAAGAGCCTGATGAGAACGGCTCTACGGTAGAAGAAGAGATGATTCTCAATATAGATGATTTGAACTATAACAGTAGATATTTCAATCCCCAAAACAAATCAGAAAAAGGCTTTATTTTATACGACACTATTGATTTAAGCAAAATAAAAGCAGAAAAAGACCTATCCGACATCACTGTTGATTATGAATTCATACTTGACGGCGAAACCATAAACACGATTCGAAAGCAATATTATGACGCTTTTCCCGTTTACAGCTTCCGAAAAACCGGAGAATATACTATAAAAATAACAGCTCACCCCAGAGGCGGAACTCCGTGGATAGGCAAGTTCAAGGTCAATGTGCTTGCGGGCGGATATGCGGATAAAGCTGAGCTTGCGATAACGGATTTAACAGGAAACCCCGTGGAAGAAGCCGTCCCCGGACAGCAATACAAACTTATCGCAAAAGTATATTCGGACGGCGTCTTGCAAAGTCAGGATACCGACAAGTTCTATTCCTTTTGGATAGGGGATGAAAGGGGAATTCGAGAGAGCGTCGTCACAATAGAAAACCAAAGAACGGATACCGAATTACATTTTAGTTTTATATGCATCAATATAGCGGATATAAATTATAAATTTGATACCACACTCACAATTAAAGTAAAAAATAATTATAGCGGATTGCAAACCTCTTTCGGGGGATTGTATGTTTCCAACGGGCAAACAAGCATAAATGTTGTGCAGATTGTCGATAACTTTATGAACCAAATAAGCGTAAGCCATGTCTTTACAAACGGTGACAAGACAGCCTTAACTATCAATACCTTTGATATCTACAACAAAGAGGGTCAAGTCGCGGCGTTTATCAAATATGACGGCGAAGAAGAGTTCCATAGGTATCAAAGAAATATGTTCAATTTCACTTCGGGGTATCCTTTTAGCTATTATTATATTCCCAACGGAACGGTTTACCAATTAAACCCCCAAAAGAATTCGGCAGAGTTTTATCTTGCTATCTTTGAAAAGCGTGGGGACGACACTAATCCAAAGTATTATCCCATAGAGGACAGCTTTTTAGATATTGAGCTTAGAAAAACAGGACCGAACGGCATCGATGTTTTGTCTATTGGCTTTTCTGAAAAGGATATGACAAGCGATACAAAGTTTATAGTGTCCTCAAGGGAAGTTGTAGAAAACCAAGTAGATGTAAAGGTACGCGTTACAAATAATGTCTACCAAGCCGATTTGAATAAGCAATACTTCACTCTGGATGTGGAGCTTTTGGGCGATATCATTTGGATGAAGGATTATGTATACGAAATAAGCGATTTGAGCATCGTCAGCTACAGTCCCGGTCTGAAAAGATTTATTCCCCAAAAAAAGGGCGAATGCGTGATTGTTATCAAGTCGGCTTTTCTTGATATAAGATACGAATTAACGGTCAATGTAATAAATCCTATAAAGTACTATACCATAGATACGACAGGACCTGGCTCTTATGAATACCCCCAAGTGTTTATTGGAGAATTAGACTTTTCACCCTATATCCGCGTAAGGAAACATTATTATAACAATACCTCTAAAACCCGAGGGCTTAACCAAAACGAAAGCCTTAGATTCAAGCATCGTTATATAGGAAGTGACTTTGTAGAAGCTCATGAAATACCAAAAAGCGATAGGATGTACTCTTTTATGACCATTAACCTATATGAGTACGATCAGCCCAAGGAGAATGTGAATTATAACATGAGTGATAATCAAATAAGTGTCTTTTTGTTGCCGGATATTGAGTTTGAAATAGACCAAACAGTCTATAGACTTAGCGAATTTCAGACACTTGATTACAATAATAATAGCAATAATGATAAGAATAAAGTAAGATACTATACTGCTTCATTTACTTTGGAAGTGGATGAATATAAAGAATTGAATATCTTAAGGGTGGACGGAGAAGATTACGATGAAGAAAAACAATATAATTTTTCAATGTATTACTCCTCAAGAACTAAGAATTGGATTATTGATTATCAAGGTCTTTATAGAGAGTCCATCACGGGAAAAAAAGAAACCTTTGACACTATAAGACTACTCATATTCACCTTAAATATTTCCGATATTTAAGGACTATTTTTTTATATCTTTATAACTTATCAATTTGACGCCATGATTTTTTATGGCGTCTTCAAATTTTTGAGAGAATAGGAGTTCCAATTCATATTCCCTTTTTTTCCATTCCTTTGTGTATTGGCTTAAGGTTGGGGAGTGGTAGGAAGGATGTAAAAACAGCTCGGTGACGCCCTCTTTTAAGTTATATATGGCGTTCAAATAGTAGTCTTCCAAACTCTTATAGCCATTGATTTCGCTTATTGAATAAGGGTTGGATATCATATTGTCAACAAGGGTGACCTTCATCATCTTTGCTATAAATACAATAATTTTGTGGGCAAGCTTGATTACTGAGGGTATCTCGTTGTTAAAAAAGTCTTTTAAGAAGTCGTTTTGTTTGGGGAAGCGAAAAGGGAGCTTGTATTTTTTGGATAGCTTAAAGGCGTTTATAAAAAAAAGCCTTTTATTTATACCGTACATGGTGCCGCTATGGTTGTCCAAGTGGTCTAAATCCACACCGCTTTTTAAAATATACTCTATCTGCTCTTGGCATTCGCGGGTGACATCAGCGCTTAGAGCGCCTTGAGCTATTTTTTGGGTATCATAAGGCAAAAAACCGTCAATAGAAAGGCTGCTTTTTTCTATCATTGCTTTCCATGGCGCTTTTTCAAAATCTGAATTAAGCGTAAGGTGGACGCCTACGCTTATATTCAATTCTTTGGCTATGGCTATCGCCTCTTGCGCCGCCTCGGCATTTGCAAGCAGGCTTGTAGAAGTTATTTTTTTATTGAGAAAAAGCTCTTTTATCGCCTTGTTGGTCTCACTGCAAATCCCAAAATCGTCGGCGTTGATTATAAGATACTTATTCATTGCTTTCAGTTGTCTCTTCTGTGGGTATTTCTCTAACGGCGTCCTTAATAGTAAACTTAAGGAAGAAAGACACGACGATACCCAAAATCAATAGACCAAACGGGAATATGGTGAGCATAAATCTTGCCGCATCGTCGGGACGGGGGCCGGGATTATCACCGCTCTCAAAGCTATATATTGAGGCGGCAAGGAAAGTGGCTAAGGATACAAACAAGCCCGAAAGCCTGTTCATAAAGCCCATGGCGCTCGAATAAATACCCTCTCTTTTAACCCCGTATTTTTGATAATCTTCGTCCATAATCTTAGCGCCTATGATATCCATGGTGCTAATAACTCCTGCAAATCCAAGTCCCACAAGAACGCTGGATAGAATTGCGGTCAAAAGATTTGAGGAGAAATATAGTGGAATAAAAGAGACCGCAAGCGTAATAAGCGCAGCTCTCCAAATGGGTAAAACTCCCTTTGCCTTGACAAGGTAGCTCCATAACACCACGCCCAGAATAGCCACAAGTATAACAGAACCCAAGACATAAGTACCTTGACTGTCGGGAAGATTCAGGGAATATTTGATAAAGAAAGGAACGGATGCCAAGACAAGAGACATGGCGGCACTGTAAAAAGCGTTCGCCACTCCCGCAATCCAAAAGTTTTTGGTCTTTACCATGGATATGAGAGCGGGCAAAATCTTTATCTTTTCGCCCACTTTTTCTTGAGGCAGTTCCCTTATTCCAAAAGCCATATATAGAACGACTGCAAGCGCCAAAGCTCCATAAATCACAGCGGTGAGCGTATAGCCGATAGCCGATGTTATCATGGGCGTCAAGGCTATGCCTATGACCATAGCCACAAGCTGAAAAATCTGCCGTATGCCATTGGTTCTTGCTCTTTTTTCTTCTTCGGGGAAGAGTTCGGGAAAAAGCGCTCCATAGTTAGCGTTCAGCAAGCTGTCAAGCGTTCCCGTAATTATATAGAATATCAGCGCCCAAGCAAACAGCCCTCCTTGCTTAAGCGAAGCGGGAGGTGCGAAGAACAATATAAAAAACAGCGTAAACAAGGGCGCGCCTATAACCAACCAAGGCTTTCTTCTGCCAAATCTTGTGCGGGTGTTATCGGATAATATGCCGTATACGGGATTGTCAATGGCGTCTATAAAAGTGTAAATAAACAGTATCAAGGAAAGACTTTTCATGGGCAGTCCCAGCTTTATCACATAGAAAGCCGAGGCAAAGCCTCTAAACATGTTTATGGGAAGCGATGTCCCAAACATCCCTACTCCATACCTAAAAGCACTTGTTCTTTTTTCCGCCATTGCAGCCCTCCTTATATATTTATTACTTTTATCGTTTACTCTATTATTATAAAGCCGTTATATCTATTCTGCAATACTAAAAAAAATCGCTCTTAGCTATTAATAATTCTTTAACACATTTATTATGGGTTTTTTAGACAGTCTGTAAGAGCATATATAGGCGAATAAAAAGCCCAAAGCATATAGAGCTACAACAGTAACACTCACACAAATAGCGATAACCGACCAAGGAATGCCCAAGTTGACGGAAATATTTTTTATTTCCATAAGTCTGCCTATCAAAATCTTAAGACCATATGATATCAAGAATCCTATGACGGCAAGGAAGATATTGGCTTTGGTTATCACTATGGCGGATTCGGCGATGTATAGGTTTGGTATAGCCCTATCCCGTGCGCCGATTGCCCGCATCATAGTCAAATAGAATTTTCTTTCTTCGACATTGGACTTTATCGATGAAAAAAGATTGATTATTGCGCACAAGGCTATGGTAGAGCCCACAATGCCGAATACAAAAGAGGCGATGTTTATCTCTTTATAGGTATAATAATATTTAATATAAGGCGCTGACATGTCCAAGGCGTCCGCTTCCTCACAGAGTGTTTTTTTAATATAGGAATCGACGCTGTCGGCAGCCTTTTTCAAATTCGCATAAGAGGAGCTTTCAAAATATATATTTGTGGAAAAAATAGTGGTGTTATTTTTATTGTTAAACACTTCCCGGCCCAGCATCATGTATTCTTGGTTATATTCGTTTCTTTTCTCCCAATTGTCATAGATTTTTGAACGCCAACCTTTGGAGTTTTCCTCATAGCGGGGTTTTAAGACCCCTTCGCCGTCCTTATACACATTGACATCGGTAAAAAACATATCAGAATTCATATAGGCATATTGGTCATAGGACACGCCGTAAGAATATATTTTTGAGACCTCTGACTTTATTACTCCCACGACTTCATAGTCTTTACACAAATAACAAGTTTCTTCTTGATAGTTTAGCGTAAACGCTTTAACTAAAGTAATCTTTTTCTTATACACATCCTTTGGCTTTAGGCGTTGCAAGGTGAGGAACTTTTCAGCGACAATGACCTGTTTTTTTCCGTTATTGGTAAAGCCTTGGTCGCACCCTTCCACAAAAATACCGTCGGGGAAATTTTTGACAAGGTTTTGAGGAAATAAGTTTTGGCTTTTTCCTATATCTATCACGCTGTAATAGTTTTCATAATCCCCTGATTTATCCCTTAACGCTTTAAGCGTGGAGTTGTCTATACTGTACCAAACGGTGTCTTCTTGTGTGTAGGATACCTTACTCTTTAAGGAATGCAATTCATAAACAATCTTGCTTTTTAATAGTTCGTTTTCCATGAAAAAATTGATATTTTTAGAACCCGATAAATTGTGTATAGTTCCGTTTTGGACATCATTCGAAGTCTCCACCCTATAATCTGACATGCTGACTTTGCCGAACAACACATAGGGAACTTTATTGAGCTGTTTTGTTATGCTGATATTCAATCCCGCAAGGACGACAATAAGCGGAATCAGAATAATAAACCCTATCGCCAAGCCCCTAACAGTGGCTCTGGCACTCTTTCTCCTTGATTTAAGATTGAGGTAGGCAAGCCTAAAATATTCTTTTGTCTTCATCATTCTGCCTCCCGCAAAATCACAACGGGCGGTCTCTTAAAATGCCTAAAGAGCATTTTTAAGGCACCCAGTGTTATGGATACAATCAAGATTACTATATTTAACAACGGCAATAAAAAGTTAAACCCCGTCCGCAACTTTAACCCCTCATACCCTCCAAATATGTCATATATAATCTGAATTTGTTCAGCCAAAGTAAAATTCGCAATCAACCAAGATATCAAGGCGCTTATAAACGATGCGATAACCACAATTAAACCCGTCTGTGACAATATGTAAAAATAAATATCCTTGTTTCTCATCCCCAAGGCTTTCATAATGCCTATGAATCGGTTGGAATTTATTATGCTTATTTTCATTGTGTTCAAAACACTGCCAATACTAAGCAATATGCAAAGCAGCGTCAGAAATGCGATAATACCGGCTATCACAAGCGTAGTATATAGATGTTCGGTATAAACAATATAGGTCAACCCGCCAATAATTATTGTATCCGTCTCTTTAGATATCTTCTTGATTTCTTTGGCAACGGATAAATTCTGGTATTCATTCACCCTATCAAAGACCGTAAGTGAGCTGATATCCAAAAAATGATAGTCAATATAACTTTCCTCACTTTCCACGACACCTTTTATAATGAATTCTCTATTCGCCGCTTTATTTATGTTCAAACTAATCCTGTCACCAACGCCCAAGCCATGGGTATTCGCCAAAGCGTTTGATATCCATATATGGTTCATTCCTATATCATCGGTCTGCCAATAAGCCCCGTCCACCAGCGGCGGATTGCCGTCATACATCTCTTTCCCGCCAAGATATGGGCGCAATGTTACTTCTTCTTCAGAATAAAAGCCAAAGCCTATGCTATCGAACTCATACTCATATAAAATACCCATTTCTTGTGTTTTTTCAATAAAATCGTCTAAATCAGAGTCTTTCAAATAGTAGTTTTCGATATCATTTATTCTATAAACCACATAAGAGACCTCTATCGTCGCTTCCACGCCTTGGGTCTTAATAATATCCATCACGAAGTCTTTGCTGGTGCGATAAAAATAATAAGCAAAATTTATGAGTGTTAAAATCACGACAGATAAAATCGTCGCCGTGATTAATAACAAAATAGAGCGTGAAAAATTTTGGAACAGGTCTTTTGCGGCAAGTTGGAATACGCTACTTCTCTTCATGGTCCGCCTCTGTTCTCTTGGAGACCCGACCGTCAACAAGCTCGATTATGTAATCGGCTTTCATGGCGTCTTCTTTATTGTGGGTAGCCAATATCACCGTCTTACCCTCTAAGCTTATTTGTTTCAAAATAGCGATGACTTCCGCCCCGTTTTTGCTATCCAGATTGCCTGTGGGTTCGTCCGCCAAAATAATGCTCGGCGAATGAACAAGTGCTCGGGCTATCGCCGCCCTTTGCTTTTGCCCTCCCGACAAGGTGTTTACTTTCTTGTGGATTTTATCTTCTAACCCCAAGCGGTTCAATAGCTCTATTGCCTTTTGCCTTCTCTCTTTTTTAGGCATGCCGGCTATAATCAAAGGCATCTCCACATTTTCAAGGGTAGTAAAGCTTGGCTCCAGATAAAAGTCTTGGAACACATAACCTATGTTCTTGTTTCGATAGTCGGATAATTGATTGTTGCTTAAATCGTTAAGACGGATGCCTTTACAAAAGATTTCTCCCGATGAGGGGTAGTCAAGACCTCCAATTAAATTGAGAAAAGTCGTCTTTCCGCACCCCGACTTTCCCATTATCGCCACAAACTTTGCTTCAGGGATTTCAAGCGTTATGTCGTCAATGGCTCTTTCAGCAGAGTCCCCCTCGCCATAAACCTTAACAAGATTTTTTACTTTTATCATATCCGTCTCTTTTTATTATAATGCCCTACTCTTGAAAGATTGTCAATAGCCGCTTAGCGGCATACATAAAAACCCTAAAAAAATGCTTTTTGACTTTTGTATTAAATGATGTTAAAATTGTTAATAAATACTAAGGTAACAGGAGATTTGTTATGAAACTTGAACGGAGAATGGAAAAAGTCAACAAAGTAAGAAGACAAGGTTTGGTTCCCGGCGTATTGTTCGGAAAGGATATAGATTCCATTCCCGTACAAGCCGAGAATGCGGATTTCATGCAAACTTATAAGAAATATGGAAGGACCAAGACCTTCAAAGTGAAATTCGCAAACAAAACCCACCAGGTATACTTCAAGGATATCCAGCTCAATATGGCGAATCCAAAGGAAGTCTTGCACTTTGGCTTATTGAAAGTAACCGCAAAAGACACCATAACGACCGAGGTCCCGATTAAGCTTACGGGAACTCACGAGATAGAGAAATCTGGTCTTGTTGTGCAGCAGATTCTTTATTCTCTTGAAGTGGAATACCCCGCCACCATGAGCTTGGAGAAATTAGAACTTGATGTCTCAAGCCTTAAGCTGGGAGAAGGTCTTTATGTAAAGGATATCCCCCTTCCCAATAAATGCAAGGCCAACTTAGACCAAGAAGAGTTGGTGGTCAATGTCACATATCCCAAGGTCCATAAGGTAAAAGACACCCGGACCGAGGAAACCGCACAGGAGACTGAAGAAAATCAAGAATAAAAAACCATCCGAAAATTCGGATGTTTTTTTATACGACCTTTTATAACAAGCAGAAAAAATATTTAAGCCTTTTTATCTCTAACCAAAGCCTCAAAGCTTCTGTCGTATGCCGCCTCCGCACTCTTTGAGAAAAAACAGGCAGGGAACTCTTCGCTTCTTAAGTGATACTGCACGCACTCACAGCATTTTCCCTTTCTTGAACAAGGATAAGTGCAGGGACATTTCATATTGTTATCGCAAGCCATTTTTTGCCTCCTTATTTCAATAATTCTTCATATCCCAGTTTTTTTATGTGGTCCACGCTTTTTTTTAGCTCTTCAAAAGGTCTTGTCGTGTTTTGTTCGATTACGGCGTACTCCACACTATTCAGTCCGCTTTCTATTATCCTTTTGAAATCAATGACTCCGTCTCCAAGGGCGAAATCTTTCGCCTTTCTTGCCGCTCCCTTAAGCCCATAATCCCTAAGGTGATATCCTTTGACTTTGGGCAGAGTTTTTGTCAAGATATCGGCGGGGAATCCCGCTTTTGTCGCCCAATAGGTATCTATAACAAAGGGAATATTCAAGCTCTTTCTTAATATATCAATCTGCATGCCATATTCTCTTATTAAGAATTCAAAATCATGGTGGTGAAAACAAAGCTCTATACCCTCTTTATTATATTTTTCGCTTAAAGCATTCGCTTCTTTGCAAAATTCTAAAAGCTCCTTTTGACCGCCGAATATATTTTTTACGGGCAAGACCGAAATCACCGCAATTTTGCAATCGGTCATCTTGTGAAAGGTCAAGACCTTTTCAAATTCGTCTTTTAATATATTGAACTTTATTTGAGTGGACACAACCTCCAGCCCAAAATCCTCTTTCGCCCTTTGAAAGATTTTCGCATTTTCTTCGCTGAAATCTATCCTTGCGGCTTCCACATACCTAAGTCCAAGGGCGTTGACTTTTTTAAGTGTGCCATGAAGCTCTTTTTTTGCCTCTCTCCTTACCGTAAACAACTGAAGCCCTATTTTCATAAAACAGTCTCCTCTCTTATATTATTTTTGTAGTCCAAGACAAGCTTTTTGTCTTGATACTTGATTGTTATCTTGTCGGGGTTTCTTGGGGTCACGCTGTATGCGCTCTCAAATCTCTTATACTCCAAGGGCTGGCTTTCTCCGTTGACGGTAAAGTTCTTGTCATAGTCGGCATAAAGCTCAACCCCTTTGGATATATAGTTTATTGTTCCGTCTTGAATGTGAATTTTGTTGCTTTTTATTCTCTTAACAAATTGCTCAAAGCTTTCTTTGTCGGTATCTGAAAGTTCGGTAACATAAGTATGGTACTCTCCGCCCGTCAGCGTCAAATCAAATTCCTTTTTGAGCCTTATTTCCTGTATCTTTTCCACTTGGGAATCGTGCTGGGCAAGAAGCGCCGCGGCGTATTCGTCAAAAGGTCGGTATTTGAGCTTACCGTTTGCAATAATAGCTATCAACACCTTGCCTTTTTTGCCGAATACATAGTTTTCGTCAAGCCTCAAAATGTCAAACTTTTCCTTAGGCATATAGATATGCGTCATCTTGGCTATATGAAATTCCAAAAGCCTTTTCTTGACGGGAAGCTTATAAATTGTCAAATTTATGTTCTTATACTGTACACTCATGGGCTGACGACCGTTGCCCACCCAGTATCCGGGGGAAGCTCCGTGCTTTTCCCTTGAGTCGTCATCTCTTGCGGGATGAGTGGTATATACTGCCAAGTCGGGGGATATGTTCGCCGTCCATATATGCGCTTGAGCGCCGCATGAATCCACATCGCAAGCCATAGCCGTCGTCAAGGTATAGTACTTTGTCCTATAACAATAGATATTCCCTCTTCCCAAAGCTATGCCGTTTGTCATGAGATTGAATTTTGAAGAGATAAATTTGGGGATTCTCAACGCCTTAAGCAAGGTTAGGTTAATGTACCTAAAGGGATTTACAAACTGATTTCTGAACATCTTGTTCTTACTTAAGTATTTAAGGGTGTTTTGAATGACCTCTTTGTTGGTAAAAGCCTCGCTGCCAAGTTGAGCCATTATTTGGTGATATTCTTGACCCACAAGAGTTTGCTGAACAAGCTCTTCAGTATTAAGTCCTGAAGACTCTTTAATAATACGCTCCTCTTGGTCCTTGGCGATATTGTATATAACCTCGGGAACTTTATAAAAACCCTTTTTGTACATGGCAATAAAGTTCTGCATCATCTGGGCATCCACGCCCACAAGCTTGACTGTGGTCTCCACATCGCAAGCCCCGCTTAGGATTTGTCTTTCTATTGGAGATTGTGCATTAACAAGGCTTTGGGTATCCATAGTTCCCCATATGGTATCCATAGCAGCCTTTATTCTATTGCCATAGATATCGCTGGATTTGTTGTCTCCATACATTCTGCTGCTTACGGCGACAAAGGTATTATTCACTGCATGGCTGGCGACATCAAACCATAAAAGGTCAAATATAATCTTCATTCTATGGACGGATTCTTTATCCAAGGAGTATTCTATATAATTTGACATCGGGGCAATATTCTCGGCGTAATAGTTGTTGCTCAACCATTCAAAAAAGCCGTATTTGAATTTTTGCTCCATCCAAATGTTTATTATCTTAAGGGCTTTTTGCATATGCTCTCTGCCGGTCATGCCGCTGTTGGTAAACACTTCGTCCTGCCATTCCTGACCTGCCAAATATTCGCTGACGGCAAATAAAATCTGGTGGTTTTCCGACCAATAACACATGCTGTCTTCCCCGGGCTCGTCCATATGGTACTTAAAGTCAATAAAGGTTTTCTTTATGACGGTTTTCACCCTTTCGGGTAAGTCACAGTCTTTATACAGCCTAAACAAGAGCTGACAGCGAAAATCCGCACAGTCATACCTGCCGTTTATAAAGTCTATAGTGGGCTGAAGGCTTTTGAAAATATAATCTTCGTCCACAACCAGACCTTCGGGGATTTTATCGGGATTGGTCAAATAATAATACACCAAGGAAAGACCGCAAGGGCTTAAAAACTCCTTGGGCATGTCGGGTATGGGTTTTTGGCTTAAGGAAATGACTATCTCTATAATTGTCCATATCAGACAAACGCCCAAAAGCCCCAAAAAGATATATAAAAAGAGCATATTCCTCCTAAAACGCTATTTCTTTTCAAGACATTTTTTATAGTTCAAAGCCGCAAAAAAAGCCGCCGCCAAGCCATAATGCCAGTCGTTGCCTCTTGGAGTGATTTTATATACAAAATATGGAATAAGAGGTATGGCAGAGGTCGGAGCGCTTATTTTGGTCATAGAGAGCAGTCCGTTCTTTATCTCAAAGTCGTCCACCACGGCGTTGAAAGCCTTTATGGCGGCGTCATAATATTCCTTGCTCAACCAACCCTTATAGTACCCATAAAACCATCCGCTGGCAATAAGCATGGTAGCCGAGCTTTCGGTATAGGTCTTGCCGGGCTTGTTGAAAACAGTTTCATAGTATCCGTCTTCCCTTTGATAGGATAGAAGCGCTTTCGCCACTTTCTTAAAAAGGTCTATTGTGAATTCTTTCTGCTCTCCTTCGGGAAAGTATTCTATAAACAAGGGAATGGATGCCATAACCCAGCCGTTGCCCCTGCCCCAATACAGTTTTTTCCTGGGATAATGCGTCTTGAAAGAAGTCCAATAGCAGTGATAGAAAAGGTTGTCCTCCTCATCCATTAGGTACTTGGCGAAAAGAGCGGGCTGCTTTAAGGCGAACTCCATAAGCTCCTTGTCTCCCGTCGCCTTGGCGTACCAGCTTGCGAACACCCCATACATCATCATGCTGTCCACCCAAATGCTTTTGGGATAGATATAACTTTCAATTCCCGTACCCAAATGGTTGGGCATGCCTTCCAAAATCTTGGGGGTGGTGGAAAAATAATCCCTCACCCTGTCCACCACGCTTTTATATTTTTCTTCGCCCAGTTCATGATATAAATAAAAAGCTCCCAGAGCCGGTGCCGCGGTATCCGAGGTGTCGACTCTGTATCCCTTTTTCATATGGTGGTCATAATACCTTTTTAGATACTCTGTATAGCGGTTTTCTTTACGCTCTTTGTCGATAAGGCTAAGAGCGTATAAATAAAGGGCTTGTCCCCATTGCCAATTAAGCTTTTCGGGGAAAAACCTCTTTGTGGAATCTTCGCTAAGAGAAAATACCTTTTCTATTCTCTCATTCATAACTATCTCCCTAACCATCCGCCGTCTACGGCAATTGTGCAACCGTTTATATAGTCGCTTGCTTGGCTTGCGAGGAAAACCGCCGTTCCTTGCAGGTCTTCGGGCGTTCCCCACCTGCCTGCGGGAATTCTTGCCAAAATCTCCGCATTCCTTTTTTCGTCCGCTCTCAACGCTTGGGTATTGTTGGTCGCCATATACCCCGGCGCTATGGCGTTGACATTGATATTGTATTTCGCCCATTCATTGGCAAGCGCCATGGTCAGTCCTCTGACTGCGCTCTTGCTGGAAGTGTAGCTGGGCACCCTTATACCGCCTTGAAAAGACAGCATGCTGGCGATATTGATTATCTTTCCGCCCTCGCCCTGCTTTATAAACTGTCTTGCCGCCTCTTGGGATAGAAAGAACAATGTCTTAAGGTTTGTATTCAAAACATCGTCCCAAAACTCTTCGGAAAAATCTATGGCGTCTTGTCTTTTAATGATTCCGGCGTTATTGACCAAAATATCCACTCTGCCGAATTTCTCGACCGTCTTTTGTATTATTCTCTTTACGGGTTCTATGGAGCCAAGGTCTTCCACCATATAAGAAAAGTTTTCTCCTATCGCCTTCAAGGTGCCGTCGCTTGGCGATCTGCTCACTCCCATAACCTTGGCGCCCGCTTGGGCTAAGGCTATGGATATACCCATTCCAAGACCGGTGTTACTGCCTGTGACAATGGCGACCTTTCCTTTCAAACTGAACTTATCAAGCACCATAATCATCCTCCTATTATCTGATATCAGGAGTTTTTACATGCTGCATGTCGTCAAACTCTTGATTTTCACCGCACATAGCCCAAATGAACGAATAGTTTTTGGTGCCTACGCCACTGTGTATGGACCAGCTGGGGGATATGACCGCTTGGTTATTTTTTACCACTATATGCTTTGTTTGGTCGGGAGCGCCCATAAGATGGAATACCACATGCTCTTCTTCCACATCCAGATAAAGATATACTTCCATTCTTCTTTCATGGGTATGTGTGGGCATGGTGTTCCAAACACTGCCTTCTTCAAGCATCGTAAGTCCCATGGTCAGCTGACAGCTCTCCACTATATCGGGAATGATGTATTTGTTTATGGTTCTTCTATTGCAATCCTTATCGCTTCCCAAGGTCACCTTAACGGCTTTCTCCAAGGGTATATGAACTGTGGGGCAGTCCCTGTGCGCGGGAGAGGATGCGATATAGAAATAGGCGGGATTATTCTTGTCCTTGGAACGGAAGACGACATCTTTAATGCCTCTTCCTATATAAAGTCCGTCATGCCTTTTCATATTATAGCTTACGCTGTCTACTATCACTTCACCTTCCCCGTCTATGCAAATAACCCCCATCTCTCTTCTTTCCAAAAAGCTCTTCGCCGCCAAAATATCGCCTTCAGGCAGTCTCAATACCTTGTCATAAGGAACTGCGCCGCCCACTATTATTCTATCGATATGGGAATAGGTAAGGTTGATTTGTCCTTTAACAAATATGTCCTCAATAAGGAATTGTTCCCTCAATTCCTCCGTGGTCATTCTGGAAAACTCTCTTTTAGATACTGAATATCTCGTCTGCATTAAAATACCTCCTGCTCTTATATTATTGTTCTTGTTGCGTTTTCAAAATTTAGTATAAGCTTGTGAGAATTGAATTCAAATATAAATTCTTCGCTTTCTCTATCCGCCGTCACATAGTCGCTTTCAAATCTCTTATAATTGAAGTCAATCGCCTTACCGTCCACCTTGAAGTCCTTTGAGTATTCCAAGCTGAACTCTTTTCCTTTACTATTATAGATTAATTTTCCCTTTCCGTCAAAATACACGGAATTCGCCTTTATTCTCTTTTGAAAATCTTCAAAACTCTCCTCATTTTCATCGCTTAATTCATAGATCCAAAATTGGTTCTTGCCCTTTTGGATAAGGTCAAACCTCTTATCGGGAAAGTCCGATAGGTTATTGTCAAATACTGCGGCGGAATCGGCACTGAACGGTTTATATTCTAATTCGCCACTGCCGATAAGCGCTATAAAAGCGCCTTTATATCTTGCAAAGGCGATATTGTTGTCGATAATCACTTGGTCCATATAGGCTTCGGGAAGATAAGTATGCGTAAAATCCAAGGGAACATCATATAGCTCCAAGGCATTTTTCTTTTTGGGCAAGTTATATATGGACATAAGAATATTTTCATGCTGTGCTGAGTGCGGTGCTCTGCCATATCCTGCCCAGTATCCGGGAATGGCATCGGCGTTTTTTCTCGACTCATACCTTGCGGGGTGTGTGGTGAACACTATCGCCCAAGGGGAGAGGTTCGCCACGCTGAGCATTTGTTGCGCCCCATAAGAGCCGGGATGATACGCCTGCGCTGTCGCCAGCTTATAATACGGCGTCCTATAAGTATAGATATTCGCCCTTTGAATGGCTATACCATTGGGCATGGGATTTAGCGAACGGCTTATGGGTTTTAACAGCCTGAACCATTTCAAAAATGACAAATTGGTATACTTGAATTGGTTGACAAAACTGTTGCTCAGCATCTTGTTCTTATGCAAATAAGTTATGGTATTATGGATGACTTCAGGATTGGTGAAAGCTTCCATTCCAAGCTGTACCATTATATCGTTGTCGTCATGGCTGATAAGGTTTTTCTCTTCCAGCTCCCTTACATCCAGTCCCGTTGAGGACTTGATTATTCTTGTGGAGTTGTCATGAGCGATTTGCTTTATGACCTCGGGCACCTCATAATATTTGTTTCCATTCTCGTCCGTTGCTTCCATCATGGACTTGAAATTTATGAACATATGGTTTTTGTTGTCTTTGTGGTTGTCGTTAAACCCAAACAAATAGTCCGTATACTGCCTCATACGGTCTCCCTCAACGCTTACCATATTGCCGGGATAAGCCCGTCCTGAGGGGGCTATAAAGGTATAGTCATAGACATTTGAAGCCACATCATAAAACAAAAGGTCAAGGCACATCTTCATCCTTTCCACCATTATTGCATCGTCCTTGTGGGCGAATTGGATAAAATTAGACGCCGCGCCTAAATTCATATGGTAATAATTGTTGGAATTGAATTCCGAATATCCGTATTTGAACCTATGCTCCATCCAATAATTTATGCGTTTTTTTGCCCTTTGCATTCTCTCATGCCCCAAGCTGTTGTCATTGGTAAAGACCTCGTTTTGCCACCTCTGTCCCGCCAGATATTCGGCGGTGGCGAAAAGTATCTGATGATTTTCCGACCAATAGCACATGCTGTCTTCGCCGGGCTCGGTCATCCAGTATTTAGCACCCAAAAAGGCGTCTTTAATCATCTTGGAGCCTTTAGGGGATATTTGGGCTATCTTGTCGCCGTAAAGGTACTCCAGCCTTATCAAACTCTGCATCCTGAAGTCAATGCAGTCATACCTGCCGTCAATATATTTTTTGGCAGGAGTGATAGCGTTTACGATGTAATCGTTGTCAATAACCACGCCGTCTTCGTCCGCTCTTTCGGGATGTTCAAAATAAAACAAAAGCTGGTGTATAAGATTGCTTCCCTCGTTGCTTTCGGGGCTTTGGGGCAGTGGCGATATGGTGAAGTTGACTGCTATCTCAATAGACAGCGCCAATAATATGGCGCCGATTAAAGTGAGTGCGATTATTAATACTATTTTCTTTTTGGACATTACTTTTTTCATCTTTCTTGGTTTAACCTCATTTTACTGTACTTATTGAAAATCAATCGATGCCCAATTGACCTTAAGGCGTCCAAAGAATAAAGCCGAACGGTGAGTTCGGCTTAAAATTCTATTGTCCGATTATTCTTTGCTTTAATCTTTTTCTTCTCTTGGACCTAATGCCTATTCCGACAATAGACAAGATTAATATTCCCGCGCTTGACGCCACTACTGGAACAGTCCATACAGCTTCTCCTTTACCGTCGCCTATGACTACATAGGTAGCGTCTTGGTCATAAGCCTTGAATACCAAATAGTCTCCTTCCCTATGGGACTCGATCTCGACAATACTTCCGTCTTCTTGGAGCATGCCTACCCAAAGGTTTTCAAGATAGCGGAAATCGGGATGAATGAGTATTCTCATCGTCATGTATTCGTTTCTGGATTCGTCATCTATTATTCTTATAAAGACATTTTGCCTTATCTCTTTTCCCGCGAACTTCCCTACAGTTAGAGGCTTTCTTTGATGTAAATTGACCACATCTATATCAGCTTCCGGCAAAAATCCTTTGTCAGCGAAGGCTATAACATCCTTATTGCCCACTTGGTCTTGGTTTTCCAGTTTGTCTAAATAAAGTATGAAATCTAAGGAGTTCTTGCCTACAAGATTATAGTTATCGTTATTAATCGTTACGGTCACAGTATAGCGTCCGGGGTTTAGGACTTCTTTATTGTAGGTGATTATGGGAGAAAGGTCTTCCTCCTCGTCAGGAATATTGTTCAATACAACCCCCACGCTCTTTACGCTTCCGTCATAAATCAAGTCCTCATAGTCCGAAAAGCTGACTGTTATATCCCGTCTTACTATGGTAAGGGTAGCGGTCATATCCTCGATAGCGTGATAGTTATGCTCGTCATACACAAAAGTAGCCTTAGCTTGGTATTCCCCTACATTTATGCCCTTGTTATCGGTATATTCGACGTTGACGCCCTGAGGCAGTGTTCCGCTTATGACAAGGGTATGCTCAACCGCATTATAAGTCACTTGTTTATCCTCAAAGAGAATATTGGACATATCGTGGGTTGCTTTTACAATCGTATATACTCCGTTTATAAATTCGGGAGCATAGTTGGGGTTTGTTATCTCTCCCCATATCGTGTACTCGCCGACGATAAGACCCTCCTCTTTGAAGAGGGAAAGCCCCAAGTCGTCTCCCTCGACCAAGTTTTCCACTTCGCAGGTCAGTTCTTCCAGTTCCTCTCCGTACACGCTTTGTTTGTTGTGAATGCTAATAATCAAAGGTCTTTGGGTAATTGTGATAGTGGCGTGCATATCCTCAACGGTATGATAGTTATGATAATCGTATACGAATTCCGCCGTCACGGTTATCTGTCCTACATCGGTCAGGCTGTTGTTATGATAGATTATGTCATTAATCTCAAAAGGTATATCTCCCGTCACCTCTAAGCTCTTTTCTTCGCCGTCATATACCCAGCTTTTATCTTCAAAATCAACGCTTAACATGTCTATCTCGGCTTTTTGTATTATAAGCATGACATCCAATGTATCGCGATAATAGTTATCGGTTTCCTCCGCGATAATCGTTATCGCATACTCTCCCACATCCTCATAGCCTTGGCTGGGTGTGTATTCCAGAGTGGTCTCATCGTGGTTGAGGTGGGCTATAATATTCTTTACGGTGCGGTCATAAGTATGCGTCTGCTCTTCTTGGGCTGTTATAACCGCTTGGGCTTTGTCGATATAGAGCTCGATTTGAGCTTGGGTAAGCTGATAATTGGTATCCTCGGTAGTAGCTGTCACGGTATAGTATCCCGCCGTCATAAACACCGTAGACTCTCCGCTGAAAGCAATTATAGGCAGGACCTCTTCGCCTGCTACATTGAGATAATAAGCGCTTACGGTATCGCCAAAATCCTCTCCATTATAGGTGTATTCGTCTTGATGAGACCAGAAAACCTGTGTTGGTTTTGGCGATATCAAGGCTTCGAATTCAAAACTCTCTTCAATGGTATAGTTGTCGGTATCGGTTATAGAGATCCAAACAGTCACGCTTGTAGCAAAGTCCACATCGGGCGAATTGTAAATCTTATCGCCAAGAATTACTTGTGCGTCATCCACAATGCCATCTACAAAATAATGTATGCCCTCAATGAGTTCATAAGGATATATATCCGTAGAGTCATATTCTTTACTGAGAGTGATCATTCCCTCTACCTTGACTTCTTTCTTTTTCATAATTATTGTTCTTTGGTCATCTAAAAGCTGATAATTGGTATCTGTCGTGGACGCCGTTAAGGTATAAACTCCCGTCGTCATAAACACATCGGACTGACCGCTATACTCTATCGTCAAAGCTATATCGTTGTTATAGATATCCTTAAATACAGCCGTTATGCTTGGGGACTGGTCTAAGGCATTATAGATATATTCGGCTTGGTCGCCCGTCCAAAGAACATTTACTTCACACGGCAATACCTTTGCGTCCATAATAAATGTGAACGCTAAGTCATAATTATCATTGTCGCTTATTGTTATCTCCACAGTTGCGTATGAGGCAAAGGCCACATCTTCAGAATTGAAAGCAATATCGCCTATGGACACCGTGGCGTCGTCCACTATGCCGATAACTTCAAAGTCTGCTCCCTCAACGATTTCCTCAAAATAAGCAGTCAAGCCGTCATAGACCTTTTCTAAAGTGACCAGACCTTGGGCTGTGACCGCAGCTTTTTGTATTGTCACCTCTCTTGTATAGCCCAGAAGCTGATAATCGCTGTCCGTCGTGGACGCCGTTAAGGTATAAACTCCCGCCGTCATAAACACCGTAGACTCTCCGCTGAAGCTTATCGTCAAATCGATAGGATTGTCGTCGACATCATAGAATACCGCCTTGACGCCGTCTGATAGGTCATTAGCCGTATACACAAAATCCCATTCCTCTTCATTCCAAATAGTATTTACGGGTTTGGGTGTAATAGAAGCGGTCAATTTGAAGCTTTCTGGAATGTCATAATTGACCATATCCGAAATCTCAACATATGCCGTAGCCTCTTCAGCTTCCGATACATGGATGCTGTTAAATCTGATAAGCACCACGCTTACGCTTGTCTCTAAGTCGCCCTCGGCTATGCCGTCGACTTGGTAATGCTCCCCTTCAACAAGAGCGTCGTGATATAAATCATTGCCGTCAAAGACCTTGGTTATGGGTAGAATCGCAGTTACGGTTACTTGCGCTTTTTCAATTTCAAGGACTCTTATAGGATTATTCAAAGAGTAATTGGTATCGCTGTTTACTGCCGTCACAGTATGCAAGCCCGCCGTTCTAAATTCTCCCAGACCGTATTCTTCTATTAAGTCCACTTCCTGACCATATATATTGATAAAATAGGCGTCTACTTTATCCGACTGGTCATAATAGTTATATACATATCTTTCCTCAACAATCCATACTACATCCACACCAAGCGGAGAAATAACCGCGTCTATTACAAAGTCGCCTGTGAGATAATAATTATGGGTGTCGCTTATTACCGGCTGATAGGTAGCTTGATAAGCTTCGTCCACTTCGGCGCTGTTGAATTGAATATTGGTGATTTGGACTGTGGCGTCGTCCACAATGCCTTGTACCTCATAATGAACGCCCAATTCAAAATCTCCTTCATAATTCTTGTTGCCGTCATAAATTCTGCTAATAGAAGCTCCTGCCACAGTGGATACCAATACCATGGCTTTTTGTATTGTCAGCTCTTTTGTATAGTCCAAAAGCTGATAATTAGTATCCATTGTGGACGCCGTCGCGGTATAATCTCCCGCTATCATAAACACCGTAGACTCTCCGATGAAGCTTATCGTCAAGTCGATAGGATTGTCGTTGACATCATAGAACACCGCCTTGACGCCGTCTGAAAGGTCACCAGCCGTATACACAAAATCCCATTCCTCTTCATTCCAAACCGTTTGTACGGGCTTGGGAGAAATCAAAGCCTCGAATTCAAAACTCTCTTCAATAGTATAGTTGTCGGTATCGGTTATAGAGATCCGAACAGTCACGCTTGTAGCAAAGTCCACATCGGGCGAATTGTAAATCTTATCGCCAAGAATTACTTGTGCGTCATCCACAATGCCCTCAACGCTATAATGCTCTCCTTCCGCAAGCTCATACGGATAGATATTTGTTCCATCAAATACTTTTTCTAAAATCACGCCGTCCAAAGCTGACACGATAACTTGTTTTTTATGTATTATTACTGTCCTTTGATAGTCTAATATCTCATAGTTGGTGTCGTCGTTTATTGCCGTTAAGTTATAGCTTCCCGCCGTCATAAACACATCGGACTGACCGCTGTACTCTATCGGCAGAGCTATATCGTTGTTATAGATATCCTTAAATACAGCCGTTATGCTTGGGGATTGGTCTAAGGCATTATAGATATATTCGGCTTGGTCGCCCGTCCAAATAACGGTTACTTCACACGGCAAAATCTCTGCGTCAATAATGAAAGTCGAAGCCATAGAATAGTTATGGGTATCGCTTATGGTTATTTCTACCGTAACATATTCCGCAAAGGCGACCTCTGCACTATTAAAAGTAACACTGTGCGTAGTGACAAAAGCGTCGTCCACAATTCCGTCTACTATATAGTGTTCGTCTTGAATAAGAAGTTCGGTGTACAAATCATTGCCGTCATACACCTTAGAAAGCGTCACCAATCCGCTTATTATGACGGTCTTTTTAGTTATTTCATAACTGCCCGTCACATCGTCGGCATCACAATAGTCGTCATAGCCTTTTCTGGAGATTACATAGAAATATGTTCCAACCTCAGACGGCATGGGGATCTCGTTCTCTCCCGCAAGCATATCCTCTTCAGTTAAGAAGTACGCCACATCACAAATAACTTCGATACCGTTGTCTCTATTTGTAGAATAAGTTACGCCTTGGGTGGAAGCGTTATATACATAGTCGACTGTGGTATCGGTTATAGTAAGAGTCAGTTTTGCTATCGGGCAGTATACCTCTTCAGGCGTCATCTGACTAAAAGACAGCGTTGTTTGATTTCTGCCTATGTTTTCAGTTTGATGCCAAGTCAATATGTTATACTCATCGGGGTCGGGCAAGCTCGCCTCGGCTCTATCCGAATAAAGCGTTACTTTGCTTGTCGGGCTTTGTTGAATTATATATGTATTCTCGTCATAATTAAACTCAACCCTTGAATCGTCGCCCTCGGATATTTCAGCAATTCCTTTTTCCTCGTTGAATACCTGCAAGTCTAACCTAATGGTGACACTCGCTCCTATCAATATAGCCGCTTTATCATATCCGCTTGTAAGACTTCCCGTCAAAGTGATAAATCCTCTATCGCTTATTTGTATTTGCTCATCGGTATATATATCATCAAAATAGGCGTAAAAGACAGTATCCACCGCAAGAATTTCGCTTATCGTCTTGTTGTGATTTATACCGTTTACAAAAATATCTCCTATATCGTTGTCGGTAAGTGTGATATAATCCCATGCTTGCCAAATAGCATATATCGTCAAATCTGTGGTTATCACAGTCTCCTCGTCGACAATATCGCCGTTCCCGTCGTTCTGAGTGTTCCATTCCACAAAGTCAAATCCGAACTTATGCGGGAAGGGCAGCTCTCCCATAGTCATACCGTTCTTTATAAGCTCGCCGTCTTCCAGCCCGCCTACTCTTGTTCTTGTCGCCTCTTCACAGTTCGCTGTCGCCTCGTTATACACAAATGTAATAACAACGGGATAGGAATAATACTCTTCGAATTCAGCCCAGTATGCGTTTTCCATAAAGTTCAAAAACGCGGTATAGTTGTTTAATTCAATAATGAGTTCGGGATTCAAAACATCGTCCGCATCCCAATAACGGAACAGAAAATCAGGCGCGTCAAATACGGGTTCTGGGGATTTTATTGTTACCGTCTTTAAGTTCGCCAAGCCGTACAGTCCTTTTTCTCCTACCTCTTGCAGTATCAAGCTTAAGACAATCTTTTCAAGGTTTAGGTTTCCAAAATAATTTCCTTCAGCTTCGTATCCCACAAAGGCATAGTCCCAAATTTTCCGAACGCTGTCGGGCATCTCATATTCGCTTTCCGCTTTAGCCGCAGGATAGTAGACCAATTCGGACATATCCTTGGTATATAAATCACCGTCAAGGGAGGCAAAATATAGCGATTCCTCATCAACAAGGACGCTTTCAATATCTGCGCCAAAGAAAGTTTTAGCGTCAACCTTTTGCACAGATGCGGGCAAGGTTATCGTGGTTATCGCCGTACCCAAGAATACTCTGTCTGCTATCTCAGAAACCATGCTATCCCCTTCAAATTCTATGGCGGCGATATTGCTCTTGCCTGAAAAGGCAAGGGATTTTATCGCCGACACATCCTTTGGAATAGTGATAGTAAGCTCCTCAACGCCCTCAGCAATCTCTATGCCAATAATAGAGAGTTCGTCAAAGATGTAGCGGTATGTCACCCAAGTCGCCCTTAAGACAACATCATCGGTCAGCAATGTGTCAAAATCAAACAAATAAGACGCCTCTCCATTCTCTACGACATACCAGCCGTCAAAGAGCTTAAGCTCTTTTTCGGGGTCTACTGGATCTTGGACCAAATCGCCGTCAAATATAAATTCATAGCTATTTGGGGTTATGCCGTCGTCATATTCGTATGTGACCACATAGATTATTTCATAAGCTATGAGTTCTTTCAGCAAGGGATTTTCTTCAAATACCTTTAACTGCGGATAGTACCATTTGTTGTCCTCATTGGGTATAATCGTCCAAACGCCCTCGTTTTCCTCATAATTTAATGCCGCAAAGAGCTCATTTGTATGATACTCCGTATCTTCGCCAAGCATTTGCAAGGTGGACATATTCTCTTCTGGTCTATCGCTAACGGCAAATTGAATATTTGTGTAGTTATTTCTTCTTTGGTCCTCTCCTTTAGCCAATCCGTCTGCCACGCCGATATTATAGCAGTTTTCCAACACATTTCCGTATGTGTTCAAGACAATACCTTCAGTTTCATTCTCCGCCTCAATATTTCCCGCATTATAACAATTTCTAATAACGCCATCTCTAAAAAAGCCGGACAAATTATCCACTGCTATGCCGGCGGCAAGCCAGTCAGAGGTCACATTGGCTAAGTTAAAACAATTTTCTATCGTTCCATAGTTTTCGGACACAAAAGCTGATGCATACCGTTGCGAATAGACATCTCCGCTTATGCCCAAGTTCTTAATTGTGCCTTCATTAGAGAAAATTAAAGCCGCAAAACGCCATCCTCCAATTGCTTTTTCCCTGATTCTAATATCCTTAATAATATATCCGTTTCCGTCCAGTGTACCTTCAAATACATTTTCTTGGGAACCGGCTATAATGTAATCTTCGTCTGACGGACTGACTTCAATATTGTTGCTTAGTTGATAGTATTTATCCTTGTAGTTTTCATAATACTCAAATCCTGAGCTAAAGACATACGCGAAGTTTAATAAATGACCATAGGTCGCTATCATTATAGGCGACTCTTCAGTGCCCAGAGGGTCTTCGGTGGCGAAATAGTTTTCCCATTCCGCATAAAGCGTCAAATCCTTGACGACATTTTGGTCAAAATCGTATTCTTCGTCGGTTTCGTCATTTAACCATTTTATGAATTCATAACCAAGCCTGAAAGGTTTCTCTATGATTGTATCGTCAACCTTATCATTTATAATAATAATTTGTTCAGAGTGGATATCTCCGTCTTTCTTATTAAGAATGCTGATATTGAATCTTTTATATTCAGCCAAAATCGTGTTGTTCTCCGCTCTCAAACTATAAAGATCATTAAATTCAAATTCACCATTGCGGGATCTTATATTAAAATTGTCTAAGACCAAAGATATATCAAGCTCCACACCGCCCTTAACTCTGACTATCTCTTGATTCCAGTCCAAGCAGTACTCGCCAAAATTTTCTTCAATAACCAATATCGTCAGGCTGTATGGTGTGTATTCGGTCAAAGTAATTCTCGGATATTCATCATCCGCACTGACCATAAGCACATCTGATATCGGATTTCCATAAAATTGGGTAGAGCCGTCAAGCTCCATTTCCGCCGCTCTATACAAGGTTACGGCACTATACTCCTCGCTTTCTTCAAGTGCGTTTATTTCGGTATTTATTAAAACAATCTTGCCTTCCACTTCAGCCGCAAATACCGCCTTGATATTTGCGTTTATAAGAGTAAGGGTGGTATTCTCATTGACCTTAAATAGATTATTCGAATATATATATGGGCAAAGTATGATATCGTATCCCGAAAAATCCCAAGTGACATCTTCATCCAAATCATAGGTATTTATTATATAAATAATACCTCCGACGGGATTGACTACATCCAGCGCTTTTTGAATATTGTTGACAGGGTTAGACTCTAAGCCGCTGCCGTCGGTAGGACTGTATATATCCAAATAAACCTCATTCTCAACGGTATAGACAACCAGCCAGTTCTCTTCAAATAACAGCACTCTGTCGTCCAATGTGAAATTATATATATATCCCGATATATCCAATCCCACTCCTGTAATCAAAGGATACCCGCTTGCAAGAAAAGAAGTATCAAGCAAAATGCTGTCAAACAAAGGTTCATGTACCTCAATACTTCCGCCGTCTTCACAAACGATTCCGTATACATCTATCTGATTGTCCAAATTGTCGAAAAGCTTCGTCACATTTTCATTGACAATCATCGCAATAATGGAAGTCCCTTCTTCTATCAGAAGAGTGCCCCGATTGATAATACCCTGTGTCAGCTCGGGTTGTATGGAGATATCCCTTAAAGTCAAAGTTCCGCTTGATGTGACAAAGATATTGATTTGGGTTAACACAAACGCCTCGCCAAAAACAGCTTGAGGTAAAGTCCATATCTCGCTGTCCTCTATTTCAAAGTCTCCGCCGCTGTTGGTGAGGACAATAGTTCCGCCCTTTTTAAGAGCAATTATTGCCTCGTCAAAGGAAAATACGGTATCTGAGCCTAAGCTTCTACCCTCTCCTTTGGTTAGATATACCTCTTCCAAAAGCTCAAGCTTCTGAAGGCGGGGGAAATAATCGTCACTGTCAATCCAATAATAGAACCGTAAGTCCCTGCCCTCTTTAAGCGCCAAGGAGTTATAAGCTACCGCCGTATCGTACATTTCTTCATATGACGGCGTGGTCTCCTCTATATTGTCAATATTTTCATAGACTACAAGCTGGTCGTCGTTTGAATAGTAGTATCCCACAGCCACATGATTACTGCCCGTCAAGTCTCCTATATAATGTGTAGTCATACTTCCGCTTATATTGGCGTCTACATTTAATACATAGAAGTTCTCTAAGGTTATATTTGTGCCAAAGACAAGAATTGGTCCCAAAACTACGCTGTCGGCTTCCAAATCCAAGCTTATATCTTCCACATATACATTCAAAAAGTTAGCGTTATTGGCGTTGTATACCAAACCGCCGATTGTTACGCCGTTTTGGCTTGTTCCAGTATACACGATATCCTTAAGCCCGACATTCTTTATTGTGGCGCCGTTACTGACATTGCCGAAAAGACCGAAGTTGTCATAGTCGGTTTGACCTATATCAACAAAGAGTCCGCTTATCTGATATCCGTTGCCGTCAAAAACACCCCTAAAGATTTCCTCACCTATGCCGATAGGCACCCAAATGATATAGTCCTCGCCCTCGATGTCCGCTGCTGACAAATCTATATCATCGGTCAAAATATAGTGTTTTTGGCTGTAAGCGATATTTCCTTGATTTACAAGCTGTGCAAGATAGGCAAGCTGCGCGGCGTTCTTAATCTGATAGGGGTCTTGGGGAGACCCGTCGCCGCCGTCAAAACTCGAAGCCACATATTCCTGCCATTTGGGTATGATTCTCAACCATATCGCATAAAGAACCACATTTTGGTCGGGTACGATAAATTCGCTTTGGTCGCTATATTCAGGATATACATCATCTTTTTGAGTCGACCATCCCAAGAACTTATGATTAAATCTGGCGTATCTATTATATGATAATATTATCGTCTCCCCTTCCACGCCGTATTGGGGACTCATGGTACCAGTTCCGTCAAAGCTGTCATTCCTATTGAAAGAAATCCTTATTGCTTGTTTTAAGATAAGGTTATTGTCGCTTGCCGACAACAGCACCTCTATATTCAGCACATCGAAATTCTGTTTGGCTTCTTCGGCGTTTACCAAATATCCTTCCACGCATACCGAATCAAAGAATTCCTCAATGGGGTCATAGCCATAGAATATCTCAAACACTTTTTCATTTTCGGGAAGCCCTGTAAGCTTTATGGGGAAATCATTTGTTAAGTGTATGACATCCGAAATCTCGGCACCGCCGTCAAGATAGAACACGCCAGAGTTGGCTATTCCGCCGCCGATAAACCCTATCGTTTGATAGGAAGAGTTGCCTTGAACCGTTCCGCCCTGAATATCTATCGTGCCATAATTCTTTATGCCGCCTCCGATAGAGCCTGAGCCTATCGCCTCGTTCTCAACAATCAAACCGTCCTCAAGAGTAAACAAGGCAGAGAGTGATACAAATACCCCTCCTCCATTGGCTTCGGATTGGTTGTATCTTATTTCTCCGCCGTTCATAACGAACTCTCCGCCGTTTACATATAGACCGCCACCCTCTGTACCAGCATAGTTGTCTTGTATAAGCCCGCCAACGAAAGAATACTCTTCTTCGGGCACGCTTTCCGAATAAACTCCACCGCCATATGCAGCGATATTATGTGAAATTTGCCCATTGGCGATATTTAGGTAACTGTCTTCAGTAATATAGATACCCCCGCCATATACAGACTCGTTTTCGAAAATCAAAGCGTTATGTATCCTTAAACTGCCTTTCTGAGCGCTCCAACCTGCCGCAAAGATACCTCCGCCTTTTGAAGAGCCCGCCACCGCTTTGTTTTGATAAATCTTAACTTCATCTCCATTTAAGATCAGCTCTCCAGCCGTAGTATAAATTCCTCCGCCCCCGCCGTTGGTGGATGTGGCGGTATTGGAATAAATATCCACGTTTTCTATCTCCACTTTTCCTTCGCTGTTATAGATTCCCCCGCCGTTGGAGGCTGTGTTTTCAGCAATAATTCCGCCCGTAAGCAATATCTCTCCGCTTGAATTATTAAAGATTCCCCCACCAAAGTTGGAATTGTTTTGGGTTATAGAACCGCCTTGAATGACAAGCGTTCCGCTGTTATTAATTGCGCCTCCCTCGGACAGCCCTGTGGAATTGTTGTTTTTTAGCTCGCTTGCTCCACTAATGACAAGCTCTCCTCCCTCTTGCACAACAATCATAGACCCCAGCCCGCTTCCGAATTCATCCTTTTTGCCGTCAATAATAACATTCGTCAATGTCAGCTTTCCGCCCTCGCCTATATTGATTAGTACGCCTTCAAAACCTCTTAAGACATTGGAATCGTCCCATATCTGTTCATCGGAAATAATCACAGTATCTGCGATAATTATGAAGCCGTCTTGGAGTATCATATTCTTTGCTGCGGCGAAAGTGGCGACCGCTGTACTGGGCGTTGAGCCGTCGTTTGCATCCGAACCGCCCCCAAGATAAACTTGATTCAATTTATAAAACAGCTTAAGCGTAAGACTGCCGTCGCTCAAAACAGCTCCGCTTTGGACGCTATCAGGGTGTTCTATGACCGTATATCCCGAAAAATCCTTCTCTTGGGCATAGACAACCTCGCCCTCTTTTCCTTGAAATACCTCGGTTTGGGCTAAGTCGAAACCGCCCGTGGAATTGACCTTATAGTGTTCTGCCGTATAGTCATAGGACTTTTCCACCTCGATAGAAACGCTGAATGGCTCTTCAAAAGCCGTTTGATTGCCGCTAAAGTCTTCTATGGAGCCGTTGTTAAAGGATAAAAACTCAATCTCTTCTTCAACCTCTCCCAAAACTCCCCGATAGACTAAAATATTGCTTCCCGCACCGCTATGATAATAAAAATCTCCGCTAGTGGTGGAAAAATAAGAATCCGACAAATCGCTTTCTTGAGAGATGACTTCATCAAAAACCAAGCTTATGAAAAGCTCGTCGCCTTGTTTGTATGTTCCATAAAAACCGCTTGTGCCAAGAAAAGCGGGAGCGGATATATCTTGGACTTTTATGTCGACTTGTATTCCATTAATGGAAATTAAGGAATCGAAGTCTGAATTTATATTTTCAAAATATAAATCATACCCAGCAGATTTATCTGACCTTAGTCCAAGCTCGTCTTCAAGCATATCTTCGCCGAATAGGCTATAATAAATAGAAATTGCGGGAGAGACAAAGGGAACTTCAAATTCCGAAATTTGGGTATTGTCAGTATTGAAAAGAGCGGCATAGTGGGCATCGTTCAAAGAAGTTATAACAAAAGACTCATTATATTGAGGAATATCAGTAGTGTCATGAGGCATTAAGGCGATTAGGAATTGGCTTAAAGTCTCACATTCTGCTGTATATTCAATTGTTAAATTAATGTAATATCCGTCGGATACAAGGTAGCAGTATCCGTCCAAAGGCATGGTGACATCACTACAAAAACCGCCTGTCCCACTCTCTAACCACAGGTTAACGGTGAATGTTTGAGAAAAATCAAAAGCTTCTTCACCAACTTGATATCCCAAATCCTTTGATAAAGTCGCCGTCCCCTTATCTTTATCTATGCCGCCATAGGAAGGATTATAAATTTCCAGATAAAATTCTCTGTCTATATTGGAATATTTAGTGGCTTCATATGTAGTATACTCTTCGTTGGCGCTTGTTATCGGTACAATAATTTCCTTTTCATATTCGCCCTCCTCGAACTCCAAAAGACCATATTGAGGAGTAAAATGAGTTCCCTCAAAAGCTGTCAAAGATACCGTTCTATAATTTATAGACGCCGCTGTATTAGAAAAATTCCTAGATACGGTAAATACAGCCTCTTCTTCTTCCAAATTTATATCAGCATCGTATACAGTAAATTGATGTTCAAATGCCCCGATAGGGTCAGAGGGATTGAAAAACACCCCCAAAGACAATAACAGCATAACAGTTATCACAAAAATTGCTGTACCAAATACTTTTTTAGCTGACATATTACATCTCCTTCCGCCTTGAAATTGCGACACAAAAAACTTTTTAATAAAAATATGCACTAAATAATTATATCATAATTATCTATTAAATAGCAACATACCAAATAAAAAATTTAAGCTAATTTTTATAAGATTTTTGTATTATATATTCTTATAAGACTTTTTCTGCTAAATCACCCTATTCTTCAATTTACCTATACCCT
>DUON01000011.1 GCA_012838805.1 Clostridiales bacterium
AAAGAGCTTAATTGTCTCCACCGCTTGGCTTTTTATGTTGTCCTCTAAGACAATAAGGGCATAAGGCGTGGCATGTTCGGGGATTTGGTTCTTTACTGCTGCGTACTTCGTAGTGTTTATGGCAAGAAGCAGGCATCTCTTTCCCTTTTTCTGATAGAAATTAATCTTGTCCATAACCTTAGCTGAAAGCCGCCTGACAACATACTCAGGTGCTCCCAATACGCAGTATCCTATCTCAGAAAACCTAACTGCGCTTGCCTTTCTTTCAGACGAAAAAGGTATGATGTTCAAAGGATTTAATATCCTATCTGAATGAAAATATTTTCTTAAAGCTATGGCGGTCTGGTTGTTTTCATCAAGCGCCATTTGCATAGAATGTATGATATCGGCTACCGAATACTCGATTTTGTCATCCTTTTCTTTAAGTTTTATGACTTTGACAACTTCCATAGTGCCGTCGGTAATAGTGCCTGTCTTGTCCAAACAAAGCATATTCACCCTTGCAAGCGCTTCTATTGAATACAAGTCTTGCACAAGCGCTTTTCTTTTGGCAAGGCGAATTATTCCCACCGCAAGTGCCACCGATGTCAACAAGAACATGCCTATGGGTATCATTCCGATCATAGCAGCGGCGCTATATGTGACGGCATCCCTATACGCCCTATAAAGTTCACCAGACTTGAAATAAGCCATAAATGCCCTGATATGGGGGATGCCCTCTAAGAAACCGCCGCTTTCATTAAAGATATTCGCTTGCTTGTTCAGAATGACAAGCTGGGCGTTGAAATTATTTAAGAAAGACAAAATAGCCATGGGTATAATTACTATGCCTATGGCTCTCATAATATATCTTATGGATTTTATAAGTTCTGACTTGTTCTCGCCGAATTCTTTGGCTTTCAGGGCAAGTTTTTGGATGTAATTGTCATGACCTATATGTGTAACTTGGGTTATACCCTTGCCGCTTACTACAAAACTTCCCGATAAAAGCTCGTCTCCCACTTCTTTCTTAACTGGCAGAGACTCTCCTGTAAGCAAACTCTCATTGACTTCTAAAAAACCTTTTTTAAGCACCGAATCCGCACAAATTTGGTCCCCCGCCTCAAGGGCTATGACATCGTCTAAGAGTATTTCGTTTAGCTTGATTTCTTTATATTCGCCGTTCCTCAATACTTTAACTACTGGAGACGATATCAAGGACAGTTCGTCCAGCTTTGCCTTTGCCTTAAGTTCTTGAATGATTCCTATGCCGGTGTTCCCTACTACTATTACCATAAAGGTCATATTTTTCAGGTCTTCTATACTCTCCGCCACCGTAAGCAACCATAAAAAGATAAGCAAAGTCAAAAAATTAAAAAAGGTGAAGATGTTGCTTGCAAAAATCTTCCCCACTGATTTGGAAGTGCCGACTTTTATTTCATTGATAAATCCTTTGTTTATCCTATCCTCAATTTGTCTTGCGTCAAGACCGTTGGATATATCCACATCCCTGTTCTCAAGCTCCAAGGTCTGGATTTTTTCCTTTTTGAATACCATCTTCATCCTTTATAGTTTAGTATATTGATTTTATTATATCACTTACTTTTTTATTAATCAATTTTTAAAATGTTTTCAAACGATAGAAAAAGAAAATTATCAATATTCCCATGTGTCTGGCATAGCCTCTATTATGTCAGCATAGGTCTGCCACCCAAACCA
>DUON01000012.1 GCA_012838805.1 Clostridiales bacterium
CAGGCCAATGGCGCGGCTATACCCCGTTGAAATTATACCATACCAATTAATTATAGGGAACTAAATCAGAGCGGAGGACAAGGCAAGGGCAAAACGAATTATACCATACCAATTAATTATAGGGAACTAAATCTGCTTAGACCGCTTATCAAACTATCTAAAAATTATACCATACCAATTAATTATAGGGAACTATGCCTTGCCTCAACACTCCTATTGTCATAAATTATTGATTCTGATATAATTATCATAAAAAAGGGAAATTATGAAAAAAGTTTTCTTTGTTTTGGTAGTGGTGATTTGTTTAATTGTGGTTCTATTGGTGGGGTGCGACAAGAGCTTTGATACATTTATTAGAATGGATTATATGTCCAAAACAGACGGACTTCAAAGCGTATTCACCATTACTCATATCAATGCGGTGGATAAAAAAGACGAGAGCGTAAAGATTGCAAAGAAGCATTTTGAAGAATTTGACAATGCGATTCGGAAATCTCAATATTTTTTTGGCACGGACAAAGTCTATAATGCAAACAATGATAGGATGCTTTATGGAGGCGAAAAATGTTACATTATGACCGACGGGGATTCGTATTTTGCCTTTGGTAAAAATAATGAAGGATATTACAAGCTGACTGAACTTAAAGCCACCTTTTATTTCTATGACGATTCGGGGAATAAAATTATCCACAAGTCTTTCAGTATATTCCCGTATTTGAACGGTTATGTGTACAACGCCTTGCAAGATACCCCAGACGAGCTCCTATTAGTCGTGCCATATGAATGGAATTATGTAAAGCTCTTTTATTCAAGGCTGGAATACGCTCAAATAGACGATAAACTAATGAAAATTGTCATAAACGCTTTTAAGGGAGCAAGCGACAAGGACTATAACGATTTGTCCGAAAACGGCGTGGATAAAATCGTCTTTTATTATATTTCTCAAGACAATCTCAATTACATAAAATTCCCTATTGAGAATTTTGGCTTGTTAGATAAGATTGACTAAATACCTTTTTTTAGGTATCATAGGAATATGATTATTCTTGGAATAGACCCCGGATATGCTATTGTGGGGTATGGTGTGATAGAAAGTAACGGCTCAAAGGTGAAAGCTATCGATTATGGCGTAATAAAGACCCCCGCCGATTTATCAATCCCCAAAAGGCTTAAGTTTATTGAAGAAAGCATGGCGAAGCTGATTTCATTACATAAACCTGACGCCATATGTATCGAGGAGATATTTTTTCATAACAACCAAAAAACAGCGATTAATGTCGCTCAGGCAAGAGGCGCGATAGTTATTTCTTGCATACAAAGGTGCAGTAATCTTTTTGAGTATACTCCTTTGCAAATCAAACAGGCTATGACGGGCTATGGCAGGGCGAACAAACAGCAAATTCAGCAAATGGTCAAGGTCATGTTGGAGCTGAAAGAAGTGCCC
Source organism: Clostridiales bacterium (assembly GCA_012838805.1). Taxonomy (GTDB): domain Bacteria; phylum Bacillota; class Clostridia; order Christensenellales; family DTU072; genus DTU072. The sequence goes on from DUON01000012.1 coordinate 1,445, forward strand.
AAACCCGACGATGCCGCAGACGCGCTTGCGGTGGCACTTACTCATTCGCAGACCAACAGACTGGCGAAAATATTTGGAATGTAAAAGGAGAAACTAAAATAAAGTGCTTGCATTTATTGAAGGTGAGATAGTATCCGCTAAAAACGGCGTAATTGTTCTTGAAAACAAAGGTATAGGGTATGAACTCAATGTATCCAATGCCACTATCGCAAAGAGCAACCTTTCAGACAAAAGGATAAGGCTTCATACCTATTTGCATATGAGAGAAGACAGCGTGACGCTGTACGGGTTTCATTCCCAAGAAGAAAAATATATGTTCTTAAAACTAATTACTATAAGCGGTGTAGGACCTAAAGTCGCCATGAGCATACTTTCGGGAATTGAGTTATCCATGCTTGTGACTGCTATTGTGACCCAGGATATAAAAACCCTTTCAAGTGTCAAGGGAATAGGTAAAAAGACGGCGGAAAGAATAGTCTTGGAACTTAAGGAAAGTATTTCTTTGGAAACAAAAGATATTGAAGATGCGGGCGTGATTTTGGAAGACCAAGACCGCGACACAGCGGACGCTGTACTTGCTCTTAGGGGGCTTGGTATAAGCCAAAAAGACGCTGTAAGGGCGGTGCAAAAAGCAAAAGGACAAGCCAAAGGCATAGAGGACTTAATCGAAAAAGCACTTAAAAATATTTAATCAGAGGACAAGATGTTTGAAGAAGAGAGAATTTTAACATCAGAGAGGACAGAGAACGACGAATATGAAAATGTTTTGAGACCAAAGACTCTGGACCAGTATGTCGGACAGCAAAAAATAAAGAAAAATCTTAAAATATATATGCATTCCGCAAAAAAAAGAGAGGAATCCCTTGACCATGTATTGTTATATGGTCCGCCGGGATTGGGAAAGACCACATTGAGCCATATTATCGCTAATGAAATGGGCGCGGAAATAAGGGTTACTTCCGGACCTGCCATAGAAAGGGCGGGAGATTTGGCGGCGATTTTGACCAATCTAAGCTCAAATTCCATACTTTTTATTGACGAAATTCATAGGTTAAACCATACGGTGGAAGAAATACTATACCCCGCTATGGAAGACTACGCTTTGGATATGGTGCTTGGAAAAGGTCCTTCAGCAAGGACGATCAGACTCACTCTTCCAAGATTTACGCTGATAGGTGCGACCACAAGGGCGGGAATGCTTAGCTCTCCATTAAGAGACCGTTTTGGGGTATATTTTAGATTGGAGCTTTATAACATACAAGAATTGTCGACAATAATAAAGCGTTCGGCAAATATATTAAATATTCAAATTGATGACAAGGCGAGTATGGAAATTGCCGCAAGGTCAAGGGGTACGCCCAGAATTGCCAATAGACTTCTAAAAAGGGTAAGGGACTTTGCGGAATATGAGGATATGGAAAAGATAACCTTGGGGATTGCAAAAAACGCCTTGAAATGTATGGAAATAGACGAGCTTGGACTTGACAATGTGGACAGAAATATTCTGAATACAATAATAGATAAGTTCGGAGGCGGTCCGGTGGGGCTGGACACCTTGAGCGCAGCGTCGGGAGAAGAGGCGAACACCATAGAAGATGTTTATGAGCCCTATCTCTTGCAGCTTGGCTTTATTGCCAGAACGCCGAGGGGCAGGGTATGCCTCAAAAGGGCATATGAACACCTTCAAAAAGCTTATGACAAACAACAGCTGTCTTTTTTTGATTGAGCGAGATTTGCTATGCGAAAGAGTGACTTTTTTTATGACTTACCCCAAGAACTGATAGCGCAAACCCCGATATACCCAAGAGATATATCCCGCTTGTTGTATTACGATAGAAAGTCTAACGGCGTGAAACATCTATTGTTCAGGGACATTAAAGATATCTTGAATTCAAACGATGTTTTGGTAATAAACAATACAAAAGTCTTATACGCCAGATTTTTTGGATACGACAAAAAGAATAGAAAATTCGAAGTACTATTACTTAAAAGACTTGGTTTGAAAAAATGGGAAGCGTTATTGAAGCCAGCGAGAAAGGCAAAAATAGGCTCCCTTATTGCAATAAATGAGGACCTAAAGTTCAAGGTTTCCGACATCATAGACAACGGTGTGAGAATTTTGGATTTTGAGTATCAAGGCGTTTTTGAAGAGATTTTGGTTGATGTAGGAGAAGTCCCCTTGCCGCCTTATATTACAAAAAAGCTCAGCGATAAGGAAAGATACAACACAGTATACGCAAAGGTGGAGGGCTCTTCAGCGGCACCGACGGCAGGGCTGCATTTTACTCCAGAGCTTTTAGATGAGCTTAAACAAAAAGGTGTGGAAGTGGTAGAGATACTTCTACATGTTGGACTTGGCACATTCCGTCCCGTCCAAGAAGAAAATATCCAAGACCACAAGATGCACAAGGAATATTATGAGATATCCGAAGATGCCGCCAAAAGGATAAATCAAGCCTTGGAGCAAAACAAAAGAATCATTGCCGTAGGCACGACTTCGGTAAGGGTTTTGGAAAGCGTTGTCGACAAGAGCGGACGGGTGAAAAGCTGTTCTGGGGAAACGGATATCTTCATTTATCCGCCCTATAATTTTAAGGTTGTGAAAGGGCTTATCACTAATTTTCATCTTCCCGAATCTACTTTGATAATGCTGGTATCGGCGTTTTTATCCAGGGAAAAAGTTTTGGAACTTTATAAATTGGCAATAGAAGAAAATTACAGGTTTTTCAGCTTTGGCGACGCCATGTTGATATTATGAGGTCTTATGTTTAAGTATGAAGTAATCAAAGTATGTGCTCAAACGGGGGCAAGGATAGGAAAGTTCATAACGCCGCATGGCGAGATTGAGACGCCGGTTTTTATGCCGGTGGGGACTATGGCTACTGTGAAGTCGCTTTCGCCCGAGGAATTGACGGCTGCGGGAACGCAGATAATACTTTCCAATACCTATCACCTTTATTTAAGACCTGGTCATAAGATTATTGAAAAGGCTGGCGGACTGCATAAGTTTATGAATTGGCACAAGCCTATTCTGACCGATAGCGGCGGGTTTCAGATATTCTCTTTATCTTCGCTTAGAAAAATCAGCGACGAGGGGGTACTTTTCAACAGCTTTATTGACGGCAGCGAGCATTTTCTGACTCCTGAAGATGCTATGGAGATACAGCAATCTTTAGGTGCGGATATAATTATGGCTTTTGACGAGTGCACAGCTGGGGATATACCTTATGACACCGCAAAAAAAGCCATGGAAAAGACCTTGAAATGGCTGAAGAGATGCCATAAAAAAGCTAACAAAAAAGACCAAATGCTCTTTCCTATCGTTCAAGGGAATATGTATAAAGATTTGAGAGAGGAAAGTATTAAGAGAACATTGCCTTATGCCAAGTGCGGACTTGCGGTAGGCGGGCTTTCGGTGGGAGAGCCCAAACATGTCATGTATGAAATGCTTGATGTTCTAAGACCTTTTTATCCTGAAAATATGCCAAGATACCTTATGGGCGTAGGGAGCGCTGATTGTATAGTCGAGGGCATAGCACGAGGCATAGATATGTTTGACTGCGTGCTTCCCACAAGGGTTGCAAGAAACGGAACGGCTATGACCATGAAGGGCAATTTGGTCATAAGAAACGCCGGATATAAGGAAGATTTCTCACCTATCGAAGAAGGGTGCGACTGTTACTCATGCAAAAACTACTCAAGAGCTTATATAAGACATCTTATTAACGCCAAAGAAATTCTTGGCGGAAGACTTCTTTCTTTGCACAATATCAGTTTTTTGCATAGGCTGGTGGATAAAATAAAGCAGGCGATTTATGCCGACAGCCTTGGTGATTTCAAAAAAGAATTTTTTAAGGAATATAATTGTCAGAAATAACCAATAATTTACTTGCTTAATTCTTTTTTATGTTGTAGTATATATTTATTAATTTTGAAAAAAGAGGAGATTGAAAATATGTTTCAAGAAGGAAGCTGGCCGATACTGGTAATAATGGGAGTGTTCTTTATTCTCATGATAGTTATGACCATAGTGCCTCAAAGAAAGCAAAAGAAGAAGATGGCAGAGATGCTTAGCTCTTTGGCAGTAGGCGATAAGATTATGACAATAGGGGGTTTTGTGGGCACAATAGATTCTATCCAAGCGGATTCGGATAGGTTTTTAATTAATATTGGCACACAAGAAGAGCCCGTCAAAGTTACGGTCATCAAAAATGCGATAAGAACAAAATTAGATAACTAATTCAGCCTTTTTGTATTTCTTAAAAATCCCCTCAATAAAAGAGGGGATTTCTGTTTTTTTATGTAGTTTTTCTGATATTGACTGCCAAAATTCCCGAAATTATGCCCGCCACAACGCCTGTCAGTAAATCGTACCAGTTGAAGTTGGAGAAACTTATTGAATTTTCGACTATTCCAAAAATGAGCATGGATAACAGCGTATAGAATATACCCACAATTCCGCCTTTTATGGCGCCTTTTTCACGGGACTTGAAGCCGAAGAAACAGCCGCCCAAGATGCTTACAATCTTTATCACTTGATTTATGGGCATGATTATTTTGGAGTCAATGGTGAAGATTTTGACCACGAGCGCCAGAACAAGCACGAACAAGAGAGAAATTATCACAGCGATTATGCATGCTTTTACGGTATCCAGCACATTGGTTTTGTTGATTGAAAGTTTTTTCATAGATATCCTCCATTCAAATAAATTCTATTCATAAAAAAACATTTATATTCCTTGAAGCGTTAAAAAGCTTGATTTATTGGTCATAAATTATTATAATGTTACAGAAATAAATTTTATAAAGAGAGGTATATATGAAACATATTGTTACGCTTTTCAAAAGTTCACTTGATAAAAATCACAAGACCGGCTGCGGCGAATGTCAATCAAGCTGCCAATCCGCTTGCAAGACCAGCTGCACCGTAGGCAATCAGTCATGCAAAAAGGATGAAAAAATACATAAAATCGTAAAAATGCCCGAATAAATGGTTCATTTCTTAAAACATAATTATCAAGACAAGGACTATTTCTTTTTATGGGATGTGGAAAGTGGCAGTTTGCACAATATGGATTCTGTCGCTTTTTTATGCGCTAAAAAAAGATACGACAAGACTTTAAGCCCCAATGAAGAAATTGAGTATAAAAAAATATCTTCAAAAGATAAGGATGAAATAAACGCTTTTTTTAATCAAATGGAAGAAAGCGGTTCGCTTAATTCCCCGCCAAGAGTCACATATTTCAAAAAGAACCCCGATATCGTCAAGGCTCTTTGTTTGAATATCTGTCATGACTGCAATATGCGGTGTGCTTATTGTTTTGCTAAAGACGGCAGCTATAATACTGCGAAGGAGTATATGACGTTTGAAGTGGCAAAAAAGGCTGTGGATTTTCTTATTGAGAACAGCGGAGAAAGAAAGAATCTGGAGATTGACTTTTTTGGCGGAGAGCCTTTGTTGAACCTTGATGTCATTAAAAAGACTGTTGAATATGCGAAGAAAGCGGCGGCGGCAAGGGGAAAAGTATTTCATTTCACCACGACCACCAACTGCGCTCTGCTGGATAAAGAAACGGCAGATTATCTCAACCGTGAAATGGTCAATATAGTTTTGAGCCTTGACGGTAGAAAAGCCACTCATGAAAGGGTGAGAAAGTGCCTTGATAAGACGGTAAAATATGAAGATTTATTAAAAAAAGCCGTCTATATCAAAGAAATCAGAGGCGACAAAAGCTATTATGTAAGGGGAACTTTCACCGTAAAGAATCTTGATTTCTCAAAGGATATCATAGCCCTTAATGATGCTGGTTTTGACCAGATTTCAATAGAGCCGGTGGTCTTAGAGGAATCTTCCCCCCTTGCGATAAGGAAAGAGCATATCGATGAAATAAATAAGGAATATGAAAGGTTTGCCAACATCTATTTGGACAGAAGAAAGACCTCAAAATGGTTTAATTTCTTTCATTTTATGGTAGATTTGGACTTTGGTCCGTGCGTGAACAAACGCTTGACGGGATGCGGCGCGGGTACAGAATATCTTTCAGTCAGCCCCTCAGGGGAAATATATCCCTGCCACCAATTTGTGGGCATGGAGGATTTTATTATTGGCGATGTATTTATTGGCATAAAAAGACCTGAGATTAGAAAAAAATTCTCTGAAATATGCGTCTTAACAAAAGAAAAATGCCAAAATTGCTTTGCGAAGTACTACTGCGGCGGGGGCTGTATAGCCAACGCTCATAAATTTGGAGAGGGCATGGATGCAATCTATGAGTTGTCCTGTCACATGACCAAAAAAAGATTGGAACTCAGTCTTGCGATAGCGGGTATAGAAAAATTATATTCAATTAATGCATAAACCTATAATTTTAAGCGTTATTTGTTGACTATATTTTATAAAACATTTATAATATTTAACATTAACAATTGGAGGCAAGCCGGTGAGCAAAAGAAAATCAATTACTATACTTCCTATTATCGGAGTGTTTATTATCGGGCTTACTTTGGCAATCGTTCCTTTGAACGGCGAAGAATCCATAAAGATAGGCAATACAAATTATGATTTCTATTGGATTTCCTCAGCTATCAGTCAGGGACTTGACCTAAAGGGCGGTATGTACGCTGAATATCTTGCGGACTTGAGAGGACTTTCCAACCCCGATGGCGCCATGGAAGGTGCTATCAGCAACCTTGAAGACTTGTTGTTTTCAAGGGGATATTCGGAAGCTGTGGTTACAAGACAGGGCACAAACGAAATAAGAGTCGAGGTTCCCGACATACATGAAACGGCAGAGCTCATGGCTCTGATAGGTAGACCCGCACATCTTGAATTTAAGGACAGCGAAGGCACTGTTTGGATAGAGGGCACAAGGCATCTTGAAGACGCTATGGTGTCCCAGCAAGAAGGTCAATATGTCATAGCTTTAGAGTTCAATCGTATCGGAACGGAAGCTTTTTCCAGAGCCACCGAACATGTTTTGAACAACACCAGCGACAAGAAATTAGAAATATATATAGACGGCGAGCTCTTTATGTCGCCTACTGTCAATGATGTGATTTCGACGGGAAGGGCGGTCATCACCTCTTCGGAATTCGCCGCTAATTATGAAATGGCGAACGAATACGCCGTCAAATTAAAAGCAGGAGCAAGCGAAGTGCCCTTGACTTTGACAAGGTCGGAGACCATATCCCCCACGCTTGGAGAAGAGGCACTTAGAAATTCTATAATAGCCGCCGCTATCGGCATCGCTGCGATTTTTTTGCTGTTAGTTCTGCTGTATAGGTTGTTGGGCTTGGCTGCCTCAATAGCTCTTATCATATATACACAGCTTTTGATTGTTGCCCTTGCCATTGTGCCTTGGGTACAGCTGACACTACCCGGTATTGCAGGCGTCATTTTGTCCATAGGTATGGCGGTGGACGCCAATGTAATTATCTTCGAAAGAATAAAAGAAGCTAAACTAATAGGAAACCGCTCCATACCCTCATCTGTAAAGACAGGCTTTCAAAAAGCTTTGATTACTATACTTGACGCCAATATCACGACTATCCTTGGTGCTATCGTCATGATGATTTTCGGCTCCGCCGCAATAAGAAGCTTTGCTCTTACATTATTGATAGGTATTATTATTTCCTTATTCACAGCGGTATTCGTGACCAGATTACTGGTCAATTGTATGCTTGCCTTGGATGACGAAAACGATGTCATGTACGGCTTGAAAAGTAGTGAGGTGGCTTAAATGAAAAAATTTATGCAATTTTTGAAAAACAGTCTCAAGGCAATAAAAATTTATGAGAACTCCAAGCTTTTCTTTATGGCGCCTCTTGTGATAATACTTGTCGCCCTTATTTGCGGAACGGTATTCCAGCTCTCCCCAAAATATGAGGGGTTTGCCAATATCGGCGTTGACTTTCAAGGCGGAACAAGGCTTAATGTGGAAATGGAAGGCGCAGATATGAATACCGTAAACAGAGAATATAATACCGAGATTATCGAAAATGTATTGAACAAATACGGCTTTGAAGTAGCCACCGTGCAGGCAAGTGGTGAAAGTGCTCTTGTCGTAAGATATTCATATGTGGCTTTTGGGAACGACCCCACAAGAGACGCTATTAACTATGGTGCTGACGATATGACAGCGGAAATGAACGCAATAAACGACCAAATTCAAAATGATATCAAGCAAGCATTCATAAATGACGAGCGTTACAAGGACCAAAATATCACAATCAATACCAGCGCAAGCATGATAGGAACTTCTTCGAGCATGCGTTTGCTTCGTTCAGCACTTATCGCAACCGCGGTGGCGCTTGCCGTTATGTTGATATATATTATATTCAGGTTTGATATATTCAGTGCTTTAAGCTCTATAATAGCCCTTATGCATGATGTCATTATGATGATGGCGCTTATGGTAATATTCCGTGTAGAGATAGGCTCCACTATTGTTGCGGGTATTATTACTATCATATCTTATTCCATCAACAATACGATTGTAGTATTCGACAGAATAAGAGAAAATGTCCTCCCATACAAGAAAGGCAACAAAAGGTACGACATGGCTCTTATCGTTAACGATTCCATAATCAGCACATTTACGCGTATGGTATACACCTCATTGACAACCTTAATTACTATCAGCGTGCTTGCCATTATGGGAGTCAGCGTTATCAAAATCTTTGCGCTTCCCATTATATTCGGTCTGCTTGCAGGCTTTTATTCATCGGCGTTTATTGCAGCTCCTCTTTGGGGACTCATGGTCGAGACCAAAGAAAACAACAAGCGCAAGAGAATGTCTACGAATACACCTCTTTCAAGGGACAAATTTAAGCGTAAGAAAGTAACGAAATTTGCCAATTAGACGATAAAACTTAAAAAAATAGCCCTGACAATGCGGGGCTATTTTTGCATAGAGACAAAAGTATGAAGTTTGTTAAGAGAAAAGAAGTCGATAATAAGATAGTCAAGGAAATAGCGGAACAATTAGGACTTTTTCCCGAAATTGCCGCTCTTTTGGTTATGCGCGGGGCGGATAGTGTGGAAAAAGCGTGGGAATTTCTTAATCCCGATATTAATTCTCTATCCTCTCCCGATGAATTAAGCGGTATCACCAAAGCAAGCGATATTATCAAAGAAAAGATAAAACAAAATCAAACCATTGTGATATATGGAGACTATGACTGCGACGGAATAGGAGCTGTCGCCATTCTCTATTTGACTTTGAAACACCTAAATGCAAGCGTTAAATTCTATGTGCCTCAAAGGCATTCTGAGGGCTATGGGCTAAACAAGCAAGCTATTGAGACTATCTACAAGGAACACCAGCCCAAGCTGATAATCACCGTAGACTGCGGAATCGCCTCCGTTGATGAAGTGGATTTCGCTAAGTCGCTTGGAATGGAAGTCATTATTACAGACCACCACGAAAGTGACGGGGAGCTTCCCGATGCCGTTATCTTAAACCCCTTGCTGGACGGGTGTTCCACGCCTTACTGCGGAGCGGGCGTGGCGCTGAAGCTTGTCGAGAAGCTTGCGGGTAGGGAATTCGCCGTTGGTTTATTGGATATCTGTGCCATTTCAACAGTCGCCGATGTGGTGCCTTTGATAAAAGACAACAGGGTTATTGTAAAATATGGACTGGAAATGCTTTCAAAAGGGCAATGCCGTTTGGGACTTAGAAAACTTATGGAAAAGGCTGGCATAAAAAGAGGGGAGAGAATAACCTCTGCCGATATAGCTTATAAAATAGCACCACGCTTAAACGCCGCCGGCAGATTGGATAGTGCCAGCAAATCGGTACGGCTGCTGATAGAAGAGGATATGACCGCTATTAATTTGCTTGCCGAGGAATTGGATATGCAAAACAAAGAGCGTCAGGACATCTTAAATGAAGTCTATGAAGACGCTTTGGAGCAGCTGAAAAGCTATGATTTAAGCCGAAATTTGATTATTATCCTAAAATCTGAAAATTGGGAAGAGGGGGTTGTCGGCATCGCCGCTTCAAAAATTGTTGAAGAGTTTGGTCGACCGTCCATTCTTTTTACTGAAAAGGAAGGCATTTTGAAAGGTTCGGCAAGAAGTGTGGACGGGGTGAACATCTATGAAATACTTTGCCAAACAAAGGAGCTTTTAATAAAATATGGAGGTCATTGCATGGCGGCAGGGATGAGCTTGAAAAAAGAAAACTTCGACAAGTTCCTATGCTTGACCAACAAATATATACAAGAAAACGCCTCCAAAGAATGCTTTGAAAAAAAGATAGTATATGATTTGCAGATTGACTTAAGTCAAGTGAAGAAAGATTTTATCGACAGCGTTCTTAGTCTTGAGCCTTTCGGTTGTCATAACCCCAGACCCGTCTTTATCAGCAAAACGGCGGATATGAACTTTCAGCCCATCAACAGTCATCCCCATATCAAAGCTAAGGGAGGACGCCTTTCTTTATTTGGCTTTAATTTGAGATTTGCACTGCCCATACTCAACAGTCCCGCTGAAAAGTATCTTTGCTATACCGTGAACAAAGTAATAAATAAAAACAGTGAGAGCTTAAAGGCTTACATTAAAGACTTTCATATCAGGCAAGCATACATAGACAAAGAATATTTATTCGCACGATATCTGGAAAAATTTATATTAAAAGGTGCGAAAAAACCCGCTCTTAAACGCTCCCCAAAAGAAAAGTTTAATTTTGGCTTGATTTATGTGGCGTTCACCAATAGGGCATTTAATGATTTCATAAATGAGCATTCGGACATAGAAACGCTGTTTTTCAACAGCGTGGTTAAAAATCCATATAATTCAATAATCTTATCGCCGGATACTGACTTTGACTTTACATATTATAACAAAATTGTATTCTTGGAAAGACCGCCGATAGGTTATGTAGAACTTATTAGACAAAACTTTTTTGGGGATATAGAAATGGCAAAAGACCGTCCCTCTTTTCAAATAGAATATTCCTATTCAGAGAAAAAACTACGAGAGGACTATATTTTTATCTCAAATTCCTTGAAAGGACTGTCTTTTACGAACATAAAGAGCCTTTATGAACATGCATCTGTTCTTGGATATAAAGGCGGTCTTGCGGCTTTTTGCATATCGTTTTATATTTTTTATCAACTTGAATTGATAATAATCAATAATAATGGTACTATTGATGTATATAATTTCAAAACAGACTTGAAAAAATCCGAAATAAACAACTTGGTTTTAGCGGGAGAGATATGCTGAAAGAGTTTTTAGACAAAGCCAAAGAGGCATATAGGGAAGAGGACTACGCTTTAATTGAACAAGCGTACCATTTCGCTGCCGTTGCACATAAAGACCAAAAGAGAATTTCAGGCGAAAGCTATATCGTTCATCCCGTAAGGGTTGCGGAAACACTTATAAACCTTGGACTGGATAAAGACACAGTCATAGCGGCGCTTTTGCATGATGTCTTAGAGGATACCCCAACAGAGGAAAAAGAGCTTAAAGAGCGTTTTGGGCAAAATGTTCTGGATATGGTGCTTGCGGTCACTAAACTCAATCGCTTCAAATTTAATTCTCAAGAAGAAGAGCAGGCGGAGAACATCAGACGCTTGTTTTTGGCTATGGCGAAAGATATAAGAGTACTGCTTATCAAGTTTGCGGACAGACTTCACAATATGCGCACGCTTAAGCACCTTCCCAAAGAAAAACAAATAAAAAAAGCAAAGGAAACACAGGATATCTACGCTCCTCTTGCGGGCAGGCTGGGTATTTCAGGACTTAAGACAGAGCTTGAAGACCTTGCTATGAAATACCTTTATCCCGACGACTATCACTATTTGGTCAAACAAATAGACATCAAAAGAGAAGAGAGAATGGAGCTTGTCAACAAAGTCGCCTCTATTATTGAAGACAGGCTTAAGCAATCGGGCATAAAAGGCGAGGTCAAGGGCAGACCCAAGCATTTTTACTCAATTTATAAAAAGATGAAAAAACAAGGCAAGACCTTTGACCAAATCTATGACCTGATTGCCGTAAGGGTGATTGTGGAGACTATAAAGGATTGCTACACTATTTTGGGGGATATCCATTCGATTTGGAAGCCAATCCCCGGGCGCTTCAAGGACTATATCGCCATGCCCAAACCCAATATGTATCAGTCCTTGCATACTACGGTTATGACCAATTTTGGTCAGATTTTTGAAATCCAAATACGCACATACGAGATGAATAGAATCGCCGAATACGGTATCGCCGCTCATTGGAAATACAAAGAGGGCAAGACAAAATATGAGAAAGAATTTGACGACAAACTGGGCTTTATAAAACAGCTCTTGGATGTTCAAGGAGACTTGAAAGATTCGCTTGAATTTATTGACACCTTAAAGTTAAATGTGTCATTGAACGATATATATGTTTTTTCACCCAAGGGAGATGTCTTTAATTTACCAGCAGGGTCGACTTGCGTGGATTTTGCGTATCGTCTGCATAGCGCTATTGGCGACAAGTGCGTAGGCGCAAAAATCAATTCCAAGATAGTGCCTTTGAACACAAAATTATCCAACGGCGATATGATTGAGATATTGACCAATAAAAATTCCAAAGGTCCGTCCAGAGATTGGCTGAAATTTGTAAAGACGCCCAATGCAAGAGCCAAGATAAGGTCTTTTTTCAAAAAGGCTATGAAAGAAGAAAACATAAAGACGGGCAAAGATATGCTTGAAAGAGAGGCTAAGAATAGAGGATATACCTTGTCTGACCTTATGCATTCAAATTGGGTGAATATAGTGCTTCAAAGATACAGTTTTTCCGAACTTGACGATATGTATGCAAGTATCGGCTATGGCGGGATATCGGCAAACCAAATTCTATCTAAGCTTATAGAATTCTATCGTCAAAAACAAAAACAACAAAAACCGCCCGTTGTTTTTGAGAAAGAGGAAAGGCAAGATGAGAGACCCAAAACATCTCATTCAGATATCCTAATCGAGGGTTTCGACGATTTCTTGGTCAGGCTGTCCCATTGCTGCAACCCCGTTCCCGGAGATGAAATAGTAGGCTATATCTCCCGAGGCAGAGGGGTCAGCGTGCATCGCGCCGACTGCGTAAATATGAAAAACATAGATAAGGAAAGGCTTATCAAGGCGAGCTGGGCGAACATCTCCGACAACACCTTCAGGACAATACTTAGGATTGAATGTGTGGACAGAAACGGTATCTTGGGGCAGATTTCCGCCACTATTTCAAGTATGAAAATCCCGATAACCTATATGAATGCAAGGACAATCAAGTCAGGGCATAGTGCGGTTATCAATATAGGCGTGGAGATTAAAGACCTTAACGATATAGAATATATAATCAAAAAATTAATGACGATAGACGGCGTTCAAAAGGTTACCCGCAGCAATTAATTGTCCAAAATTCAATTTACAAAAATTTTACCCAACAACTGCTATATTGACTAAAGTATTATCAGACATTATAATTAACATATATTATATCAGAGGTCTTACATAGAATGGAAAAAACACTGAAGAAAATTCAAAAAAAGATTCATTCACGAATTTCTCCTCAAATTGAGGTTACCGTTGAAAACAATTGTATAGTGCTAAGAGGCGAATTGGACGATTGGGATCAAATCGTATCCGCCGGACATCTTGCCGTAAACAAGAAATTTTACGGCGTCATTAACGACATTAAACTAAAGGGCTTCAAGCCCTCAATAAAAGCCCCCAATATTAAAGATAAGCTCTATGACGGACTCAAGCCTGATGTTCTGGTCGTCGGCGCTGGCATAGTGGGTTGTGCCACAGCACGGGAGCTTGCAAGATATAAGCTTGATGTCATGGTCTTAGACAAGGACTATGATGTGGCTATGGCGGCATCTTCCAGAAACGACGGTGATATTCATGTGGGCATTGACCTTATGCCGAATATGAAAAAATTTCAGTACAATGTGCGTGGGAATGCCATGTACGACAAGTTAAGCGAGGAACTGGACGCGGATTTTCATAGAACGGGACATATTATCTTGTTCCGTAAAAAATGGGAAAGGTATTTTATTTATCCGTTAATTAAATTAAAAGCACGCTTTTTGAAAATTCCCGGTGTTAAATATATGAAGAGAGAGGACCTAATAAAAATAGAAACTGGACTGCCGTCATGGGCTAGCGGCGGAGCGTTTATGCCTACGGGAGGAGAGATATCACCTTATAAGTTTACTGTGGCTTTCGCCGAAAACGCCGCCCAAAACGGAGTGAAATTCTGTTTTAATACAATAGTCGAAGACATGACGGTTCAAGACGGCGAAATAAAAGCCGTCCAAACCAATCGAGGCACTATTTATCCTAGGGTAGTGATTAACTGTGCGGGAGTTTTCGCTGATGTGATTGCCGAAATGGCGGGGGATAGAACTTTTACCATTCACCCCAGAAAAGGAACAAATCTTATATTGGATAAAAAGTGCCGTTCATATGCGGCTACATCTATGAACAAGTCTCCATTCACCAAATTAGACGGAGATAAAGAGATTGGAAAGAGAGGCAAGCACACCAAAGGCGGCGGAGTAGTGCATACCGTAGACGGGAATGTGCTGGTCGGTCCTACCGCTGTGGAAACGCCTTATAGAGAGGACAATACCACGGACAAAGAGAGCATAGACGCCATTATGAAAAACATGTCACGAGTCGCGGAAAAGATGACCTATGGCGATATCATAACATACTTTAGCGGCACAAGAGCGCCCACATACGAAGAAGACTTTGTCATCAGAAAGGGCATCTTCACAAAAAATATTGTGCAGGCGGCGGGAATACAGTCTCCCGGACTAACGGCTGCACCTGCTATTGCCGAGGATGTGGCGAAATGGGCGGCGGAAATAATAGGCGATGTCCAGCCCAACAAGAGCTTTAATTCAATTAGGAAAGCGCCGCCTCGCCTTGTGGATATGAGCCTTGAAGAAAGAAACAAGCTTATTCAAAAGAACCCCGACTATGGCGAAATAATATGCAGATGTGAGGAAGTGTCCAAGGGAGAGATACTTGACGCTTTGAATTCACCTATTCCCGTTTATAGTCTGGACGCCATTAAGAGAAGAGTGCGACCGGGTATGGGCAGATGTCAAGGCGGTTTTTGTTCGCCTTTGGTTATGAAAATCCTTGCCGAACACAAAGGAGTGGGCATAGAGGATATCCCCAAGGCAAATGAAATGAGCTTTGTTTTGTATGGAGATACTAAGGGAGACAGCAAAGATGAATAGATATGATGTTGTGGTTATCGGAGGAGGACCGGCAGGTGTTGCGGCGGCGGACGCCGCTGATAAACAGGGCGCAAGCGTATTTTTAATTGAAAGAGAGGCGCGTCTTGGTGGCATACTCAAACAATGCATTCATGACGGCTTTGGGCTTATAAGATTTAAGGAAAAGCTTTCAGGTCCTGAATATGTGGAAAGATATATCGATATGCTGAAAGAAACAAAAGTCGAGTATGTCACTTTGACTTTTGTGTGCGATATCCAAAAAATAGACGAAAAATATATCCTATCTTTAGTAAATAGAAAAGGCATATCGCAAATAGAGGCAAAGACGATTGTTTTGGCTACGGGCTGTCGAGAGCGTACAGCCAAACAAGTATTCATACAAGGCACAAGACCTGCAGGGGTATTCACGGCAGGAACTGCCCAATACCATGTCAACATCTTAGGCAAGATGCCCGCCAAAAAATGCGTTATACTGGGAAGCGGCGATATTGGGCTTATTATGGCAAGAAGACTTACCCTTGAGGGCGCGGAAGTGGAAGGCGTCTATGAAATAAAGCCTTCGCCGTCAGGGCTTACCCGAAACATTGCCCAATGCCTAAATGACTATGATATACCGCTTTATCTATCCCATACCGTAACCAGAGTTTTTGGAGAAGACCGTCTGGAAGCTGTGGAAGTCGCTAAGGTAGACGAAAAGATGTGTCCCATTAAAGGCACTGAGAGAGTGATTAAATGCGACGCACTTATACTTTCGGTTGGCTTGATTCCTGAAAACGAAGTGGCTGATTCCTTGGATATACCTTTGGATTGGCGTACCAAGGGCGCTATCGTCGACCAAACATTAATGACCATGAGAGATGGGATTTTCTCTTGCGGCAATGCTCTACATGTAAACGACCTTGTGGACTATGTCAGCGAGGGCGCCGAGATTGCGGGCGAAAATGCGGCACTATATTCCCAAAAGAAAAGGGCTCTTATTGATATCGAAATTGACAATAGGTTTTTATACATAGTGCCCCAAAAGATAGATATCAATGCACCTATAGACAAAATCAAAGTATATTTCCGTTCAAAAGACGACCTTGACGATGTCAATTTATCCGTGTATATTGATAATAGAAAGTTCAGAACAAAAAGGTTCTCTCACTTGAGACCTCCGGAAATGGAAAGCATGCTTTTTAATTTAGCAAATGAGAATTTGTCCGAACAATCTAAGATAAAGTTTTGTATAGAGGATAGAAAATGAAAGAACTGGTTTGTATAGTATGTCCAAACGGTTGTCGTTTGCAGGTATCTCAAAAAGGCGAAGAATTCGAGGTCATGGGTGCCAAATGCCCCAAGGGCAAGGAATATGCCATTAACGAAATGACCGATCCAAGACGAAGTATCGCCACAACCGTAAGGACGATTTTCAAAGAGTGTCCGGTGCTTCCAGTTAGGACAAAAGGGGATATCCCCAAGGACAAGATTTTTGCTCTTATGGAAATTATTAATAAAATAGTAATTGATAAAAAAATAAAAAGAGGAGATGTGATACTGCCCAATGTCTTAGACAGCGGAGTGGATGTAATAGCTACAAGCAGTATGCTCCAAAACGGGAGGTAAGTATGAGCAAACCTTTAATTTTGGCATTTGATTGCGGCACGCAAAGCACAAGAGCCATGTTATTTAACGAGAAAGGCGATATAGTGGGCAAGTGCAAAGTCCCCTTTGAGCCATATTTCTCCGAGCGTGAGGGCTGGGCGGAACAGCATGCGGATTTTTATTGGGAACAGTTTTGTAAAGCCTCAAAAGGGCTTAAGGAACAGCACCCCGATAAGTGGAAAGACATCAAAGCCGTTTCCGTCACTACTATGAGAGATAACTGTGTTTGTCTGGACGAGAACAACAAGCCGTTAAGACCCGTTATTTTATGGTTGGACAGAAGAGAGGCTTCTGAGATTAAAGTTCCCGCATTGAATAAGTTTATTTTCAAAATGGTGGGAATGTACGAGCCTATGATAAAACAGGCGAAAGTCACCCCCAGCAATTGGATAAAGGAATATGAGCCCGAGATATGGCAAAAGACCAAAAAATATCTTATGTTTTCGGGATACATAAACTATTTATTGACGGGAAATATGGTGGACAGCATAGCCAATATGATAGGGCATATACCGTTTGACTATAAGAAAAAGGAATGGATGAGCCCCAAGTCTTTGACATATTTCGCATTTGCGATAGAGCGTGAAAAGCTCTGCGACCTTGTGGAGCCGGGAACTATTATTGGAAATATCACCAAAGAGGCGTCCAAAGAGACCGGCATTCCCGAGGGGCTGCCAGTTGTCGCTGCAGGTTCGGACAAGGGATGCGAAACCCTTGGCACAGGCTGTATCGGCGACGGATGCGCCTCATTGTCTTTCGGAACTACCGCAACGGTACAAATCACCACCGATAAATATGTGGAGCCTGCAACTTTTATGCCCGCATATCCCGCAATGATAAAAGGCAAATACAACCCCGAGACGCAAATATTCAGGGGATACTGGATGGTTTCTTGGTTCAAGAACGAATTCGCACACAAAGAAGCTGAAAAAGCAAAAGAGCAAGGCATAGCCCCCGAACAGCTCTTGGATAATATGATAAAAGATATCCCACCGGGATCAGACGGACTTGTACTCCAGCCTTATTGGTCACCCATTCTCAAAGCACCGGAAGCAAGAGGGGCGATTGTGGGATTTTCGGACAGACATACAAGGGCGCATATTTATAGGGCGATTATTGAGGGTATCGGATATGGGCTTATTGAAGGGCTTAAGGAAATGGAAAAACGGGCAAAATATAAAATACAATGCGTTACGGTGTCTGGCGGAGGCTCTTCAAGCGATATGATCTGCCAAATAACTGCGGATATGTTCGGCGTCCCCGTAAAGCGAGTTCAAACATATGAAACAAGCGGTTTGGGAGCCGCAATGGTGGGTTTTGTGGGAATTGGTGTACATAAGGATATCCAAGAAGCGATAGATAAAATGGTGCACTACAAAGACGAATTCTTACCCAATGAACAAAACCATAAAAGATATATGATGATTTATGAAAGAATCTATAAAAAGATGTATAAGAGAGTACAGCCCTTATACGGGGAATTAAGAGAAATAAATAAATTATTGGAGGAGGACAAATAATGTCTACAAGAAAATATAAGGACTTTTCACCCGACTGGTATATTGACGAGGCTCCCCCGCGTTCATACCGTTCAATTTACAAATGGGGCGACCCCAAGGCTTACAAGATACCAAGAGAGAATCTATTTAAGTATGTAAAAGAATTGTTCAAGTTGTCGAACGACGACTTCAAAGAAAGAAAAGAGCTTGGGCTGGAAGAGGTAAAGTACGATATACCTGTGGCGCTTGAAAAGAAGCATCTTGACGCATTGAAAAAGATTGTAGGCAAAGACAATATCACCACTGACGATTATGCAAGGTTGTCTGTGGCGTATGGTCAGACCATGTATGACCTTATGCGGTTGAGAAAAAAGATAGTCGAGAATGTGCCCAACGCCGTACTATATCCCGAAAACAAAGACCAAATTGTTCAGATTGTAGATTATTGCAACAAGAATTTAATTCCCGTTTATGTATACGGTGGAGGCTCCAGCGTCACAAGGGGCATGGAATGCATAAAGGGCGGTATAACGCTAGACATGAGAAAGAACTTCAACAAGGTTATAGAGTTTAATGAAATAAACCAGACAATAACCGTCCAAGCGGGAATGATGGGTCCGGAACTTGAAAGGATTCTAAACAACGCCATTGAGACCTTGAATGCCAAGGAACCCTATACCTGCGGGCATTTTCCACAGTCATTCGAATATTCCTCCGTTGGGGGCTGGGTTGTGACCAGAGGTGCAGGTCAGAACAGCACATATTATGGCAAAATAGAGGACATTGTCCTTTCACAAGAATATGCCACACCTATTGGATATATCAAGACCGACAACACCCCCCGAAAGGCGACGGGTCCCGATGTAGACCACATAATGATGGGCAGTGAAGGCTGCTTTGGAATCTTGACCCATGTCACATTGAGGATTTTCAAATACAAACCCGAAAACAGAAAGCGTTTTAGCTTTATGTTTAAGAACTGGGAGGACGCCATGAGCGCTTGCAGAGAGATTATGCAGGGCGAATTTGGCTATCCCTCTGTTTTTAGAGTGTCCGACCCAGAGGAAACGCAAGTGGCTATGAAGATGTACGGTATTTCGGATACAATTTTTGATAAAATCCTCACAATGAAAGGCTTCAAAGAAGGCGAGAAATGCCTGCTTCTGGGTTTCACCGACGGCGAAAAGGCTTTCAGTAAAAATGTCGCCAGAAAACTTAAGAGAATATGCAGAAAATATAAGGCTATGTATCTGACCGGCTATGTCACCAAGTCTTGGGAGCATGGCAGATTTTCTGACCCGTATATGAGAGACAACCTTCAGGACTTCGGTATTATGATAGATACTTTGGAATGTGCGGTAAATTGGGACAATATGGCGCAAGTTCATCGTGATGTAAGAAAATATATCAAATCCCGCCCCAACACCATCTGTATGACCCATATTTCCCATATGTATCCGCAAGGGGCGAACCTATACTTCATATTCATAACTCCGCTTGAAGACTTGGACGAATTTAAGAAGTTCCACAGCGGAATCTTGGACGCCATTCAAAAATCCGGTGCGGCTATCAGCCACCACCACGGCGTGGGCAAGATGTTCGCTCCTTGGCTGGAAGGGTATATTGGTAGAGAGCAGTATTCTATATTTAGGGCATTGAAGAACCACTTTGACCCCAATAATATCATGAACCCCGGTGGCACTTTGGGCTTTGACCTGGATGAAAAAGAAAAAAGATTTCTAAGAGAATAATAAGATTTTTTAAGTCAATTCAAAGGCGGAACTATGACGATACTTCTTAGTTCCGCTTTTCTTATGAAAATAAACAAGATCTGCTCTTATCGTCAAGCGGTATTTTATATGGTCAATTAGTTTTAACTTAACGGTCAAACGAAATCCCAAAAAAAGGATTAAACAATATTACGGTCAGGCGGTCTTTTGTTTGATATCAAACAAAATTTAACTTGACCTGTAAAGCAGTATTTTGTTACGGTTTACTTAATTTATAGAGTTGAATTTTTTCGCTGTTTACTGTGAAAAGAATACATCGACAGTATGGAATATTGCTTTGCCTTGCCCAGCCAAAAAACACTTGCAATAATTTATATTTTAGTATATACTAAATTCCACGACGCTAAACGGGGAGCTAGCGGTGCCCTGTAACCCGCAATCCGCTATAGCGGGGTTGAACACCCATAGAGGCTTATCTTATGGAAAGCCGATGTCGATAAGGGATGTTGATAATAAGGTCTTGTGCAATCGTGTGTTGTGAACCGTGTCAGGGCTTGACCGCAGCAGCACTAAGCAAATTTCACGATGTGCCACAAGGAAGCTTTATAGGAGTTACCTGTCGGCAAGCCGATTCGGTAAGGTATGTCGAAATGGGCGCGTCGTTTTTTTATGGGAAAAATCACTTTATTTGCCACCCGAACACTCTATTTTCTTATCTTTTTATTTCCTTGACTAAATAAAGTATATATATTAATATAATGTTATTAATATTGTGTATACTAATGACTGAAATTTTTTTAGGGAATAGGTTTTGATGGATAAAATAAAGAAAAGAGATGAAGTTGATATAAGATATAAATGGAGATTAGAGGATATAATCTCCAATGAAGAAGATATTGACAAGGCTTTTAGATTTTGTAAAGAAAAACTTAAAGAAATCCTTGAATTCAAAGGCAAACTCAACAAAGAAAATGCCGTGGATTGCTTAAGGCTGGTTGACCAAGCGTCTTTGGAACTTGAAAAAATTTATGTTTATGCCCACATGAAAAGGGATGAAAACACCGCAGACAGCAAGTATATAGAGCTTGCCGAAAAGACCAGACTTCTTTCTGTTGAGATGAGCGGGGCGCTTTCATTTATATCGCCCGAGCTGTCGAGGTTCAAGATATCCGAGCTTAAAGAAATGAGTCAAGACCCAAGGTGTAAGGACTATGACATCGAAATTTTGAATCTTATCAGAAACAAAAAGCACCTTTTGAGCGAAAAAGAAGAAAAACTACTCTCTAACATCACGCTTTTTAGTTCTGGATATAAAGATGTGTTCCAAGTGTTCAACAACGCGGATTTGAAATTTGAAGATATCGAGGTCGACGGCAAAAAGACGCAAGTCACCCATGGAATGTATTCTTATCTATTACAAAATCCCTCCCAAGAGGTTAGAAAGGCGGCTTTTGAGTCGGTATACACCCAATACAAAGCTTACACCAATACTATTGCGGCGAATTATATCGGAAATGTCAATAAGAATGTGTTCTTTGCAAAGGCAAGAAAACATGCTTCCAGCCTAGACAAGGCTTTACACTCCGAGGCGATAGATAATAGGGTATATGAAAATTTAATAGAGAGCGTATCCCAATATACTCCTGTATTGCACAGATATATCGCCTTAAGAAAAAAAGTTCTGCCCGTTGAAGAATACCATATGTACGATATGTATGTCCCTATCGTCAAGGAAATCGAACAAAAGCATGACTATGACGAAGCATATGACATGGTTGTCGAGGCTTTGTCGGTATTGGGGGACGAATATGCGGATACGCTGAAGAGTGCAAGAAACAGCGGTTGGATAGATGTAGAGGAGACCGAGAACAAGAGAAGCGGTGCTTATTCATGGGGGGCGTACGGCGTTCATCCCTATGTACTCTTAAACCATAAGGGCTCAATGCACGATGTGTTCACAATAGCCCACGAAATGGGGCATGCCATGCACAGTTATTACTCCAATATGACCCAGCCTTACTCAAAGGCGGGATACGGCATTTTCCTTGCCGAGATAGCAAGCACAGTTAATGAAGTGCTTTTACTGAAATATATGCTTAGAACAGCACGGGGCGAAAAGAGGATATATCTCTTGTCATACTACCTTGATATGTTCAGAACCACGCTGTTTAGGCAGACCATGTTCGCCGAATTTGAAAAGTTCGCTCATGAAAGTGTGGAAAGGGGCGAGCCGTTGAGCAGTCAGAGACTTAGCGATTATTATTATGAGCTCAACAAGAAATACTATGGCGATGATGTAATACATGACGATTTTATCAGATATGAATGGTCCAGAATTCCGCATTTTTATAACGCATTTTATGTCTATAAATACGCTACGGGCTTGACTACGGCGGTGAACATTGTTAAAAAGATATTAAGTAAAGAACAGGGTTTTACACAAAAATATATGCAGTTTTTAAAATCGGGCGGAAATGATTTTCCTTTGAACATCATAGAAAAATTAGGCATAAACCTAAAAGGAAAAAGACCGTACCAAGTTGCTATGAATGAGTTTGAAAAAACTTTGGATAAGCTTGAAAGGATGTGTTAAATGAAAAAGCTACTATCGGCTTTAATTTTGGTTCTTTGCCTTTGTTTTTTCTTAGCTCCGACCACAAGCGTCTGGGCTCAAGAGAATCAAGAAGAGCAAGGCTTTGACTTAAGAGAAGGATATCTTGCGGAGATTGTATTTGGCAATTTCAATATGAAATATGGAAATATTGTATATTCGCTTTCCATTACTTTTGACAAGAGCTATTATGACCAATTGCCCGAGCAAGGACCATTGAATAGACAAAGCCTTATGGACTTTATCTCAATGTATATGGCTGCGTCAAGGTTCACTCCCGAAATAGATGATGCTGGGCGGATTGTGGGAAAGATTGAGTATGATTCTCCCACAGATAAGTTCATAAAAGACGGCAGAGACGGTTATGAAACAAATGACGACCAAGATTATGAGGAAAAGCCCACTTTCTTTTTTACGACAATTACATTTACACAACCTACCGTTTTCAGCGAAATAAACAGCCCCAACGGCTTTTTGAATATGCTTAAGGTCGCCTTAAATACTTATGGGATTATGGACAGCCAGATTCTTCTTGAATATCATTATGGCACGCCCTATAAGATTATTACAACCGATGCCGAAAAAACCTATTTTGATACCAATTTTAATATCTATGTGCATGAATTCTCTATGACCGTAGACCAAAGCGGCAGAGAGATTGTATTTGAACAGACTGTGCCCAATTCCAAGAACTGGTATCTCTTGGCGATTGTATTCGCCGTACCCGTCATTATTGCGACTTTGGCGGGATATTTAATTCATAAAATCAAAGAAACAAAAGGGAGAATATAAAAAATGAAAGCCGCTATAGCTAAGGACAAAGTAAGGATATACCCCAACAATTTTGAGGCAGAACAGTCTGCGCTGTGCTGTATGCTGATAGACGGCAGTGCCGCGGAGGAAATGATTCCACTTTTATCGGAGGAAGATTTTTATAACACCAAGCACAAAAAGATTTTCTCCGCCATAATAGAGCTTCATAAGACAGGCGCATCCATAGATATGATAACCGTCAACGATATGATGATAAAGCAAAAAAGTTCGGAGGCGGACACCCTTGCTTATCTTGTGGATTTGACCGCAATACTGCCGTCAGCGGCGAACTATACCCAGTACATAAAAATTTTGAATAGGGATTTCACTCTTCGAAAACTTATTGATAGCTGCAATAAAATAATTGAAGAAGCTTATGTCGCAACAGACGCCGACCAGGTGGTAAAGCTTGCCGAAAAGCTGATTTATTCCATTTCCAAGGAACATACCAGAAACGACCTTCAGCATATATATGATGCGGTAGTTACCCTTATGGAAAGAATGGACAAAATGGCAAAGAACAAGGGTGAGCTAAGGGGGCTTATGACAGGCTTTCCATTGCTTGACCAAAAGACCAATGGTTTGCAGAAAGGGGATTTGATAATACTTGCGGCAAGACCCTCTGTGGGAAAGACCTCATTTGCCTTGAATATCGTTGGAAATATTGCCGACAATCCAAAATTAAAAAACAAAAAAATAGCTTTCTTTTCTTTGGAAATGCCGGCGGTTCAGCTTGCGCAAAGAATAATTTGCAACTTGTCCCGAGTGAGCATGAACGATATGTCCAGCGGAGAACTCAAAGGGGACGACGACAAAAAGGTATGGAGGATATCCCAAAAGCTCTCCAATTCAGAAATTTACATAGACGATAGCTCAATGATAACGCCCTATGAGATATTGTCTAAAGCCCGACGCCTTTCCTCCCGAGCGGGCGGTTTGGACTTAATTGTGGTGGACTATCTCCAGCTCATGATGCTTGAAAAGAAAAGGGAAACCTCCCGTCAAGAAACCATAAGTGAAATAAGCCGTATGCTAAAAATTATAGCCAAAGAAATGGACTGTCCGGTCATAGTCATTTCGCAGATGTCCAGAAGTATTGAATCCCGATCGGACAAAGCCCCAAGACTTTCTGACTTGAGAGAATCGGGAGCCATTGAGCAAGACGCCGACATAGTCATGTTCTTAAGTCGAGAAGACGAGCAGGCAAAGAGATCCAGCGAACATAATATAATATTAGAGATAGCGAAACATAGAAACGGCGAACTTGGAATGATTAGATATTTCTGGGAAGGACCGTTCATCAAGTTCACTGAATGTGCCGATCAAGACCTGGGCGCTGTGCTAAACCTTAAATCATCGGAAGAATAATCCAAAATCCGCAGTTTTGGTATATATTTATGGTCTTTATTTTGTTTGCCTAATAATATTTTTTATGTTATTATCTATAAGTTATATATAGATATCTTTTACCAATGGAGGTTTTAATGAAGTACTCTGTACAAAATATCAGCAAAACAAGAGTGGAAATCGCTTTTGATGTCCCCAAAGACGAATGGATGAACGACATCAAAGAGTCCTATAACAAAAACAAGCATAAATACCAGCTCAAAGGCTTCAGAAAGGGCAAAGTACCTTTCCATATAGCTTTTGATGTGTATAAATCGGATATACTATACAATGCGGTAAACTATGCCGTGCCCAAATATTATGACCAAATACTTGAAGACGAAAAAGATAATTTCGAGGTGGTAGGTCAGCCTGAATTCGACGACAAGGAAATAAGTGAAGACGCCTTGAAAATGGTTGTCAAAACAGACATAAGACCTGAATTTGAGCTTGGACAGTATAAGGATTTAGAAATTGAAAAGTACAATACCGAGGTCACAGACAAAGAAGTGGAAGATGAGGTCAAAAGAAACCTTGAACTTAGGGCAAGGCTTGTGGAAGTGGACAGACCCGTAAAAGACGGCGACACCGTTGTGCTTGACTTCAGCGGCAGCGTAGACGGCGAAAAGTTTGAGGGTGGTACGGCGGAAAAGCAGACCCTTGTCATTGGAAGCAAACAGTTTATACCTGGATTTGAGGACCAGCTTATAGGCATGAAGAAAGGCGAAGAAAAGGACATCAATGTGAAATTCCCCGAGGACTATGCGGAAAATCTTGCGGGAAAAGACGCTGTCTTCAATGTCAAGATACATGAAATTAAGGAAAAGGAAGTCCCTAAATTAGATGATGAGTTTGTAAAGGACATCACCGAGGACATGGAGAATGTCGAACAGTGGAAGAATTCTCTTAAACAACAGCTTGAAGAAAGGAAAAACAGAGAGGCGGAGAACGATTTTGCCAATAAAATAATCGAAAAAATAGCCTCAAACACCCAGATAGAAATTCCCGAAAGCATGATTGAAGACACCCTGAACTATAAGCTTCAACAGCTTGAAAGAAACCTTTCTTCGTTTTATGGCATGAAACTTGAGGACTACTTTAAGCACACAAACCAAACGGTAGAAGACTTTAAAGCCCAAAAGAGAGACGAAGCCATAAGGGATGTCAAGTACGAGTTTATAATTTCAGAAATAATAAAGAAAGAAAAGATAGAATTTAGTAAAGAGGAGTTCGACGCCGAACTGGAGAAAGCACCTAAGGAACAGCGGACGCCGGAAATGTTTAACTATATTATGAACAGTCTGCTTATGCAAAAGCTGTTTGACTTCTTAAAGGAAAACAATAAATTAGTATAGGAATATGGAGGAACGATAGTGCCAACAATACCTTTTGTTATCGAAAAAGATGCGAGAAGTGAAAGAACTTATGACTTGTATTCACGCCTGCTTGAAGATAGGATTATATTTTTGTCTGGCGAAATAAACTTCGCCGTCGCCAATAGCATAGTAGCGCAGCTTTTATATTTGGAAACTAAAGACCCTGAAAAGGACATATATTTTTATATAAACTCACAAGGCGGTTCGGTAAGCGACGGGCTTGCCATATATGACACTATGAATTATGTGCAGTGCGATGTCAATACTATTTGCGTGGGTTTGGCGGCTTCTATGGCGGCTGTGCTTTTAGCGGCTGGAGCAAAAGGCAAAAGAATGGCGTTGCCCAATAGCGAAGTCATGATACATCAGCCTATGGGTGGCGTGCAAGGGCAAGCGGCGGATGTGGAGATTGTCGCTAAGCATATATTAAAGATAAAAGACAAAATAAACCATATCTTAGCAAAACATACTGGTCAAAAGGTAGAAAAAATCAAAGTCGATTCAGATAGAGATTATTATATGAGTTCAGAAGAAGCCTTGAAGTACGGCATAATAGACAAAATTATTGAGTCCAGAAAAGCGTTTAAGTAAGGAGGCTAAATTGAAATTCGATATAGACGATACGACTTGTTTCTTTTGCGGTAGGTCAATAGACGAAGAATCCGTAAGTTTTGTGGCAGGCGCCAAGGGGGCTCTGCTTTGCAATGTCTGCATTGAAAGAGCGTACGCCATGCTTAACAGCATAGATAGAGAAATCGAACAAGCCGAGGACTTTGGAGATTTGCCTATACCCAAAGAAATCAAGGCAAAACTTGACGAGCATATAGTTGGTCAGGACGCAGCGAAAAAGGTCCTTTCGGTTGCGGTATACAACCATTATAAAAGAATAAACACCATAAATCATAAAGATATCATTCTTGACAAGACAAATGTACTCTTGCTTGGACCTACCGGTTCAGGTAAGACACTGCTTGCCAAGACGCTTGCGGATATCTTGCAAGTTCCTTTTGCTGTCGCAGACGCTACCGCATTGACCGAAGCAGGCTATGTTGGGGAGGATGTCGAGAACATCCTTTTGAAGCTTATTCAGGCGGCGGACGGAAATGTCAAGAAAGCCGAAAAAGGCATCATTTATATCGACGAAATCGATAAGATATGCAGAAAAACCGAAAATGTAAGCATAACAAGAGATGTGTCTGGAGAGGGCGTTCAGCAAGCGTTATTAAAAATCCTTGAATCCACTGTCGCCAATGTTCCGCCCCGAGGCGGCAGAAAGCACCCGCAAGAAGAGTTTATTCCCATAGACACAACAAATATATTGTTTATTTGCGGAGGGGCTTTTGTGGGGCTTGATAAAATAGTGAACAAGAGAAAGGACACCACTGGCATTGGTTTTGGCTCAGCGCTTAAGAAAAGGGAAAGGCTGTATAGCGAATCCATGAAGGACTTGCAGCCCGACGACCTCATTAAGTACGGTCTTATTCCCGAATTCGTGGGCAGGCTTCCCATTGTGGCGGTTCTTGACCCATTGAGTGAAGAAGACTTAGTCAAGATAATGTACGCTCCCAAGAACTCTATCGTAAAGCAATACAAGAAGCTCTTCAGCTTAAACAATGTGGAATTAGAGTTCACCGAAGACGCCTTGAAAGCCGTTGCCAAAAAGGCTATGAAGCTTAAAACGGGAGCAAGGGGGCTTAGAACTATTGTGGAAGACGCCATGCTGGATTTGATGTATGAAATTCCCAGCGATAAATCTATAACAAAAGTGGTAGTTGACAGCGATTTCATAAATAAAATTGGCGTGGCAAGGATATTAAAGAAAAAACCTCAAGTAAAGACTCAAAAGAAAGTCGAGGGAGCATAAGAATACGGGGCGGCGTTAGCAAAAATGCCGCCTTTATATTAAGGGACAAGGTATATGCGTATAAAATCAGCGGAATTTGTCATATCGGCAGTGGATATTTCCAAAGCGCCCCAAACAAAAGTTGAGATTGCAATCGCTGGCAGGTCCAACGCCGGCAAATCTTCTTTTATTAATTTTATTTGCGACAACAAAAAGCTTGCAAAAACCTCAAAAGAGCCGGGCAGAACTCGTCTTTTGAACTATTTTGAGTGCAACAAGGGCGAATTTTTTTTAGTGGATTTGCCCGGATACGGCTATGCCAAGGTCTCATTTGACGAAAAACGAAGATGGGCAAGGCTATTGGAAGATTATTTCGAGAAAAGCAAGGGCTTAAGGCATGTTTTTTTAGTTGTGGATATCCGCCACAACCCCACCAAGGATGATATAGATTTGATAAATTATTTATATCACTATCATATACCTTTTACTATTATCGCCACAAAAGCCGACAAATTAAGCCGTGCCGCCCAACAAAGACAAAGGCGGGATATCGCGGCTTTTCTTAAGATTGGAACGGACAATATTATTTTGGTCAGTTCCATTAAAAAAACAGGCAAGGAAGCCGTTTTGAAAAAGATTTTTGAGATTATTCAATCAGCTTAATTCCATTATTCACAGTTAAAAAAATTTGCTCATAAGATGTAATAAATACTTTAGTAAAAAGGGAGATTTTTATTATGCCAAATTTTAGATGTGAGCAAACTCCCGCAAGATTCAATAATACAAATAGATGCGAAAGGGTATGTGTAGAGGTTAAGAGGGTTTTTGACGCCTGTCTGCAAAGAAAAAGCGTTGAGAACGCCCAATTGCCCGTAGCTTTTTCTTGTCCGCCTTCACGCTGTTCAACAGTTGAGAGCGTAACAAACAACGGAATGGCAATCATATCCAATCTTGAAATCACGCCTTTGCCCAGAAGCGCGTGCTCAAGAGTCAGGTATACTCTAACTATCCCAATTCAAGTAGTATTATCAAATAATGCGGGAAAGAATATTGTAGGCACGACCTCGTTTACACTTCAGCAGGATATATTATTAAAAGTGCCCGCCTCTACCGCTCTGGTTCCAGTACATGTAGAGGTAACGGCCAATGTTGTGGGCTTAAACAACAGCTTAAGCGATTCTGTATTGACCACTACGCTTTGCGTAACTATCGTGACCAAGGTTCTGGCAAAAGTAATCTTAAGCATTCCTACCTTTGGGTATCCGTGCATTCCTCCTTGTCAAGAATTTGCGGAAGACCTATGCGAAGAGATTTTCAACAGACCTTTATACCCGAGTTCAAATGTACCACTTGGCTTTGAAGAAATTTTATATCCCCAAGATTAACTGAATAAAGCCTAGCAAGGTAAAGTACCCTAGGCGGGTGTTTCTCAAAGGCTGTTCTAAGGGTTTTTGAAAATACCCGCCAAATGTATAATCTCTGAACGGAAAAAAGTTGAGAAATCTTTTTCTCTATGATACTATACTTATATGAGAATTTTTGCCATAAGCGATTTGCATATATCTTTTTCTACGGACAAGCCTATGGATATTTTTGGCGAGAATTGGCAAAACCATTTTGACAAGATAACAGCAGATTGGCAAGAGAGGGTAAGTGACGAGGACTTGGTGCTTATAGCCGGCGATACCTCATGGGCGATGACCTTGGACGAGGCAAAAAAAGATTTTGAAAAGCTGTCCGAACTTAAGGGCAAGAAAGTTATCATAAGAGGCAATCACGACTATTGGTGGACGGGATACTCCAAAGTTAAGAAAGCGCTTCCTGCAAATATCTTCGCTATTCAAAACAACGCCTTGAAATTTGGGGAATATATTATTTGCGGAACGAGAGGTTGGATAGTTCCCGAAAAACAAAGCGAACTTGAAGATAATGAAAAATATATAAACAGAGAAAGCATAAGGCTTAGAATGAGCTTGGAGAGTGCAAAAAAACTGAGAGATAAGGATAAAAAGATAATCGTCATGACTCATTTTCCGCCTTTTAATTCAAAGTTTGAAGACTCACCCTTTACTGAGATAATATCTGAATATGATGTAGACTTAGCCATATACGGACATCTGCACGGTCAAAATTTAAGGAAAGAAATCGTCAACAAGGGAAAGACAAATTATTATCTGACCTCATGCGATTATCTTGAATTTAAGCTTCTTGAATTAACCCAAAAGATTTAACATATCAATTAGAATAAACCGATATTTTAGACAGAAATCTCTCCATGAATCGGAATGATTTTTTTCCAAACCAATTTTTTTCCATATAAAATTTTATAATGTTAGGGACAATTTTCCACCAAAGTTCCTTAAATAAAGACAAGAAAACCGAACATATGTTCGTTAATTGTTTTATTTTAAGCCAATTTTTGGAAATAAACATGATTTTTTTTGAGATTTGTATCTAAATTTTAGAATTTATTAATAATTTATAAAAAAATTTTCAAAAAGTGGTTGAAAGTGGAAAATTAATATGTTATCATGTAATTACAATCATAGGAGAAAAAAATGTTTTTCGGCACTCACAGATTGTCACTGGATGACAAGAATAGAATGAGACTTCCCGCAAAATTCAGAGCCAAGATAGGCGATGACTTTGTGCTGTGTCAAGGAACGGACGGATGTCTGTTTGTTATGAGCCACAACGAATTTGAAAATTTTATTTCCAAAATAGACAATGTTCCTCTTTCTGAACATGAAAAACAAAACGCCATAAGAGCAATCACCAGCAGGGTATATGTGCCTGAAGAGGATAGTCAAGGCAGGTTTATTCTTCCGTCGGAGCTTAAGAGGGCGGCGGGAATTGAAAAGAAAGTTGTGTTTATGGGTGTTAGAAACAGAATTGAGATTTGGAGCGAAGAATACTATCATGAGAGGTTTGAGAAAGGCTTTGAATCCATAGACCAAGCGATTGACTCTTTGCGGGAGTACGGTTTTTAATGGAATACAATCACATTCCCGTCTTGTATGACGAGGTCATAAAGGGTTTGAACATTAAAAAGGACGGAATATATCTTGACGGCACGCTTGGGGGCGGAGGGCATGCGCTTGGCATACTTGAAAGACTGGACAAAGGCAGACTTATCGCATGCGACAAGGACCAAGACGCCATTGACAACGCTTTGGAAAGACTAAAAGAGCATAAAGATAAGCTCACGCTAATAAAGGATGACTATAAAAATATTATAGCACGCCTTAGGGAACTTAACATAGAATATCTGGACGGAGTTATCCTTGATTTGGGTATCAGTTCATATCAGATTGATACACCAAACAGGGGGTTTTCTTACATTTATGATGCACCTTTGGACATGAGAATGGATAGAGAACAAGCTCTTTCGGCTTATGATGTGATAAATGACTATGACGAGAAAAAGCTTGCAGATATCTTATATCAGTACGGAGAGGAAAGACTTTCAAGAAAAATTGCCAAAGCTATCATGGAAAGAAGAAGACAAAATCCTATCCGGACCACAAAAGAGCTGGCGGATATTGTGGCTATGTGTTATCCGCCTAAAGAGCGTTACAAATACGGCAACCCGGCCAAGAGAACTTTTCAAGCAGTTAGAATCGAGGTAAACGGCGAATTGGAGGGCTTGAAAGAATTCATATACGACATCGCTCTTTATTTGAGAAAGGGAGGTCGGATGTGCGTGATAACCTTTCATTCACTGGAAGACCGTATTGTAAAGCATTGTTTTAAGGAATTGGAAAAAGACTGTATTTGCGACAAAAGATTACCCGTTTGCGGGTGCGACAAAAGAAAAGAGATAGAGATATTGACAAAGAAACCAATTTTGGGGAAAAAACAAGACATCGCTAACAAAAGGGCGGAGAGCGCAAAATTAAGAATTATTGAAAGGGTATAAGGAGGTTGTTATGGCAAATTATGGGCAAGTGACGAACAAGGTCTATGGCGAATTGACCAATTATGACATCTATATGATGAAAAAGCAAAGAAAACAAGCACAAAGCCGTCTGTTTGATAGAGCGGAGATTCAGCCTAATATCTCTTATGAGGGATATAGAAAAAAGCTGGAGACGCCCGTAAGGAAACCAATAGAATCTCCAAAAATGGAATTGTCATACAGGGAGTACCTTTTGAAGCAATTAAACAGAGAAAAGCCGTCCACTCTTTTGACCGAGGAAGAATTTTATGAAAGAAAATTCAATGAGGACGATGTTTTTTCTGACAGCTTGGATGTTAAAAAACAAGTAGAAAATCACAAAAAACCTAATAATAAAGCAAAATCAATTATAAAAAATACAAAATTAAAGAAAGGTGCGAAAATTTTTATTGCTTTTTATGTTCTTATAGTGATGATAATAGCATCTATTTTAATAGTGGTGAATACAGCTACACCGTTTAATTCAGAGAGAGTGGACGCGGGCTATCAGGAGGTGGAGCGGGATACTGTTCAACCCATGAGCTTTGAAGAGAGTCAGGACGGAGAATATACGAACTGGTTTGATGAGCTGTGTAAATCACTAAAAAAATAGAGAGGTTTGCAAAAATTAAATACACGGATTACAGACTAAGGAAGAGGTTATTGGCAGTTATGACGCTGATAGCCTTTTTATTTGCCGCTGTTATGGGGAAGCTGATTTATATTCAAATCATAAACAGCAAGAACCTGCAGATAAAAGCCCTTGACCAATGGACAAGGGATATTCCTGTTGTGGGGGAAAGAGGAGATATCTTTGACCGAAACGGTGAGCTTTTGGCGGATACATTCACGACTTATACCGTATATGTCCGTCCTGTGGCGGTGAAAGATAAATACCATACATCTCTTGCGCTAAGCGAAGTTTTGAGCTTAAACAGAGAGAAGCTGTTCATAAAAATGCTCTCCAAAGTCAGCGAAATAACAGTTAAGAAAAAAGTTACGAAAAAAGAGATGTCCGACATCATAAACTATGGCGGAGTCAGCGGGGTTTATTTTTCTCCCAATATCTCCAGATACTATCCGTATGGAAACTTTATGACCCAAATTTTAGGCTTTACAAATATTGACGGCGTGGGGCAAAGCGGAGTAGAAGCGTACTATAACAAATATCTTCAAGGCAAAAACGGATATATATTGACCGAAACTGACCTTGTTGGACGGGAGCTTGATGACAGTATCACAAGATATATTCCGGGCAAAAAGGGCGACAATATCTATCTGACCATAGATTATTATATTCAGCAGTTTGCTGAAAACGCCGTAGAAAACGCTTTTGTTAAATACAACGCCAAGTCAACAAGCTGTATTGTAATGAACGCAAAGACGGGCGAAATCTTAGCTATGGCGCAAAGACCTTCTTATGACCTCAACAATGTTCCACGGGACAATGTGGTGGAATTGTTTGAAAATTCAAAGAGTATTTTAGTAAGCAATGTATATGAGTCGGGCTCTACCTTTAAGATATTGACTACAGCTATGGCTCTTGACTATGAGGTAATGACCCGAGAGCATTCTTTGCATTGCCCCGGCTACCGCATTGTAGACGGTCAGAGAATAAGATGCTGGAAGACGATAGGTCACGGCTCTTTGTCTTTTGACGAGGGGGTGCAAAATTCCTGCAACTGTCTTTTTATGGATATGGCGCAAAAAATCGGAGCCAAGAATTTTTATAAGGGGATAGAATATTTTGGACTTACAAAAAAAACCGGAATTGATATGAGCGGTGAGACCTCGGGGCTTGTCATACCTTATAAAGATGTAAAGACCGTAGACCTTGCAAGAATGGGGTTTGGTCAGGCGATAGCAGTATCTCCAATAGAGCTTGTCGTCGCAAGCGCATCGGTATTGAACGGCGGAAGGCTTATGAAACCTTATGTTTTAGATAGGGTGGAAAGAGATAATAAAACGATATTTCAAAATTATCCCATTGAACGAAATAAGACGATATCCAAAAATACTTCTAAAGAGATGAGGGAAGTGCTTGAACTTGTAGTTACTGACGGCAGCGGAAGGCAAGCAGGGGTGAATGGGTACAGAATAGGGGGAAAGACCGGAACGGCACAAAAGTACGAAAACGGTGTCATTGCCCATGGAAAATATCTTTCCACATTTTTGGGATACGCTCCCGCAGAGGACCCCGAATATATAATTTTGATGATGGTGGACGAACCGCAGGGCGGGCTATATTATGGTAGTATTGTAGCCGCTCCGTATGTTGGGGAAATCTTTAAGAATATATTTGAATATAAAGATATACCTCCGTCCACGCTTAAGCCCAAGGAGCATTTCGCCATGCCGCTTTTGGAGGGACTGACCGTAGCTCAAGCCAAGAACAAGCTCTATAACCTTGGTTTGTATTATGAAATAGTCGGAGAAGGTGAAAAGGTAGTCAAACAGATCCCAATAGAAAATAGTTTTGTCACGACTGACAATATTGTATTAATAGAATTAGGCTGAACGGAGGGAGAAATGAAGCTATGCGAACTGTTAAAAGGTGTGAAAATCATCCATGCAAATATAGGCATGCAAAGAGAAGTCAATAAAATCGTCATAAACAGCAAAAAAGTAAAGCAAGGCGATGTCTTTATTGCGTTGGAGGGAAGTTCAGACGGTCACGACTTCGCAAAAGAAGCCTTAAAGAAAAAAGCCGCCGTCGTCATCTGCCAAAAACCTGTCGAGGGCGATTATGTTCTGGTGGAGAACACCCGAAAAGCGTTCGCGATAATGGCGGCGAATTATTATCAAAACCGTCATAGGGATTTGAAGATAATCACCGTAACGGGCACAAACGGCAAGACTACCATAACTCATATCATAAACGCCATATTAAAAGAAAACCATAAAACCGCTGTTATTGGGACTTTGGGGGCGATTATCGACAACAAAAGGATCTCTACGGACTTGACGACGCCCGACCCTTTGGAACTGCATAAGATATTCTTGGAAGCTTATGAAAAAGGCGTGGAATATGTGATAATGGAAGCAAGTGCCCATGCGATCTATTATGACAAACTCTATGGCATAAAGGCAGAAATCGCCATTTTTACAAATATATCCCAAGACCATCTTGATTTTTTCGGCTCAATGGAAAAGTACGCCGATACAAAGATAGGATACTTCAATTCCACGAATATGAAAATAGGCATAATAAACGCCGACGACAAGTACGCTATGCGCATTTTAGAAAACTCCGAGGGCAATATATTAAGTTATGGTTTAGACAACCCCTCAGATGTGTTCGCCATGGATATAAAGCGTGTTAAGGCAAAAACTAAATTTATAATCAACGCTTTTGACGAAGTGGCTGAGATATCGGTCAAGCTTTTGGGGAGGTTCAATGTTTATAATGTTTTGGCGGCTGTGGCTGCGGCTAAGACGCTGAAAGTGCCTATGGAAACTATCTGCTTGGCGCTGTCGGGCATAAAAGATGTGGAAGGGAGATTTAATATTATAAACAATGATATAACGGTAATAATCGATTATGCGCATACGCCGGACGGATTAACAAATGTGCTTTCGGCGGCAAAAGATTTGGAAGGCGGAAAGCTTATCACTGTATTTGGATGTGGCGGCGATAGGGACAAGAGCAAAAGACCGATTATGGGACAAGTGGCTGGGGCTATAAGTGATTTC
The DNA here is from genome assembly GCA_012838805.1 of Clostridiales bacterium. Lineage (GTDB taxonomy): Bacteria > Bacillota > Clostridia > Christensenellales > DTU072 > DTU072. The sequence goes on from DUON01000012.1 coordinate 37,204, forward strand.
TGTGTGGTGACATCAGATAACCCAAGGTTTGAGAACCCAAACGAAATAATAAAGGATATCGAAAAGGGCATATCGCAAGTTACGGACAAATATATATGTATAGAGGACAGAGCCCAAGCGATAGCGTACGCCATAAGGACAGCCGAAAAGGGAGACAAGGTCCTTATCGCTGGAAAGGGGGGAGAGAACTACATAGACATAATGGGCGTAAAACTTGAATATTCGGATAAGAAAGCCGCAAAAGCGGCATTGAGGAGTTATCGAAATTGACACATTATTTATTGGCTATTCTGATAGCGTTTTTTGGCGGAATGATACTGGCGCCCATAATTGTCAGACTGATAAAAAGCCTAAATGTCAAGCAGACAATACTCTCTTATGTATCCCAGCACGAGAGCAAACAAGGCATACCGACCATGGGGGGAAGTATCTTTATTCTGCCCGCTTGTATAGCGACTTTCGCCCTTGGGGGTGGGAACTATGTATTTGCGATTTTTGCAGTTTTATTGACTATCAGCTATGCCGTCATAGGTTTTCTGGATGACTTCTTAAAAGTTAGTTTGAAAAGGAATATGGGACTTAGGGGCTATCAAAAGATAGTGTCCCAAGTCATGATAGCTTTGATAGCGTCATATTTTGCGTACCGAAATGATTTTGTGGGCTCCGCCATAAAGCTGCCCATAATTGGCGGAGAGCTGGACTTGAAGTGGTGGTATATTCCATTCAGCATGTTTGTGTATGTGGCTTTGACTAATTCCGTAAACCTTACTGACGGATTGGACGGTCTAAGTGCGACCACATCAAGCGTATATTTTGCAATATTTTTTGTGGTGATTTATTTTCAAATGAATTTCGCGAACGAATCGGGCAGGACGATATATGCCAAAGAGCTACATGGACTGTTGATTTTTATCGCTTCACTATTGGGGGGACTTGGAGCATTTCTATGGTTTAACAGTTACAGGGCGAAAATTATCATGGGGGACATGGGAGCTATGGCTTTAGGGGGCGCCGCCGCTATGGTGGCTTTGATATCAAAAAACCCATTATTAATTTTATTAACAGGCATAATGTTTGTTATCTCCAGCATATCAGTAATAATACAGGTGATAGTCTTTAAGCTAAAAAAGAAAAAAGTCTGGTTTATGTCGCCCTATCATCATCATCTGGAATTAAAGGGACATAGCGAGGCAAAGATTGTGTCTTATTATGCAATAATCACCTTTATCGGCGGAGTAGTTAGTTTAATTGTTATGTGAGGTGTGTTATGAAACTAGAGGGGAAAAGAACGCTTGTTTTGGGCATGAAAGCAAGCGGAATATCTGCTTGTAATCTATTAAGGGAAAAAAAGGCGATTGTCAGCTATTATGACGACTTTATCAATCCGCTTCCAAATGATTTTGAAAATATGAAAGACAAAAGTATGGACGAAATCCTATACGGTGTAAGTCTAATTGTCGTCAGTCCGTCCATTACCGAAAGACACGATGTAATATTAGAGGCAAAAAAGAGAAGAATACCCGTAATCAGCGAATTAGAACTTGGAGCAAGCTTCTTAAGCTGTCCCATAATCGCAATCACTGGTACAAACGGTAAGACCACAACTGCATGCATGCTGGAAAAGATATTCTCCGCCACCGGAAAAAAGGTCAAGACTATGGGGAATATCGGATACCCCGTATCCCAAGTCATTTTAGATAAGACAAGATTAGATATAGCGATAGTCGAGGCTTCGGGGTTTCAGCTTGAAAATATAAGGGCTTTTCATCCGTACATAAGTATCTTGACCAATCTTGCGCCCGACCACATGGAAAGGTATTCGGATTTTAACGAATACATAAAGGTCAAAACAAACATATTTAAGAATCAAACTGAAAGGGACTTTTCGCTCTTGAATATAGACGATAAGAATGTTAGAGGCGTCTATAATGCCTGCAAAGGCAAGGTGATAGCGATAAGTGCAAAAAAAAGGTCGGCGCCAGTTTATATAAAGGACAATTATTTTTTCTGGCAGGACGACGCTTTATGCCATATAAAAGAAGCACGTTCAAGGGGAGAACACAACCGTTATAATCTCTTAATGGCGATAAATACGGCGTTGATTTTCGGATGCAATAGAGAGCATATCTTGAATTTAATAAGGGATTACGCTCCGCTTCCGCATAGAGTGGAATATGTGACCACAATAAGGGGAAAGAGCTTTTATAACGATTCCAAAGGCACAAATATTCATTCCTGCCGCTATGCCATAAATTCCCTTGAGGGGGATATAGGGCTGATAATGGGCGGATATGACAAGAACGAGGACTATTCGGAGTTCTTTGAGAATATAGACCCCAAGGTCAAATATGTAACCGCGACGGGTTCAAACGCTGAAAAAATCTGTTCGCAGGCGTTAAAAATGGGGTACTGCAACATAAGCCTTGAAGAGAGCTTGGAAGACTGCATATATAAACTTATGGAAAAAGATGTCATGAATATATTGTTCTCTCCTTCGGCGGCGAGCTTTGACCGCTATAAGAACTTTGCGGAAAGGGGAGATGTTTTCAAAGGGCTTGTTTATGAAATTAAGCCGTAACATTGCCATATGCAGCATATTTTTAGGGCTTTTTGGCATCGTTATGATTTATTCGGCAAGCTCATATTCGGCTAAGCTGGACTTTAACGACGAATTTTTTTATGTGAAAAAACAAGCGCTAGCTTTTGTCGCTGGCTTAGTCGCCATGTTCATGGGCTGGAAATTAAATCTGAAATACCTCAACAAATTCAAATGGGCAATTTTGATTTTATCTCTTATACTCCTTGGGCTTGTGTTTGTTCCGGGGTTGGGCGTTGAGAGTTTCGGGGCGAAGAGGTGGCTGAATTTGGGGTTTACTACTCTTCAGCCCTCTGAGCTTTCAAAGTTCGGACTTATGATATTTCTTGCGGGATACTTGAGCGAAAATCCGCCCGACAAATTCAAGCAGCTGATAGTACCGCTTATTAGCGGGTTGGGGATGTGCGTCTTGATAGTGCTTGAACCCAACATGTCGATTACTATATGCGTGGCGACAGGGCTTTTGATTATGCTTTATGTGGCGGGCACGCCCAAAAAATGGTTTGTCATATTGTTTGTTCTTGCCTTTGTTGCCGCCGTCGTTTTGATAATAATTGAACCGTATAGGATAAAGAGATTGACTGCTTTTTTCAATCCATGGCAGAATCCCCAAGCCGAGGGATACCAGCTTATACAGTCGTATTATGCGCTGGGAGGCGGAGGTCTTTTTGGTGTGGGGCTATTTCGAAGCCGTCAAAAATATCTGTTTTTGCCGTTTGCGGAGAGCGATTTCATTTTTTCGGTTATTGGAGAAGAGCTTGGGCTTTTTGGATGTCTTTTTATAATGGCGGTCTTTGCGGTTTTTATATTTAGCGGTATTAAAATCGCATTAAGAGCGGGGTGTTTGTATCATACGCTTTTGGCTACGGGTATTATCGGAATTATTGGTTTGCAGACGCTTGTCAATATGGCAGTAGTGACGGGAGCGATACCACCAACGGGGCTGCCGCTTCCTTTTATAAGCGCCGGCGGAACGGCTCTTATGACATATATGTTTGTATCGGGAGTTCTCATAAACATAGCTTCACCAAAGCCAAAATCAAACCATAAAATGTAATGTTAGCTTAAAAAATGGAGTGATATATGGCAAAATTGGTGATAAATGGCGGAAATCGCCTTTATGGTTGCGTGGAAGTGCAAGGCGCAAAAAACGCTATTCTTCCGCTTATGGCAGCCGCTATGCTTACTGATGAAAAAGTGGTGATAAAGAATGTTCCCAATTTAATAGATGTACATAATATGTCAAAAATTCTTTTGGCTCTTGGCGCTGATATAGATATCAGTTCGGATCGTGCCTTAATCTCAGCCGCAAATCTTAAATCTTCTGAAATAGCCCATATCCTTGCAAAGGAGCTTAGAAGCTCTATTTTTCTGCTCGGTCCAGTTTTGGGAAGACTCAAACAAGCCAAAGTCGCTTATCCGGGAGGGTGCGACATCGGACTAAGACCTATTGACATTCATCTGAAAGCATTGAGGGAGATGAATGTCAAGATAGTGGAAAGGTCAGGATACATATATTGCGATGCGTCAAAGATGACGCCCACGGAGCTTATGCTGGACTATCCAAGCGTGGGCGCTACGGAAAATATTATACTTGCGTCGGCGACTTTGAAAGGCAAGACTACGATTATGAACGCCGCCAGAGAGCCTGAAATTGTGGACTTACAGAATTTCCTCAATACAATGGGCGGAAATGTCAAAGGAGCAGGAACGCCGTTTATAGAAATAGAGGGCGTGGAAAGACTTCATGGCAGTGAATACAGAGCTATGGGGGATAGGATAGTCGCAGGAACATATGCCATAGCCGCCGCGATGTGCGGCGGCGAAATAGTTCTAAAAGGGTGTAAGGCAGAACACATACAGTCGCTTCTTTCCAAATTATCCAAAACCTCTTGCAATATCAAGCATATAGGTGATAATATAGAAATAGCCGCCAAGACAAAAAGAGAGGCGATTGAATACATAGAGACCCAGCCTTATCCTGGCTTCCCCACCGATTTACAGGCGCCCATTATTGCTTTGCAGACCATATCCCACGGCGTCAGCGTAATCACAGAGAATATTTTTGAAAATCGGTATAAACATGTATGCGAGCTGTTAAAAATGGGAGCCAACATAAGGGTAAAGGGCAGAACGGCGATAGTCAGAGGAGTTGAGCGCCTAAGCGGAGCTGAGGTGATATCTCAAGATTTGAGAGGGGGGGCGGCTTTGGTGCTTGCGGGCTTAAACGCCATAGGCACAACGATAATTAGTAATGTCCATCACATAGACAGAGGATACGAGGACATAGAAAAAGTGTTGAAGAGATTAGGAGCAGACATAAGAAGAGTATGAAGAAAAAATATATCGCGTTCGGAGTAGGGTTGCTGATAATCGCAGCAATCGTAGTTTTTGCGAACATATTTTTAATAAAAAGCGTGGATGTGGTCTTTGTCGCCAAACCCAAGTTTGCTGACGAAGACAGCATTATCCATGCGTCCAAAATATCTTTGAATACAAATATCTTTAATCTTGACGATAAAGAGATTGAGAAAAACATCGCTTCAATTTATGACGACAATTCGCTTCAAGTACTCAATATCGAAAGGGTCTTTCCCAATAAGGTCAGAATCCATGTAAATGAAAGAAAACCCATTTTGATAGTGCCTTACATGGAAGAAAACGGCGAAAAATGCATACCTACCGATATTGACTTTCAAATGGTAAAAGTTAGAGATAAGCAAGAAATAAACTACCCTGCGATACTCATAAAAGGAGCATTTGTCACCGATTCTTTTAATATTGGAGCTTTTAGGCAGATAAACAAAATAATGAAAGCTTTTAAGGATTTGAAGTTCACCGAAGACGGAATGACTACTTTTATTAAAGAGATAGTGGTCGGTGAAGATCATATAAGAGTCGTCTTAAGGCATGGAGACTGTGTTTTTGAGCTGGAAAGAGACGAAGATATTTATAACAGAACCTTGGACGCGTATAACAAGTTTTTAAGCCTTGATTATGCCGACAGAACTGCCTTTCATATAAATGCTTAATATATAGCTATTCAATAAATTCTTTGACTTAATCCTATCTTGCGACAGCATTTATCTTTATTGACATATTAATTTCATTAATATATAATTAATTTATATATTATTGGAGAATTTTATGTTCAAAAAAAAGGCTGATGCGATTCTTGATATAGGCTCCGAATACATGAGGCTTGTTGTACTCAACAAAAGCGGAAAAGAAGCCGTCATATCCGCATACGCCAAGCATATGTATTCGGGCTTTCAAGACGGAGAATTCCTTTGCCCTGATGAAATTTATCCCGCTATGAAACGGCTGATAGAAAGCATCTATTTACGCTTTAAGACAAGGATAAAAAGCCTTGTCGTAACCATACCTGGGGAATTCATTTGTACTGTCGATAAGAATGTGGAAAAGGATATAGACAATTTTGTAAAACAAAAGGATATTAACGAAATTTTCGCTATCGGCAACACCTATCACAACCACAACAATTTTGAGGTGCTGAACATAGAGGGGATATACTTTAAGACAAACAAAAATCCCAAAAGGCTAATAGACCCCATAGGCGAAGAATGCGACAGCATAGCGGCAAAGGTAGCGTATACGCTATCAGAAAGGTATTTTACCGATACCATAAGACAAGCCGCCAACGCCTTAAAAATTAAGGTCAAATTCGTTTCAGCCATTGTTCCACAGATTAAATACATATCCAAAAAATACATGATAGACACCTTTCAGGATGCCATATTCATAGATTTAGGATACCTTAATACCACACTAGCGTATTTCATGGGAGAAAGACTTGTAGATATTAAGACCTTCTCTATCGGAGGTGCCTCCGCTGCCGCTGACATAACCTTAGTCAAGGAAATACCCTACGGGCACAGCTATAAGCTCTATAAAAAGCTCAATTTGAACATACAGCCTAAGGAAGAGGATTCATATCATATTCATTCTGACAAAGAGAATTTTTCTTATGATATCAGTACCATAAACGCGATTGTGGAAGAAAGAATTTATAATTTAGGCGCTCATATTTTAGATGCCATAAACAATATGGGCGTGCATGTGGAAAAAGATACGCCTGTTTTCCTTAGCGGTTGTTCGATTTGCTTAAACAGAGGCGTGAAAGAGATACTGGAAGCTTGTATCGGCAATAAAATAGAAATCGTTAGCCAAGAGCTTTTTGACAACGATACAACGGAGAACCTATCCATTGTTTCATTGATAAATGAGTATTAATACATGGAAACCACAGGAGGACACATAAATGTGCGCAACAAAAGATATAGTGAGCATTAAAATAATGGGCATAGGCGGAGGCGGCTGTAATGCCGTTAACCGTCTTATGAGCGCCAATGTGCAAGGCGTGGAGTTCATCGCAGCAAATACCGATATGGTGGCGTTGAACGGCTGCAACGCTGACATAAAGATTCAGCTTGGTGAAAAATGCACAAGAGGACTGGGCGCAGGCTCTATACCCGAAGTGGGAGAAGAGGCGACAAGAGAAAGCAGGGAGCAAATAATAGAAGCCATAAAAGACGCCAACCTACTCTTTTTGACTGCTGGCATGGGCGGAGGAACGGGTACAGGCGGTATTCCCGTCATAGCAGAAATAGCCCGAGAACTCAATGTCCTTACTATCGCCGTTGTCACAAAGCCTTTTGAATATGAGGGCAGACGCAAGATGAAACTTGCGGAGATAGGGCTTGAAAAGCTGAACGAATTTGTAGATGTGCTTGTAGTCATCCCAAATGAAAGGGCTTTCAATTATGTGCCGCAGTCTACCCCACTTTATAAGGTAGTGCAGATTGCGGACGATGTATTACATAACAGTATTATCGGCATAACCGATATAGTCGTCAAGCCGTCGCTCATTAATCTTGATTTTGCTGACATAAGAACGGTTATCAAAAATATGAAGACCGCCCACATTGGCATAGGCAGAGCCAAAGGCGAAAACAGAGTTCTCAACGCCTTGAAACAAGCGGCAAACTCTCCTCTTTTGGAATCGGATATTGAGGGCGCCACGCAGATTATTGTCAATGTGACCGCAGACATGAAAATAAACGGCAACGAAGTAAAAGAGGCGTTATCTTTAATTAATCAGGTAGCTGACATAGACGCCAATATCATTCAAGGAATGGGCTTTGACGATACCTTGGAAGAAGAGGTCATTGTCACGCTTATAGCAACGGGCTTTAATGATAAGAACAAACAGTTTTCCGTTCCCGATGTGTTGCAAAAAAAACCTGACGCCTATAACGAACAGCTGAACATAAGCCCTTCGGAGGAAGGAGATGTGAGTTCACCCTTTAGCGTAAAAGAACAAATCGTTCAAAAGGAAGAAGAAAAGGACGATGTTCCGCCCTCTCGAATCAAGGTGGACCGTGAAATACCGCCTTTTCTAATGAAGCTTAGAAAAATGAATAAGTAATATAACGGTTTCCAAACGGAAACCGTTTTTTTTTGAGCATTTATCATACGGCTATATAAAAAGTCGTTTTTTGGCTTACCCTAACACAATTTTGCCTTTAATAAAATGAAAAAGCATATATTTAAGAATTCCCCATTTCAAACCTTAATTAAGTTATAATATGATACTGAATTGAAAGGGAAGGACGGTATGACAATCTATATTGAATATTTGTTCTTAGACAATATTGCTATCAACGCATTTTTGTTATACATGACTTCCATAGTATGCAAAAAGAATTTTAAGACTATTCCTCTTTTGTTATCTGCGTCTTTTGGCTCTATCTTTTCGGTAATCTATCCATTGCTTTCAGATTATAATTACATAGTAAAAACGCTTTTGGGAGGCTTTATGGTCCTAATGCTCAAAAAGTACAAAAGCGTAAAAGAATATCTATATATACTCATGAGCTTTTATCTTATTTCATTTTCTCTGGCGGGGGTTGTAGTTTTGCTTTCGTCGTATACTCAAACGGATTTGACAAATTATAATGGGAAACTGCAATTATTTCCCTTTTGTATAGCGCTTGGAGGGTTGATAATAGCGGTAACAGTAAAAATGATTGTTAACGAATTCTATAAAAAGAGAAACATCCATAAGCTTATCTATGCCGTAGAAGTAATGGACGGCGAAAAATGCTTTATGGCAAATGCGTATTATGACAGCGGCAACCAGCTTCAAGACCCTGAAAGCGGTATGCCTATGGTCATTATCTCAAAGAGGCTCTATGAGAAAATAGGTGTGGATATCCAAGGTGATGTTGCGATAAAGACTTTGGCGGGTATAAAGGATATACCCACCGTACCTTTTGAATTCAAGATATATTTTCAAAAGGGTATGAATAAAATATATAAGGTTAAGGCAGGAATTGTTGCGGATATGAACGAAGAATATGACATAATCTTACATACGGATATGACGGGAGAAATGATATGAAAAAAATTTTTTTGTCGCTGATACATAAGATTAAAAAAGCGCTCTCAAGGCTGTTTTTGAGGTTACGATATAAAATCAGGCCCAAAGAAGCTGGCGTTATCGATTACATAGTTGCCTTGCCGGTGCCTTTGTCAAGCGAAGAAGAAGCCAAAGCCATACAAGAAATGATAAAAGGCAAGGAAGAGGCAAGGAATCGTCTTATCGAACATAACTTAAGGCTGGTGGTATATATAGCCAAAAGGTTTAATAATACAGGCATAGACATAGAAGAGCTTATATCCGTAGGCACTGTGGGGCTTATCAAAGCGGTGAAGAGCTATAACAGCGAAAAAAAGATAAAGCTTGCCACTTACGCGTCAAGGTGCATAGAGAATGAAATTCTAATGTACTTAAGAAAAATGGTAAAGACAAGAGGGGAAATAAGTCTTGACGAACCGTTGAATGTGGACTGGGAGGGCAACAAGCTTCTTCTAAGTGATATTCTTGGAACTGACAGCGATATGATATACAAGGAAATGGAAGCAGATGTAGAGAAAAGCATATTAAAGGAATTGTATAATAAATTGGACGAAAGGGATAAATTAATAGTGGGTATGCGGTATGGACTCTATGGCAGCGAGGAAAAGACCCAAAAGGAAATCGCCGACATGATGAATATATCCCAGTCCTACATAAGCCGACTTGAAAAAAAGATTTTAGAAAAATTGAGGAAAGACTTTGATAAATGCGAATAAAATAAGTGAATAATTTCTATATCAAGGCAAATACTTAATATTGCGGCTTTTTTACATAGGAGAAAATATGTCAAACAAAGTTGTAATAAGTGGTATTTGCACTTCGCAGCTGCCTAAGTTAGACGCCAAGGCAAGCGAGGAACTTTTAAAAAGGATAAAGAACGGCGAAACAGAGCTTAGAGAAGAATTCCTTATGGGGAATATAAGACTTGTCTTAAGCATGGTGCAGCGCTTTCACACCGACAAAGATATAGCTGACGACCTTTTTCAAGTGGGAATGCTTGGGCTTATAAAGGCTTTGGATAATTTTGATATCAATATGGATGTCAGGTTTTCGACATATGCGGTGCCTATGATTTTGGGCGAGATTAGGCGGTTCATAAGAGACAGTACTGCCCTTAAGGTAGGCAGGAGCTTAAGGGATATTGCCTATCGGGTTATGCAGGCAAGGGACAAGCTTGAAGAGGGTAGGGAGTCCGAGGTATCCTTAATGGAAATAGCCAAAGAGATAGATGTTCCATATAAAGATGTAGTATGCGCTCTTGACGCTATTGCCGAGCCTGTTTCAATATATGAGTCGGTATATTCGGACGGCGACGATTCCATTCTTGTAGTCGACCAGCTCAAATGCGACAAAGACGAGGACGACCTTTTGAACTCAATCACCTTAAAGGATGAGATAAACAACCTCCCCGAAAAGGAAAGGGAAATACTATATTTAAGGTATTTTAAGGGCGATACCCAAATGGAAATATCCAAGAAGCTGAATATTTCGCAAGCGCAAGTGAGCCGTCTTGAAAAGAGCGCTATTGCGCATCTGAGAAAGGCTTTTTAAGAATATAACAAATATCTCCGAATACAATAAAATAGGAGATTTTATGGACACAACCAGCATAGATTTTACATTTTGCGAGCTTAGGGAAAGAGAGGTCGTAAACATAGCCGACGGCAAAAGGCTGGGCAGAACAATTGACATCGCCTTTACTTGTTGCGGAAAGCTTATGGGCATAGTGGTGCCGGGAGAAAGAAGAATTTTGAAAAGCTTCACAGGCTGTGAAAATATTTTTATTCCGTGGAAAAATGTAGTGAAAATTGGAGACGATGTGGTGCTTGTCAATCTCTCAGGAAGTGCACAATGCACTCCTCCCATTGTTGTGAAGAAATAGTTTTGATACCCAAACCCAATCAAATAGTTTACAATTTTATTATAATAAATTATAATTACTAAAGAGGTATATATGAAATGTGTATATTGCAATCAGATTGACAGCAAAGTCATTGACTCCAGACTTTCGGACGACGGATGCACAATAAGGAGAAGACGGGAGTGTGTTGCTTGCGGCAAGCGGTTCACGACCTACGAAAAGCTTGAATCCACTCCCATAGTGGTGGTGAAGAATAACGGTGCGCGTCAGCTATTTGATCCCATAAAAGTAAAGAATGGGATTTTGAAAGCTTGCGAAAAAAGACCTATCTCAGTCGCCCAAGTGGACGAGATAGTCAAGGATATCGAAAAACAAATCCATAACTCCCTTGCGCAAGAAGTGACTTCCAAAAAAATCGGCGAAATGGTCATGGAAAGGCTTAAGGACATAGACGATGTCGCCTATGTGCGTTTTGCCTCCGTACATAGAGAATTTAAGGACATAAACACCTTTTTATCTGAAATCGAAGCGCTAGTAAAAGGCAAAAAGTAATTTTTCCTATTATATAGTTTTTGATATAAATTTTCATTTTTTCCTTTGGATAAGTAACATCCAACGTACTAAAATCATATAATAGTTTTTTATAATTTTTGACGGATTTTAACAACAATCGACAATAGCCGTCATATATTATTTAGAGGTTGAAGTGATATGATTTTGGAAGGTTTTTTTGCGCTTCTTAGCAATTTGCTATTGCTGACTTCAAGACTGGAGGGAAGAAACTCCTTTCCACATCCTTTGTCGGCAGAAAAAGAGGCGGAGTACTTAAGAAAGTTTAAGGAAAACGGGGATATGGAAGCGAGGAATATTCTTATAAAGCACAATCTCCGTCTGGTGGTGTTTATCGCAAAAAAATATATCAATTATCCCGATAACGATGAATTGATAAGCATCGGAACGCTGGGGCTTATCAAAGCCATAAACTCATATGATAAGTCCAAGGGCTCACAACTTGCCACTTATGCTTCAAGATGTATTGAAAACGAAATACTTATGACAATGCGCTCATATAAAAAATATTCAAGGGATATTTCAATCTTTGAAAACATAGGCTCTGATAAGGACGGGAACGAGATGTCGCTTATTGATTTATTATATGTGGAAGAGGACTCAGTCTATAACAAAATGGACAGAGAAATCCTTAAAAAAAATCTGTTTAAGCTTATGAAAAAGAACCTCAATGAGCGGGAGTTTGTCATACTAATTTATAGATTTGGGCTTAAAGACAGTATTCCGCGCACTCAACAGTTTGTTGCCGATAAGCTGGGTATATCCCGCTCATACATATCGCGTATCGAAAAAAAGGCTTTGAACAAACTCAGAAACGCTATCAAAAAGAACAATATTCAGTTCTGATAAGGTAGTAAACGGTATATTTAAGGTCAAGGACTCTTTATTAATTGCAAAAATTTGTTAGGTGTGATATAATTTGCGATAAGAGGTATTTATGAAAGAGTCTGTTAATCAGGAAGTCAATAACAGATACGCCAATCTTATAACTTCCATTGCCGGCACAGCCCTGAGTCAAACCGAAGGCGTAGCCAAGGAATTGGGGCTGGTAAAGTACAAATTTGGTTTTACTTCCCTTAAGAATAGGAACATCCATGTATATATAGACGAGAACACGGTCACCATAGACTTGTATATCAATATGGTATACGGGTACAGCGTGCCCGATGTGGTATGCGTTCTTCAAGAAAAGATAAAAAAGAGCGTGGAATCGGCGACCAAATTCAAAGTACAGTCGATAAATGTCAATGTAAGCAATGTTATATTCAAATAGCCGACGAAGGAACTTTAACCAATGAGCAGAAAACTAGCAAGAGAATCCGTTTATAAGCTTGTATTTGAATTTTTATTTTTGAATGAGGTCAATCAAAGGACATTCAATATCCTATCCAGCATTGAGCTTGCGGACTCCGACAGGGAGTATATGCAAAGGGCTTATTTCGGGGTCATCCAAAAGAAAAAAGAAATCATGCAGATAATAGAAGAGCTTTCCGAGGGGTTTACGCTTGAAAGAATCTTTAAGCCCGACCTTGCCGCTCTTATGCTTGCGATTTATGAAATGAAATATATGGAAGATATCCCGCTTTCGGTGTCCATAGCCGAGGCGGTCGAGATTGTAAAAAGATATTCCACAGACAAAAGCAACCAATATGTGAACGGCGTCTTAAGCACCGTCTATAAACAACTCACCCAAGAGCAGGAAAAGGGGGAAGAGAATGACCATAATTGACGGAAAAATAGTATCCGAAAAGATAAGACAAGACATCAAAAAAGAAATTGAAAAGCTTGGCATACAACCGGGACTTGCGGTAGTAATTGTGGGCGAAGACCCCGCAAGCAAGGTCTATGTAGCCAATAAAATAAAAGGCTGTCAGCAAGTAGGAATAAAGAGTTTCAGTTATGCATTAAGCGAGAGTACCTCTGAAGAAGAGCTTTTGGAGCTTATCGACAGCTTGAACAACAATCGAGAAGTACACGGAATACTGGTACAGCTCCCTTTGCCAAATCATTTAGATCAAGCCAAGATTTTGGAAAGGATAGAAGTCAAAAAAGATGTGGACGGTTTCAGCGCTTATCAAATGGGGAAATTAGCGCTTGGTCAGCCCGAACTCACCGCATGCACGCCAAGCGGGGTTATGCAATTATTAAAGGAATACGGAATCGAGATAAGCGGTAAGAACGCTGTTATTATCGGCAGAAGCAATATTGTGGGCAAGCCTATGTTCTTTATGCTCATGCAAGAAAACTCAACGGTGACCGTCTGCCATTCACGCACCAAGAACATTAAGGAGATTTGCCAAAACGCTGATATTCTTGTGGCGGCTTTGGGAAGAGCCAATTTTGTTACTGCCGATATGGTCAAGCAAGGGGCGGTAGTCATTGATGTGGGCATCAACCGCGTGGACGGCAAACTCTGCGGAGATGTGGATTTTCAAGCAGTCAAGGACAAATGCTCTTTCATTACGCCAGTTCCCGGCGGAGTGGGGCCTATGACCATTACTATGCTTTTATACAATACCTTGAAGGCTTATAAGCTGTATGGCAAATAAGAATTATTTAACCGTTGAAGAATTCAATACTTATGTCAAGAATATCTTCGACAACGAGGAATTATTGCACAATATTCCCGTTGCCGGCGAAGTAAGCGGCTGCTCATATGTGGGCGGCCATTGTTATTTTACCTTAAAGGATAAGAACGCCCAAATAAGCGTGGTGTGTTTTAATTGTAACCGCACATACCGCCCCAAGAACGGCGAAGAAGTGCTGGTTAGAGGCAGGGCTGATTTTTATGTCAAGGGCGGGCGTCTTTCCTTAAGTGCATATACCATTGAGCCATTTGGAATAGGTAGGCTTTATGCGGAACTTGAAAAGCTTAAGCAAAAACTAAAAGAAGAAGGGCTGTTTGACCAAGAGCATAAGAAATCAGTTCCGTTATACCCAATGAAAATAGCAATCATCACAAGCGCAAAAGGAGCAGCTATTCAGGATATTTTGTCCACAATATATACGAAAAATTCAATTCAAAAAATAAGCCTTATTGATGTCAGGGTACAGGGCGAATACGCCGCACAAGATATAATTGAAGCGTTAAAGAACGCTGACAAAAATGGATATGACTTGATTGTCATAACAAGAGGGGGAGGCTCTTTTGAAGATTTGTATCCCTTTAATGACGAGAAACTTTGCAGAGCCATATTCGCCGCCAAGACGCCGATACTATCCGCTGTTGGTCATGAAACGGACTATACCCTGTGCGATTTTGTCGCCGATGAAAGAGCGATTACTCCGACGGCAGCGGCGGAAAGGATAGGTTTTGATATCAGCCAATTAAAGAATTACTTTTTTCAAACCGTCAAAAATCTTCAAAAAATTATTCAGACCAAATTTGATATATATAAAAATAATTTAACCTTTTATATATCTTCAATAACGCATAAATGGCAAAATATGCTTATCGGCGAAAGATATAGGCTTAATGCCTTACATGAATATATGCATAAAAAAATCAGCTCAAGGCTTGAGGAAGAGAGTATTCATTTGAAAAATTATTTGACTGTATTGGATTCCTTAAGCCCGTCCAAGCTCATGCAAAAAGGGTACTTTAGGATACTTAAAGACAATGTTTTGGTATCCAATATAACGGAAATTGAAAAAGACGATATTGTTGAGATATTGGCGCATGACGGAAAGGCTGTTGCAAAAATAATGTCAAGGGAGTATAATACAAATTATGGATTATGAAAAAAGCGTAGAGAAGCTTGAGGGCATAGTAAAAAAGCTTGATAACGAAAAGATATCCCTTGAAGAAAGCATAAAGCTCTATGGCGAGGGCGTGAAACTTGTCAAAGAGTGTATGGAGAAATTAAGCAATTTGAAAGGAGAGTTTGAAGTATTAAACAGCCAAATGCAAAATATTGAATTAGAGGAAGAAGATTATGATTGAGAAATTAATTATAGAAAAGTCCAAGGATTTTGAACAGACATTAAGAGAACTTTTTGATAAGAAAAAGACTAAGTATCCGCCGTCCCTTTTTCATGCTATGGAATACGCTGTTTTTTCAGGAGGTAAGCGGATAAGGCCCATACTTATGTGGTTGAGTGCCGATTTTTTAGGCATAAAATGGGATAAGGTAAAGGACTTTGCGGTGGCGTTAGAGCTTATCCATACTTATTCGCTTATACATGATGACCTGCCTTGCATGGACGACGACGACTTTAGGAGAGGGCAGCCCTCTTGTCATAAAAAGTATGGCGAGGCTATGGCGGTTTTAGCTGGCGACGCCTTATTGAATCTTGCCTATGAGACCGTGCTGGAAGCCTTAAGAGACGACAACAAGCTTTATGCATCGGCTATTTTTCTTGCCAAATGCGCAGGGGCGGAGGGTATGATTGGCGGTCAAGCCCAAGACATACTCATGCAAGACCCCACCGAAGAAGATATTCTCAATATTTACAAGAAAAAAACCGCTGAACTCATAAAAGCCGCGGTTGTCACTCCTTGCTATCTTCATAAAAATGAACCTGTGTATGACGACTTGAACTTATACGGTGAAAAATTAGGCATTATATTTCAGTTGACGGATGATATTCTGGACCAAAAACAAAACGAAGTATCCTATCTTAAAAAAACCAACAGGCAAAAAACCATTCAAAAAATAAACGACCTGAACAACGAAATAAAAGATACTTTTAAGAAATACGGCGAAAAAGCCCATTATTTAATAAAGTTCGCAGACTATATTTGCCAAAGAAACCATTAAAAAAAACTTATAAAACAGCAAAAACCATAAAGTATTTGCATAAAATTAATTAATGTGATATTATATATTTCCAATATGACCGATGGTGGCGCAGTATTCTAGTCAGACAATGCTTGCGTGAAGACGGGGATAAAATACCGTTAAAGAGCAAATCGATGAAGTTCCTGGTGCTGGCTTTGATTGCCCAAATTAGGGCTGGTGCTGGGAGTTAAGGTATGTGGGCGTCTTATAATGGCATATAAGAGCCGACCCATATACCGCGGAGACCCAAAACGGTGGGGATGAGACTTCCTTACTGTGAGGGATTAAACCTGCATCGCGGTAACAACCAAATCTGTGTGCAGTGTAGCTTGCCTTGAGTGGTAATGGCGGATTTTTATGTATACTTATAAGTGCTTCGGCCAAAGTTCTTGTGAGTTGTAGAATGAAACCATTATTGCAAAAGAGGATAGCGTAAGCAAAGGCTGTTAAGGAAAACTTCTAGACTGTTATAAGCTAAGGATTACAGTGTGTTCTAAGTGGCGATTCGGTTAAGCTTGCGAGCAATCCAGCTTTGCGGAGATTAAAAGGAAACTGCTTGTACGGCGACGGCAAGTTCTCCGTAGGGAAATCCTACCGAACCAATGACACAAGGTTTACTTAGCTTATGCCACCTTCAATTATATTTTAGAGGACTTATGCCAAACAATAATAACTTACAATCTGAAAAAAATAATCATTCCAAGAAAAACAAAAAGAAATTTCAAAAAAATAATATATGGGCAATAAAGATTACTATAATCACCCTTTTTCTAAGCCTAATTTTTAGTTTTGTCACAGAAATAGCCGCATCCCGAACAAATCTTATCATATCCATGCTCTTATTGGTGCTTTTGATAGTTATCAATATAGCTTTTGATGGCGTGGCTGTGGCGGCTACCGCATGCGAACTGCCGCCGCTACTCGCAATGTCCGCCAAAAAAGTGCCTGGCTCAAAAATCGCAGTAAAATTGGTTCAAAACGCCGAAAAGGTCTCAAACATTTGTGCGGATGTGATAGGCGATATTTGCGGTATAGTCTCTGGTGCTTATGCCATAACAATAATCGTGGGTTTAGTCAGACAAAACCCCTATGGATACTTATACAATATTATTTTCTCCAGCGTAATCGCCGCCTTGACAGTGGGCGGGAAAGCTTTTATTAAAAAAATAGCCATAAAAAACTCAAAAGAGATGATACTTTTCGCAAGCAGAGTAATTGGCATTTTTTATAAGCCCAAAGATAGAGTAAACAATAAATGAGATTTGACGATTATTTAGTTAAACATAATCTGGCAAGAACAAAATCAAGAGCCCGAAACTTAATTATGATGGGCTTGGTCATGGTAGACGGTAAAGTTAAGACTAAGCCCGGTCTATACATTAATGAAACCAATAAGATTACCTTACTGAAAAAGGACGACTTCGCCTCTTTAGGCGAATTCAAACTAAGGAAAGCGCTTGAGGACTTTGGATACAGCCCAAAAGGCAAGAGTGCGATAGATATTGGTGCCTCAAACGGCGGATTTACAAAAGTACTTTTAGACGAGGGCATAGAAAAGGTATATGCCGTAGATGTGGGAGAGTGTGCCTTTGATGATGAAC
>DUON01000013.1 GCA_012838805.1 Clostridiales bacterium
ACCCGCCGTATTCATAATTATTCTACTGTTCAAGCCCCAAAAGACAAAAAGAAGAAAATATTATTATGAAGAATAGCTAAAATGGGAGTCTATTCGCTATCCAGTCTTTTATGTATATAACAGTCTCCAACGGAGTCATTTTTGCCACAAAATAGACTATGGTCAAAGCAACCGCCCATATGACCGCGAACAAAAGCGACGCCCTTATGAAATTGGTTCTTGTGGAATTCTTGCCGCCGCCAAAAACCCAAACCAGAAAAGCAATGATATTTATGCCCGGAATCATAAGCAGTATAAAAGTGGCTATCCACTTGCCCGTAGAGATATAGTCTTCTTTATATTGAGTAATCGGCCGCCTGTAATCGTGTCTGGCCATACGCCCTCCTTTTTTTATCATTATATACTTACAGGCGGCTTTTTGTCAATGTTTGTCTATTCCTCCAAATTAGTAAATTTTATTTCAAAGAATCTTGCCAAAAGGCTGATGACTTTATTCTTTTCCTTTGAGATGAAATTTCGGCTCATGCCGGTATGCTGTGAATATTTCCTTATGGAGATTCCGTTTACGCATACCGACATGACAAGTTCTTTTTGATATGTATCCAACAGGTCCAGACAGTATTCCAAAAATTTTATTTTCATTCCCAAAGTATCCGCACTGCCTTTTACTTTTTCCATAACTTGGGCTTCTTTTTTATATTCGGAAAATCTGCTAAGCAAATCTTCAACTTCATTTTTATAATCCATAACTCGCTCCTAAAAAAAGATTTCCCCTCACCCGGGCGCTTCAGGCCACCAAAGCGTCCAGCCAATTCTTTATCAAACCTCTTTCCTCAAGAGCTTGATTATAGTCGTCGATATCGCATATGCCCGCAAGTATCCATATTTGCATACACTTGAATTTAATTCCTTTTCTAAAAAACAATAAGAGCATTTTTTGAATTTGTTCATCGTATAACTTTATAGTGAAATAGCTTTCAACGGGCTTGACATAAGAGAAATACTCCTCAAGCTCTTTTTTTATAATAGCGGCTGGCATAGACGCCCCGACGACTATTTCTTCATAGTCAAACCTTGCTTCTTTGCTGATATGTACTTTATGAAACACATACTTTCACCTCCTACATAGATTTGCCACCCTTTTTGACCGAACAAATGTTCGGTTTACTTTGATACTAACATGGCTTATTTTCCATGACAAGATTAATAATTTCTTGTATTATGTCTTTTTTTGCTCAACTATGAAGAATAATGTAGGCGATAATAGAAAGTTAGCGAATTCGCCGAACAAAAGCGGGGTTTTTCAAAAATTTTCATAATAAAAAAAGGGAAAACCTCTTTTGGGTTTTCCCTTTATTCGACATAAATATTCTTATTAATAACATAATTTTTCGTCAAAATACTCTTCCAGCTTGTCTATTGGAAGTCTTATTTGTTCCATAGTGTCCCTATCTCTTATGGTGACGGTATTGTCTTCTAAGGTATCGAAGTCAACGGTCACGCAATACGGAGTGCCCACCTCGTCCATTCTCCTATATCTCTTGCCTATGCTTCCCGTCTCGTCAAAAGCCGCATTGTATTTTTTCAAAAGCCGTTTATAAATCTCAAGCGCTTTTTCGGACAGCTTTTTCTGCAAGGGCAGTACCGCCATTTTATAAGGACTCAATGCATGGTGGAGTCTAAGAACCGTTCGTGTCTCGCCTCCCTCAAGCTCTTCTTCTTCATAAGCGTTGGACAAAAACGCCAAAAGCACTCTTTCCACGCCCAAGGACGGCTCTACACAATAGGGAACGATTTTTTCACCTGTATTGGGGTCGGCGTATTCTAAGTTTTTGCCTGATTTTTGGCTGTGCGCCTTTAGGTCAAAATCCGTTCTGTCGGCTATACCCCAAAGCTCTCCCCAGCCAAAGGGGAATTTGAATTCGATATCCGTTGTCGCCTTGGAATAGTGGGACAGCTCTTCGGGGTCATGGTCTCTTAATTTTAGATTTTCGGGCTTGATGTCCAAGTCCAAAAGCCATTTGTGGCAAAAGTCTTTCCAGTATTCAAACCATTCCAAGTCCTCTTCGGGTTTGCAAAAGAACTCAAGCTCCATTTGCTCAAACTCCCTTGTGCGAAAGATATAGTTGCCCGGAGTTATCTCATTCCTAAAGCTCTTTCCTATTTGGGCAATGCCGAACGGGAGTCTAAGTCGCATCGACCTTGCCACATTGTTGAAATTGACGAATATGCCCTGTGCGGTTTCTGGTCTCAGATATAGGACATTCGCCGCTTCCTCGGTCACGCCTTGAAAGGTCTTGAACATAAGGTTGAACTGTCTTACTTTGGTGAAATTCGCTTTTCCGCATACTGGACATCTCAAGCCTTCGTCCTTAATGAACTGTTCCATATGGGCGTTATCCCAGCCCACGGCACTTTCTTTGTTTTTCTTTGTCAAATAATCTTCTATCAATTCGTCGGCTCTATGCCTTGCCTTGCATTCCTTGCAGTCAATCAGAGGGTCGGAAAATCCGCTTATATGCCCGCTTGCTTCCCAAACGGTTGGGTTCATAAGAATAGCACAGTCCACGCCTACATTGTATTCACTTTCTTGAACGAACTTCTTCCACCACGCTTTTTTTATATTATTCTTAAGCTCCACGCCCAAAGGACCAAAGTCCCAAGCGTTGGCAAGTCCGCCATAGATTTCGCTTCCGCTGAAAATAAAGCCTCTTCCCTTGCATAAAGCCACAAGCTTATCCATAGTCAATTTACTCATATCACACTCCTGATGCTGCATATTAATTACTTAATCATATAAGATTTTGCCTTAAAAGTCAATTAACTATAACATATTTGAAAATTCGCTTAATAAAATAAATAGAGGTGAAATGTTATGAAAAAGACGGGAGCTTTTATTAAGGTGTTCAAACTTCACAAAGACAGCTTATTTGTGCATATATTGTCAAATATCATTATTGTGGCGGTGATACTATCTTTTTATATAGCCACTCTCAATTCCTCTTCCGCCATAACCGCAAACGCTCCCATATACAGAGGGGATACTTCCCAAAAGAAAATAAGCCTTATGATAAATGTCTATTGGGGGGAGGAATACATACCCGATATGCTCGAAGTCTTAGAGCGGTATGACGCGGCATGCACTTTCTTTATCGGCGGGGTGTGGGCGTCCAAAAATATAGCCGTTGTTCAAGAAATCTCCAAAAACCATGAGCTTGGCAACCACGGATATTTACATAAAGACCATAAAAACCTTTCATTAAAGCAAAACAGAGACGAAATAGTGATGTGCGAAAAGCTTATACAAGAGGCGACGGGCATAAAAACCAAGCTGTTCGCCCCGCCCTCGGGGAGCATAGGCGACAATATGCTTAAGGTATGCGAAGAGCTTGACTATAAGGTCATCATGTGGTCAAAGGACACCATAGATTGGCGGGACAGCGACTATAAGCTGGTCTATCGAAGAGCCACAAACGACTTGAAAAACGGTGACTTGATACTTATGCACCCGTCCGCACACACCTTAAAAGCGCTGCCCATGATACTCGACTACTACCGCCAAAACGGCTATAAGGCAGTAAAGGTAAGCGAACTTCTATTAAGCAATTCGCAATAAAAAATCCGCTTTCCCTTGTTTATAGGAAAACGGATTTATGCTTTATAAATTAAATGAATTAATCTTCTTCTTTTTTGCTCTCTTCTATGACCTTTTCGGCAATATGGAGGGGGGCTTCCTCATATCTTTCAAACTTGACCGAAAACCTGCCTCTGCCTTGGGTCATAGACCTTAGGTCAGTGGCATATTTGAACATTTCAGACATGGGCGCTTCACCTTTGACCACTGTCTTGCCGTCCACTGTCTCCATGCCGAAAATCCTGCCCCGTCTCTTGTTAAGGTCTCCCATGATGTCGCCCATATTGCTTTCGGGAACTGTGACGCTGACGCTCACTATGGGTTCAAGTAAGACGGGGTTCGCCTTGGGCAGACCGTCTTTGTATGCCGCAGCTGCAGCCATTTTGAACGCAAGCTCGGATGAGTCAACGGAATGGTAGCTTCCAAAATAAAGCACCGCCCTAAGCCCTACAACGGGATAGCCTGCCAGCACGCCTTTTTGTATGCATTCCCTAAGCCCTTTCTCAACGGCGGGTATATACTGTTTGGGCACTACTCCGCCCACAATCTCGTCGTCAAATTCGAAGTCTACTTCGGGCTTGGGCTCAAATCTGATATAGGTGTCGCCGTACTGTCCATGTCCGCCGGACTGTTTCTTATATTTGCCTTGTTGCTCCACCGTCTTTTTGATAGTCTCTCTATAAGGCACTTTGGGCGTCTTAAGTTTGGCTTCCACACCCTCTCTGTTCTTAAGCTTTTTGCAAATGATATCCAGCTGGCTGTCGCCAAGACCTGAAATAACCATTTCATTTGTTTCCAAATTCTTTTCAACCCTAAAGGTGGAATCTTCTTCCAGCAGTTTGGAAAGTCCGCCGAACACCTTGTCTTCCTTGCCCTTTTCTGCGCTGTAAACAGCCATGGAGTATACGGGTTCGGGATATTCCACATCATCAAATTTTATCTTATAGGACGGGTCGCAAAGGGTGTCTTGGGTGCTGGTATGGTTGAGTTTGGCAAAAGCGCCCAAGTCTCCCGCACATATCTCATCAATGTTCTTGCTCTTATTGCCTTTAAGAAGCAAAATTGAGCTTACTTTTTCGCCTTTGTCCTTGCTGGTATTGTAGATAGCGTCGCCTACCTTTACCTTTCCGCTCGCAACCTTGAAAAGCTGTACTTTTCCAAGGAACTTGTCAATAATGGTCTTAAATATCTGGCAGGAGAATTTCTCATTCTCGTCGCACTTAACTTCAATTTCTTCGCCGTCCATTTTCTTAGCCTTTCTTGAGGGCATTTCCGCTGGAGACGGGAACAAGGAGATTATATTATCTAAAAGGTTTGCAAGAACAGGTTTGCCCACAGCCACGCCGGCCACCGCAGGTATAAGCTCGGCGTTCATCATCCTAAGCTTGAGCCCTTGTCTTTTCTCTTCCAAAGTCAGCTCCTCGCCGCTAAAGAACTTTTCCAAAAGCTCGTCGGACGCTTCCGCCGCAAACTCCGTAAGTGCAAGGTTGTATTCCTCGGCTTTGTCCTTAAGGTTCTGGGGCAGGTCTATCGGGTTGTGGTCAAGGTCATACGCCGTAAGGCTTGCCACATCCACATAGCCTTTCATATCGTATCCGTCCATAATCGGAAGCTCCAAGGGGGTGACCTTGTTTGAGTACTTTTCTCTTATGGCGTCTATGGTCTTGAAGTAGTCTGTGTTTTCCTTGTTGACGCCGTTTACGAAAAGGTACATGGGGACGCCTTTTTCAAGGCAATAGTCTATCGCCTTTTCCGTTCCCACAGTCAAAGTTCCGCTTGCCATAGTCACGATAATTGCGGTGTCCGCTACCGAAAGGGCGGAAATCATCTCGCCTTCAAAGTCAAAAAAGCCAGGCACATCTATGATATTGAGCTTATAGCCCTTATGGTCGGTATAGGCAAGGCTCAAGGATATGCTCATGCCTCTGGCTATTTCTTCTTGGTCATAGTCTGAAGTAGTGTTTCCCTCGTCCACTTTGCCCAGCCTTTCTATTGCTTTTGTTTTATACAAAATAGCTTCTACAAGGGATGTCTTGCCCTCTCCGCTGTGTCCAATAACCGCGATATTTCTGATTTTGTCTTTCAAGTAAACTGCCATAAAAACTCCTCTTTTTTCAAAAATTTTATAATCTTTCTAAAATATATTAGTATTATGATACTATATATCTTTTTCTTTTTCAACAACATTAAACTAAAAACAGCCGATTATAAAAAAATTTGCAAAAATATCAGCTAAACTTCAGCTTAATACAGAAGTCTATGTAGAAGCTTCTCATAAAACTTGTCTGTCTTGCCTGTGACTATCAATTGAGTCTTTCCCTCTTCCTCAGGCATATTCATTTTCTTAAGAGTCTCTATCGCTTGATTATTGGAGTGATAAAGCCTGACATCGGGCAGAATGGTTTTTATTATTTCATTAAGGTATAAATAATGCGTACAGCCAAGTATCACGGCTTCCACATCTTTATACGGCGAAAGGATTGTTTCAAGATAGCTTTTCAGCTTATAAAAATCGGGGGCGCTTTGCTCCACCTTGGTGGCAAGAGTCTTGTCGGCAAGCATTCTTAGCCTTGCAAGCTCCTTATTCTCTTGGGGCAAGTTCTCAATCGTGACCGGAGTCGCCATAAGAAGGACACAGCCTTTTGTCTCACATAAAGCCCTGTCAATATCCGGCAGAACCCTAAATATTGGCGTATTGCCGTATTTTTCATAACAAGTGGCTACCGAACATGAATTGCACGCAAACACAACGGCGTCCGCTCCTCTTTTCACAAGTTCTTTGACCAGTTCATAAGAGCGTCCCGTCAAGAAGTTCTTGCTTTTTATGCCATAAGGCGCGTACTTGGTGTCGGCAATATAAATAAAATTGGCTTTTGGAAAGGCTTTTTTACATTCGCGAAGAGTAGTCAGCCCCCCTATGCCACTATCAATAAATCCTATACTCACAAAATTTATTATATGCAGCACCTTTGAAGTTGTTGCCTTTTCTTAAGCGGTATTCAATGCTATATTTATCGCCCTTGACAAAACATAGCCGTATTCCTCCACGGATATATCTATATCTTTGGCGGTGACCACATAGGACTTGAGTTCTGAGATATCTTTGACCTGTCCACCGTTGTTGATTATATATTCCCTTATGATATCCATTACATAAATGACAAAAGGCGCCCCTATCGCAATAACGGGTATCCCTAAGGTGCTTTCGCTCAATATAGTTTTGCTGTTGTTTACGCCTTTTCCGGGCTCTATGCCATAATCCGTTATTTGCACTGCCCGTGCTATCCTTGACAGACTTTTGCTTGCCAGAGTGTCTATTGCAATCAAAAAATCCGGCTTGGTGGTGGCAATCACCCCTCTTATTATGTCATAGGAGTTTAGTCCAGTCACACCGCTTACCGAACTCTTGATTGCGGAGAGATTTGCCATATCCCCTTTCAGCAAAGAACCCTCATTCAGAAAATGACGGCTGACTTGAAGCCCGTCCACCGTCTTTGAGCCCAATGAATCCGCTGTCATCTTTTCATTCCCCAGTCCTACCGCAAGCGTTCTCTTGCCTCGTCTGTACTTGTTCCTTTTCAAAACCTCTATAAGCGCCCCCGCCAAAATATCGCTTAGGGCGTTTTGCATTTCTCTTTTGCCGAAAATAGAGTGCTTAAGCTCGGCGGTATAAACCATACTATCTTTTCCAAAGTCCTTGCGGACGCCTTTTCTCATAATGATAAGGTCGTTATAATAGCTCTCCACCTCTTCGGTATAGTCCTGCTTTTTTAACAGCGTCGCCTCAAAAAATTCTCTATAAACTCTTTCCATATCAAGATATTCTTAACTTTTTCAAAATAAATATTCCTTTTAGTTGCAAAGTACTTTCTTATGTGATAGAATAATCAAGCAAAAATAGAAATTAGTTTAGGAGAAGATATAAAAATATGGCGAACATCAAACAGCAAAAAAAGAGGATTCTTATAACAAAAAAACAAAGAGAAAGAAATGTTATGAAGAAGTCAAGGGTAAAGAACGCAATAAAGAAATTTGAAAAGGCGATACAAGAAAACGACCTTGCTCTTGCCGAACAGCTTTTGCCCGTCACCTCAAAAATTATCGACTCAGCCAAGAGCGACGGCGTCTATCACAAAAACAACGCCAACAGAAAAAAAGCGCGCCTTGCAAGAATTCTCGACCAAGCCAAAAAGCAGCAGCAAGCCCAATAATTTTTATTTGAAAAGAAAAAGAATAAAAAACCACCCGATAGTTTCTTCGGGTGGTTTTTTCGTCTTTGCGTATTTATGCAAAGACTCCCTCTAATTTAAGGGTAAGACATTGTTATTCGCTGAACTCAAAATAAGATGCTTCTTCAATACGCGTAGGAGGTATTCTATCCCCTTTCTTTACGCGAACAGTTCCAGCGACTTTACCATTCTTATCTATAACATTATAGGTTCCCGTCTTGGGAGCTATTTCTCCAGAATGTAACTTCATAATAATGTCCCTCCTTTTACTGTATTTTGTGTGACTTTTTTCATTTTACTCTTAAAGAATACAAATTTTGTTTAATTAACAAAATTTACATATTAAAGCCACTATTCGATTTCAAAATGCGCTCCGGGTTGCTGTGTCGGGGGTATTCTATTACCTTTTTGCACCTGAACGCTGCCGATGTTGTTGCCCTGCTCATCAATAACTTGATAAGTACCTGATTTGGGCGCTATCTGTCCTGATTTAAGTTGTTTCATAGCCATACACCTCCTTTACTCATAATTTGTGCTAAAAAGTCTTTGATAATTCACCTTTTAAGATTAGGGAAATAATGCTAATGATACAAAGGAGCCGATAATCATCGCTTGTATATTGGAGTAAAATATGATAAAATTATTTTTATCAAAGTAAGAGGTGAATATGGCAAATCCACGCAGAAAGAAGAAAAAACCCGTCGACAATTACAAACCGCCTTTTGACAAAAAAATACTTGAAGAGCCGATAGAAAGCCTGAAGTTCAAAGTAGACAACACCTTGGAACTGCTAAAAAGCGGCGGCTTAAGGAATTTGGGGGATATCGTCAGAAGAGAAGAAAAGGACTTTTATAAAATCTTCAAATTCAAAAAAAGAAATCTAATAGATGTCATTAAGGCGATAAAACCCAAAAAACTATACCTCAAACCCTCTCAAAAAGAGACGGCGGAAAGCACTCCACAGCCAAAAGAGAAAAAAAGCCACAAGCCTAAAAAAGCACCTGCGGATATATATGTCAAGTTCAATAAAGGCGGGAAGTGGGGCTTTACGGACAGAAACGGCAAGGTGGTCATTCCACCGCAATTCGACGAAGTGTTCAGTTACAAAGAAGACCTATGCTGTGTGGAAAAAGACGAGCGTTTTGGTTTTATAGACCGTGAGGGCGTGGAAGTCGTGCCCATAATTTATGAATGCGCCCTATCTTTCAGCGAAGGGCTTGCTTGCGTCTTCAAAGGCGGCAAGTGCGGTTATATAAACAAAGAAAATGAAGTGGTCATAGATTTCCAATTCGACGCCGGCACCAGCGTGGAAAACGGCAAATGCCATATCAAAAGAGATGAGAAATGGGGAGAGCTGACTATAAGCGACCCCGCAAACATTAGATGGATTAATTAACTAAACCGCTTACCTTCGGAAGCGGTTCATAACACGGGCTCTTAATGGGCTACTTATAATATAGTTATATTGAAAAACCGCTTCACCAAAGTGAAGCGGAATATTATAAAAATGGTTATTGGGGTGAATATCGCTTACCATTAGACAGAAACTTTAACCGCCTCTATACCCAATTCCAAAGCTTTGAGATTATACGGTATGACTTTGGGTTTTTTGGAGAATTGCTCCTTGATAACTTCCTCGATAGTCTCTTTGGTGAAAAGTTTGCTTATTTGGATATAAGCGCCTAAAGCAACGATATTTGCGGTTCTGACATTCCCCGCTTGGTTCGCCAAGTCGTTCAAAGGCACATAATAGGCGTTCAAATCTTGTCTTTGTACCTTAATATCCACAAGGCTGCTGTTTACAATAATTGTTCCGCCATTTTTTACCTTTTCCTCAAATTTTATTAAAGAGGGCTTGTTCATGGCTATCAAACAGTCGGGGGATTCTATAATCGGGCTTGCCACTTGCTTGTCGCTTATGACCACGCTGCAATTGGATGTTCCGCCCCTCATTTCCGGACCATAAGAGGGAAGCCAAGTCACTTCTTTCTTGTCCCTTATCGCCGCATACGCCAAGAACTGTCCCAAACTTAACACGCCTTGACCGCCAAAGCCGGCTATTATTATCTTCTCTTCCATTTACTTTACCTCCTTGAAC
Source organism: Clostridiales bacterium (assembly GCA_012838805.1). Taxonomy (GTDB): domain Bacteria; phylum Bacillota; class Clostridia; order Christensenellales; family DTU072; genus DTU072. Next base: position 9,962 of record DUON01000013.1, read on the forward strand.
ACACCCGGAGGATATATCTTTTGCATTTCTTCATTGACATAGTCCATAGCTTGCTTGGGCGTCATCCGCCAGTTCGTGGGGCATGTAGACAGCATCTCCACAAGCGTAAAGCCTTTCTTTTCTATTTGATACTTGAAAGCCTTTGTAAGAGCTCTTTTTGCCTTTCTAATTCCGCCCACGCTGCCAAGTGCGACTCTTTCAACATATGCTACTCCGTCCAGAGTAGAAAGCATTTCACAAATCTTTATGGGGTTGCCATTGACTTTGGGGTCTCTGCCCGCTTGGCATGTGGTAGCTTTTTGTCCCAAAAGCGTAGTCGGTGCCATTTGTCCGCCCGTCATGCCATAAATAGCGTTGTTAATAAATATAACCGTAAAATTCTCGCCCCGTGCCGCGCTATGCACAATCTCCGCAAGACCGATTGAGGCAAGGTCGCCGTCTCCTTGATAGGCAAACACCAAAGTATCCTCGCCAAGCACTCTCTTTATGCCTGTGGCAACCGCCGGCGCTCTGCCATGGGCGGCTTGTTGCATATCGCAGTTGAAATAATTATATGCAAAGACCGCACAGCCCACAGGAGCTACTCCCACCACATTTTCTTTATATCCAAGCTCTTCTATGACCTCCGCCGTCAATCTATGCGCCACGCCGTGGGTACAGCCCGGGCAATAGTGAGAAGGCGCATCCGTGAGCATGCTTGTTTTCTTAAATACCGTTGCCATTATTTCACCTCACTTTTTACCGCTTTGACGATGTCTTCGGGGCTTATTACATTTCCGCCCGTTCTGCCATAGAACAAAGTCGGCTTTTTGCCGTCCACGCTAAGTCTGACATCTTCCACCATTTGCCCCATGGACAGCTCAAAGCAATAAAACATCTTGACATCTTTTCTTTGGGCTAACTTCTTATATTCTTTCTCGGGGAAAGGATAAAGGGTTATGGGTCTTAATAGACCGGCTTTTATGCCCTCTTCCCTCAAAATATTGACGGCGCTTTTTGCGATTCTGCCTACCGTGCCATAAGCGGTGATTATTATTTCGGCGTCGTCTGTCATATAGTTTTCCGCCATGACCTCTCTTTCCGCCATAATCTTATACTTATCAAACAGTCTGTTGGTGACCTCTTCCAGCTCGTCTGGCTTTATGTAAAGAGAGTTTATTATACGCCTTGTATCGCCATACCCTTTTCCCGTGGTCGCCCATTCCTTTTTGGGAAAAGTGGCGGGGTCTTTCATAGGGGGAATCTCCACCGCTTCCATAATCTGACCCAGCATGCCGTCGCCCAAAATCATGACGGGAACTCGGTATTCGTCTGCCTTGTCAAAGGCGTCATAGATTATATCAACGGCTTCTTGAACGGTACTTGGCCCATAAGTCAACATACGATAGTCTCCATGTCCGCCGCCCTTGACCGCTTGAAAATAGTCGCCTTGTCCGGGTTGAATTCCACCAAGCCCCGGACCGCATCTGACCATATTGACAATAACACAAGGAAGTTCAGCACCGCAGATATAGGATATGCCCTCTTGCTTAAGGCTGATTCCCGGGCTGGAAGAGCTTGTCATGGCTCTTGCACCCGCTCCCGCCGCGCCATAGACCATATTTATTGCCGCGACTTCGCTTTCGGACTGAATAAAAACGCCTCCCACTTGGGGCATTCGACAGCTCATATATTCGGGTATCTCGTTTTGAGGCGTAATAGGATAGCCAAAAAACGCTCTGCAGCCGCCTCTTATGGCGGCTTCGGCTATCGCCTCGTTGCCTTTCATAAGTACTTTCATCTCTCCACCTCTATTACGCAATCAGGGCATATTACTGCACAATTGGCACAGCCTATGCACTCTTCGGGCTTGAAAATCTCAAGGGGAAAGTATCCGTTTTTGTTACTTTTTGCGGACAGACGCAAGATATTCTTGGGGCACGCTGTCACGCAAAGAGCGCAGCCCTTGCATACTTCTTCAGAAATCTTTATTGACGCCAAAGCTCTCTCTCCTTTTGTTTTTAATTGATATATACTATAAAATATTACTACTTTTATATGTAAAAGTAAAACGAAAACCCGCCTATATCTCTTTACAGTTTTACTTTCATTTTATCAGATATACTTGTTTTAGATTTTGGAAAACAAATGAGGTTATTTAAGTTTTTTCTTAACAGCGAATGCGATAATGCCCAAAAACAACAGCGAACATATCACATGATAGATTAACATCGCCCAGTCGGGAACTGTCCAGCTTCCAACAACCAGTTCCAAACTAAATTCATCCGCCAAGATGTCCACCAATTGGGCGGGATATTCGCTTTTCATCGCCTGAAGTGCGGGCTTCATCATGATTTTTCGCATCATGACCACCGAACCGGTCGCTGGCACAAAGGCAAAAATATCCCTTAAAATCTTGGGGAAAAGCTTCATCGGCATATAAGCTCCCGTAGCAAAACCCGTCACCACTGAAGCTATCGCCACAACGGCTCCGTGGGCACTCTCGGTTTTTAGGAACAACGCAATCGAAAGCATCATCATAGTAGACGATATAGAGGTCAGGAGTATAAGCCCTATCATAGCCATGATTGCTCCAAAGGAAAGCGCTCCCATGCCGATTATCAACAGGTAAATATAAACAATAAAGAATATCACCGTATTCATGGAAAAGGTGATTAATATCGTACTAAAGAAATAGCTCAAAATAATAGATGTTTTTTTGGTGGGAGTAACGAAGAAATCCCTTCTTTTGTCAAGAGCGGTGTCGTTGACAAAATTGACAAGACAGCCGTTGGCGACCGTTATGCACCCGATACCCATAACTCCCGACATCATCCAGCTGTCTGAAAAGAGCTTGGCAAGCTTGTCGCTTACTTGAAATCCGTTCGCCGTGATAGAGGCTTTAATTCCGCTTGTAATAGAGGCGCTAATAAATAAAAGGTACAGCACAAACACTATAAACACCGCCAAAAACGAAAAGAACACCGCTGCCCTATCTCTTAAAAAAATCTTGGCGTTTCTTGACGCCAAAGCGTATATTTTATTCATCTTTTACCTCACCGTCGAAATCGTCTTTTCCGGTGACCGTGAGAAAGACCGTATCCATATTGCCCTTTCTCACCTCAAACCCAGAGACTTTTTCTCTTAAATCATTTAATACATCCAAAGCTTTCATGCTGCTTTCCAGCTTGACCTCTATATATTCCTTTCTAATTTTGGTCTTATATTCTTTTTCTTTCAAATATTTTTTTATCTCGTCATTGTCGCCATAAAGGTTCAAGGTATCGTACGAATATTTTTGCTTAAGCGCATGGGGTGTGTCGCAGGCAGCGATTTTGCCTTTTTTGATGATTGCTATTCTGTCGGCGTTCTCGGTCTCTTCCATATAGTGGGTAGAAAAGAAAATAGTCATGCCCTTTTCATTCCTAAGCCTTTTTATGGTCTTCCAAACCATATTCCTTGTGGCAGGGTCAAGCCCCGTTGTGGGCTCGTCAAGTATAAGTATCCTTGGGCTGTGCAAAAGAGCCCTCGCTATATCCGCCCTTCTTCTTTGACCGCCCGAAAGATTTTTGTACTTCCGCTTTAAGATATCCCTTAAATCAAAGATATCCGCCGTCGTTTGTATATTTTGTTTCGCCTCTTTGGTGCTCATTCCATAAAGCAAAGCCCTTACATAAAGGTTTTCAAAAATTGTCAGTCTGTCGTCAAGGTATGCCCCTTGAAAGACAACCCCGATATCTCTTTTTATAAGGTCGGAATTTTTGTCCAAATCGTGCTTGTTTATCAGCACCTTTCCCTTGTCCTTTTCAAGAATCGCACAAAGGATGTTTATGGTCGTGGTCTTGCCCGCTCCGTTTTCGCCAAGAAAGGCGTATATCTCCCCCTCTTTGACATCAAAAGAAATATCCTGAACGGCTTTGATATCTCCATAAGCTTTATAAAGATTTTCTACCCTAATCATTAAAATGCTCCAAAAAAATAATAATTAATTATAACACATATTTCAAAAATAAAAAATATATTTTTTGCTTTAACCTCTTTTTTCCATCATGGACTTGACTTTCATAAGCCTTATGGTGTTTGCCCTTTCGTTCTCGTCAAGTTTCATGGTGATGTATTTTATGGTCTCTTCAAGCTGGGGAATAATAAAATGCTCCAAAGCGTTGACTCTTCTTCTGTTCTTTTCGATTTCGTCGGCAAGCATGTTGCAGGTCTTTTCCACTTCGGCAAGCTTTATCATCTTGACAAGAAGTTCGCTTAGATTGGATATGGAAGAGTCAAGTTCGCTTGTCACAGTGGCAAAAGAATATGGATAAAGCTCTTTTTTGTCCCCCTCCAATATTTCAATTTCAGGCACTACAACGCCCATTACATTCTTGGTGGAAGTCTTGAGCTTGACTTGGAATCCCGGCATTGCGACCGCCTCTTCTATGACTTGGGACTGGCTGACCGCCGATGCCAGCAAAAAGGACTTCAAAGCCTTGCTGATTTCGCCCTCCAATTCTTGACGAAGCCTTTTGTTCTCTCTTATATAAATCATAAACTGCCTGACGGTCTCGTCCGCCTTGTCTTTAAGCAACTTATGACCTCTGACCGCAGTCTTAAGACGGTTTTTTAGCCGCCTTAGTTCCATACGGTTGGGATTAACATTCAGTCTTGCCATATCGATTCCTCTTTATTTCTTGTCAAAAAACTCTTCAATATATTCGTCCCTTATTCTCTTAAGCTCAGCTCTTGGAAGTATCCTTAAAAGCTCCCACCCAAGCTCCAGCGTCTCCTCAATGCTCCTGTTCGCGGTAAAACCTTGGGACACATACTGATTTTCAAATTCTTCCGCAAACCTTGCGTATTTCAAATCCACTTCCGTCAAAGCCGCCTCGCCAAGTATTGCTGAAAGTTCTTTTGCTTCCTTGCCTCTGGCATAAGCGCTAAAAAGCTGATTCATGGTGTCCGCATGGTCTTTTCGAGTCTTGCCCTCGCCTATTCCTTTGTCCTTAAGTCTGGACAGAGAGGGCAAAACATCAATTGGCGGTGTGACGCCTTTTTTATATAGTTCCCTGGACAAGATTATCTGCCCCTCAGTTATATATCCCGTAAGGTCGGGTATGGGGTGCGTCTTGTCGTCTTCAGGCATTGTTAAAATCGGAATCTGTGTGATACTGCCTTTTTTGCCCCTGATTCTCCCCGCCCTTTCATAAATGGTCGCAAGGTCGGTGTATAGATATCCCGGATAACCTCTTCTTCCCGGCACTTCCTTTCTTGCAGCGGAAACCTCTCTCAACGCCTCGGCATAGTTTGTGATATCCGTAATAATGACAAGCACATGCATATCCTTGTCAAAGGCAAGATATTCTGCCGCTGTCAGTGCCATTCTTGGGGTGGCTATCCTTTCTATTGCGGGGTCGTTCGCAAGATTCATAAACAGTACCGCTCTATCGATAGCGCCTGTGGCTCTAAAATCGCTTATAAAGTAGTCGGCTTCCTCAAAGGTTATACCCACAGCGGCGAATACAACCGCAAACTTGGAGTCCGTTCCCAAAACCTTGGCTTGTCGGGCTATCTGTGCGGCAAGCTCGGCGTGCGGAAGACCGCTTGCAGAAAATACCGGGAGTTTTTGTCCCCTGACAAGCGTATTCAAGCCGTCTATCGCCGAAATTCCCGTTTGTATAAATTCATTGGGATAGTCCCTTGCGGTGGGGTTTATGGGCTGACCGTTGATGTTTATTTTCTTTTCGGGTATAATCGGCGCACCGTCGTCAATGGGATTGCCCATACCGTCAAACACCCTGCCCAGCATGTCTTCGCTGACGCTAAGCTCTATGCTCTTGCCCAAAAACCTTGCTTTGGAAGTACTTATTTGCAAGCCCGCCGAACCCTCAAAGAGCTGTACAAGCGCCTTGTCGCCGTTGGCTTCAAGCACCTTGCCCCGTCTTATTTCGCCGTTGGCTTGCTCAATCTCCACAAGTTCGTCATATTTCACGCTCTCCACGCCCTCGACAAGCATAAGAGGTCCGACAATCTCTTTTATTGTTTTATATTCCTTTAACATCTAATATTCCTCCTACTCCCACAGTGCCGCGATTTCTTTTTTCAGCTCTTCTTCAATCAAGTCAAACCTGTCAAGGTCTTTTTCTTCAATATACTTGGCTCTTCCGATTTTTTCTTTTACTGAAATATCAATAATATCTTCGATATCCACTCTTTGCCTCAACGCCTCGTTGGAAAGATTGTATTGCGTAATTATCAGTTTTAGCATCCTTAACTGCTTCTTTAGGGATGAGAAAGTATCTGTTTCGTGAAAAGCGTTTTGGTGAAGATAATCTTCGCGAATGGCTTTTGCGGTTTCCATAGTCAATCTGTCCTTGGGCCCCAGAGCGTCCATTCCCACAAGCCTTACTATCTCTTCCAGAGTGGCTTCTTCTTGAAGTATGCTCATCGCCTTGTGCCTTAAGCCGTTCCATTCCGCACCCAAGTTCTTGCTATACCAATTTGAGAGTCTGTCCGAATACAGCGAATAGCTTTGCAACCAGTCTATGGCTGGGAAGTGCCTTCTATACGCCAGCTGCGCCGACAAGCCCCAGAACACTTTTACTATCCTCAAAGTGGCTTGGGATACAGGCTCTGAAAGGTCTCCGCCGGGAGGCGAAACAGCGCCTATAGCGGTTATTGAACCAACCAGACCTTTTGAGCCAAGCACTTTGGCTATGCCCGCTCTTTCATAGAATTCCGCAAGGCGGCTGGACAGATATGCGGGATAGCCCTCTTCGCCGGGCATTTCTTCAAGTCTTCCGCTCATCTCTCTCAATGCTTCAGCCCAGCGTGAAGTGGAGTCTGCCATAATGGCGACATTATATCCCATATCCCTAAAATACTCGGCAATCGTGATACCCGTATAGATGCTTGCTTCTCTTGCCGCTACCGGCATATCCGAAGTATTGGCAATAAGCACCGTTCTTTTCATAAGGGGCTGATTTGTCTTTGGGTCGACAAGTTTGGGGAACTCGTTAAGCACATCGGTCATCTCATTTCCCCTTTCTCCGCAGCCCACATATACGATAATATCAGCGTCTGCCCATTTGGCAAGCTGATGCTGCACCACGGTTTTTCCTGAACCAAAAGGTCCGGGTACGGCGGCGACTCCGCCTTTTGCTATTGGGAAGAATGTATCTATAACCCTTTGTCCAGTGACCATTGGAATATCGGGGGGAAGTTTTTCCACAAAAGGTCTTCCCTTTCTAATCGACCATTTTTGTATCATGCTTAGTTCCCTTATGCCGTTTTGGGTTTTTATCTTGGCGATTATTTCATCAATGGTATATTCGCCTTCTCTTATTTCCAGAACTTCACCCTCTACGCCATAAGGAACCATAATTTTGTGTCTGACAATCGGGGTTTCTTGAACAAAACCAAGCTCGTCTCCCGCCGTCACTTTATCGCCGACTTTGGCGGTGGCATTGAACTTCCACTTCTTTTCATGGTCAAGGCTTTTGACTTCCACGCCTCTTGCTATTCTGTCGCCAGTAACCTCTTTCAAAGCGGTAAGCGGTCTTTGAATACCGTCAAAGATGCTCTCGATAAGTCCGGGGCCAAGCTCGACCGACAAAGCCATTCCCGTGGACACCACTTCGTCCCCGGGTCCAATTCCGCTTGTCTCCTCGTATACCTGAATGGACGCACGGTCGCCTCTCAATTCGATTATCTCGCCGATAAGCCTTTGTTTGCCCACCCGTACCACATCGTACATCTTGCTGTCCGCCATTCCGCCCGCTACGATAAGCGGACCGCTGACCTTGATTATTTTTCCTGTTTTTGCCATATCTTCTCTCCTTGATAATTCCTAATTTATCATTCCTAAAACCTTAAAGCCAGATTGATTAGGAATTAAACAATATATCCGCTCCCAGCGCCTTTTCCACATCTTTGGAAATTGACCTCATTCCAAAACCCGAACTTCCTTGTGCGGACGGAATGGGTATGACAGCGGGAAAAGGACGCGTCTTGTATCTTTTCATAATGTCCTGTATATTCTCGGCAATGTCTTCGGTAATGAATATCACCGCATATTCCCTCGCAAGCTTCTTTAAGGTATCCTGAGCTTCAAAATAGTTCTTGGCGGGATATGCGTCCACACCGATTGCCTTAAAGGACAATATGCTGTCTTTGTCGCCAATAATCGCTATTTTATTGTTGCTAAGCATAAAGTTTCCTCACTCTTTTTTTCATCTCGGACTTTTCCACATTGTTTTTTATGCACACAAGAACCACTCTTATCACCTTAAGCTCGTTGAGCTTGGCAAGATAATATCCTATTATCGGTGCTACGGAAAACATATCGCTCTTGCTGTCTGAAAACATCTTCAAAAGGTAATTGTCTTGAGCTGTTTCAAACGCTGACAAGTCCTCTATGTCAAGGCGTGCCATAATCTCATGATATGGCGTACCCCTTAGTGCCAGAGGCAGCCTGTTCATGGGGTCTTGATAGCTGTCTTGGAACACTTTTATGTCAATGTCTCCGCCCTCAATAAAGTCCGCGGCAAAAAAGCTCATTTTACCGCTTATTCTATACGCCCTAAGAAACGACAATATATTTGTGGTATCTATAAGCGCTTTGAAGTATTTTTTGACGATATCGTCGCACTTTTCAAGTCTCTTGACAATGTCCTCGAACATAGCCCTATCTATTATGGTGTCTATCAAGCGGGGATTTCCCGCCCCCACTTCAAACCTTTTTTTGATAGTGTTTAAGCCCTCTTGAAGTACGGGGATATCAGCCTTGCCGCTCTCCACCATATCTTTGAGCTGCCCTAAGGTATACAGTCCGTCGGGTACTATCATAGGCGATATGTCCTCTATCCCGCCATACTCGGCTTTCAAAAGCGCCTTTAAGTTATGATAGTCATTTCTTAAAAAGAAACATTCAAAACCTATATCTTTGGGAGATGCCTCTTTTACAAATTGAGTGACCAGCCTATGCTCTTCAAAAAGCAATTTCTCAAAATCGTTTTCGTCGTCTATGACTTTGCCGCCACCATAATTCGCCTCGACAAGAATTCTGACTGCGTCCTTAAGTGTTTTGCATTCCATCATTCTTAGCAGTCTGTCTTCATGCAAGAGATTCTCTTCTTTCGCCTTGGCTCTGGCGTTGGCAAAAATCAATCCGTCTTTCATTTAGTTGTCTCCAAAAAGCATTTGGGCGATTTGCGGCTCAAGCTCGTCTCTTAGGGAATTGAGCTCTACTTCCAGCGTGAAGTTCTTGTCCCAGCCCTTTCCGCACAGAATCAGTCCGCCCAAAAAATCGCCATAGTTTGTATCTATACTAATATCTATTTTTCTTTTTTGGCAAAAATCCTTGACATCTTGAGGGGTGAGGATATCTTTGTCATTTTTTGATATAATCAGCGTGTCACCATTTGAGGCATGCTCCAGCATTCCCAAAAGCATATTCTTATACGCTTTTTTATCCTTGCGTATCTCTTCCACGCTTTGGGAAAAAGCTTTGGAGATAATCTCTTGTTTCGCCTTAAGCAAGATTTTTTTGACCTCAAGGTTGGCGGCTGTGATTCTCCGCCTTATGATATCCTCTCTTTCTTTTTCGGATTCCTCTCTGTTTTTGGCACGATAAATCCTCGCATCATTCTCTGCGGCGTCGATTATTTCCTGCGCCTTTTGTACGCCCTCTTCATGGGTGGATTTGGCGATTTGGCGCGCGTCGGAGATTATTTTGTCAATAATCGCTTGTTTTCCTTTCATATCTACCCTGCTTTATGCGAATGCCTGACCGCCAAGAAACACCACAAGGAACGAAACCAAGAATCCCAACAAAGCATAGGTCTCGACCATAGCGACCATAAGCATTCCCTTTGAGCTCTCCTCGGGTCTTTTGGCGACCATACCGATAGCGGCGACTGCGGTTTTGCCTTGATGAACGGCTGAAAAGTATCCAACCACGCCCACAGGAAGACAGCCCGCAAGTATAAATAAACCTTGATTAAGGGTATACTGGGCTATGGGTCCGCCTATGACATTGGCGTTTAAGATGACAAGGAATGTGATAATAAAGCCATAAATGCCTTGTGTGGCGGGCAGAAGCTGCAAAATAAGACATTTAATAAACTTGTCGGGGTCTTCAGCGACCACGCCTGCGGACGCTTGTCCCGCCAGTCCCACGCCTTTTGCGGAGCCCATTCCCGACAAGAAAACCGCCAAAGCCGCTCCCAGCAGCGCCAAAAAAGTACCTATCGTAATCATATTGTTATAACCTCCTGATTAGTTGTCTAAGTAAGTGTATTTTGTTTGAGAGCCTAAGGGCGTAAAGATATGCCCCGAACCCTCATAAAATCTTTGGAAAAACTCTATATATTGCAATCTGCTGTTGTGTACATACACGCCAAGAAGATTTATACCGAAGTTGAAAAGATGTCCTACCAGCAGCACGGGCAAGGCAAAGAGCCAGCCCACAAAAGCCGCCGCAGGCGGGAAAAATCCAACGATGACGACAGCGAACTGATTTACTACATAGCCGATTACACCGGTGGTCAGTCCCAGACCAAAAAGTCTTGAATACGACAACAAGTCGCTGACCACATTTATGGAGCCATATGCTTTACCCAAAGCTCCTCCCACCATTTTGATGGGATTTTTTTTGCCTATCGCTCCGCTTAATAAGAGCATCGCAGTTCCTATCAAAGCAATAATGATGCCAGGCAGGTTTAGAACACTACTTGTCATAAGCATTGAAGATACGACAAGAAGAAGACCTATAATTATTATCACCCACCCGAAGTCCTCAAAGATACCCTGCAAGACCTCTTTTCTTCGAATTCTATTGATGCCGTTTAAGGCAAATCCGACAGCAATCTGCAAAGCACCTATACCAAGCGACATCCCGAACATAATTATTGAGCCGGTGGGGTCCAAAGGATTGATTAGGGGCTCTTTGGGGAAAGTCACGCCGAACCATCCGCCAAAAATCGCTCCCCAAATAACTGTGGAGACTCCGCCCAAGCCGAACAAGAGTATCATTCTGCCCGTTCTCTTAACGGGTTTTTTAATAAAATAATACGCAAAACAGCTGACTGCCAGCACCACGCCGTATCCCGCATCCGAAAACATAAAGCCGAATATAATCAGATAAAATATTGCCACAAAGATATTCGGGTCAAGCTCTCTGTAATTCGGAGCACCGTACATATTGGTGATAGCGACTACTGGGTCGACAAGCTTATTGTTGTGGGTTAAGGTCGGGGGCGTCTCGTTATCATAGGGCTCTCTAAAGACCGCTTCCGCATACTTGCATTTTTTTTCAATAAGGGCGGCTATCTCTTGCTGTCTGTGTTTGGGGATCCAAGCCTCCAATAAAAAAGTCTTTTGAGAGCTTGCACATTCGCCAAGCACTTCAAGCTTTTTCTTCTCCAAGTAATAATAATCATAGAGAATCTTGAACTTTTTGATATTGTGCCTTTCTTGCAAGGCGTCCATGACAAGGTTTTGCCGCTTGGACTCTATTTCCTCTAATTTTCTATCGTATTCGCCAATTTTCTCTTGGGCGGTGGCGTCATATTCATAAGACGCCTTGACAAAGTCGCAAGAAGCCAAAGCCGTCTTTATCTCCTCGGCATTGTCCTTATGGCATATTACAATAAGGGGTATCAGCTTGTTGCCCTCATAAATCTTAATATACGCCTTATCCTTATTTTCTTCAAAGAATTCCTCCGCCTTTTGCGCAGAGATAGTTCCCGCAAACATGACGGTGTTCTTGGTGTTCTTGATTTGGGAAAATTTTATTTCAAACGGCTTAAATACGGACATCTGTTCTTTTTTTGCGCTTATCCTTTGCCTTGCGCTCTTCAAGTCCGTCATCCGCTCATTTATTTTTTCGATATCGGATATAATTTCAAAAAGGTCGTATTCCTCTTTGGCTATGTTCTCATAATCGTCAAGGGACAAGAGCTCGTTTTCCTTTTTTAAGTTGATATTCTCTATCTTTTTGCCCATGAGCTTTGCCTGTAAGACCATATCTTTAAGAAAGCCCAAAGCGAACCTAATTCTCAACAGCTTGGATTCAATCTCCTCTTTTTGAGAAACATTGCTCTTGTAATAGGTTTTCTCGATTTGTTCGGACTTTATGGTCTCCACACAGCCCGATTTAATGAACAGTTTGAGCAATCTGCTATATTCGGATTGGTGAGCCACAAGGCTCATTCTGCTCATTTCAACGATTGCCATATTTGTTCAGCACCTTGTCCTTTATTATTTGAACGGCTTTATCCGTTGGGGTCTCTTTTATCATTTTTCTGGCTTTCTCAATGCCTAAAGAGATTATTTCCTCATACCTTTCATCCGCCTCTTTCATAGCCGTCTCGATCACCTTTTGTCTGTCAAGCCTGACTTTTTCTACGGTGTCTTTCTTAATCCTTTCAGCCTCGTTTGTGGCGTTTAAGCTCATTTGTTTGGCTTCCGCCAAAGCGTCGTTTATTATTTTCTCCGCCTTTTCTTCGGCTTGAATTATGGTTTGAACGGTTTCTTTAAGCATAAAAATACCTCTTTTTATTTTGTACCAAAAAGCCTATCGCCAGCGTCGCCAAGACCCGGCACAATATACGCATGCTCGTTTAGGCACTCGTCCAACGCCGCCGTATATATCTCCACATCGGGATGTTTTTTATTAAGAGCTTTTACGCCTTCGGGGGCAGCTATCAAACACATAAACTTGATGTCGGTCACTCCCCTTTGCTTTATAAAGTCAATCGCCATGCCAGCGCTTCCGCCCGTTGCCAACATGGGGTCGACAAGTATCACTGTCCTTTGCTCCACATCTATGGGAAGTTTGCAATAATATTCAACGGGTTCAAGCGTTTCGGGGTCTCTATAACAGCCTATATGCCCGATTTTCGCCGACGGCACAAGCTCAAGTATGCCGTCCACCATGCCCAGTCCTGCTCTTAATATCGGCACTATTCCGATACTTCTTCCCCCGATGACTTTGGCGGTTATTTTCATAATAGGTGTCTCTATCTCAATGTCTTCAAGGGGCAGATTTCTTGTCACCTCATAAGCCATAAGCAAGGATATCTCTTTAAGCAAAGACTTGAAATCCTTGGGGTTTGTTCTCTTATCCCTCATCATAGTCAATTTATGAGTAATAAGAGGATGTTCAATAATATTGACTTTCATCTTGCGCTCCTTAATTATTGTTTTCTATTTGTTTGATTTTATCAACCCGCCTCTGATGCCTGCCGCCTGCGAATTGTGCGCTTAAATACGCCTTTACTATCTCTTTGGCGTCTTCGGGAGAGGTTATTCTTCCGCCCATTGAGATAATATTCGCATCGTTATGCTCAGCGCTCATCTGGGCTGAGAAAGCATCGGTGACATGGGCGCACCTTATGCCCTTGACCTTGTTCGCGGCGATACAAATCCCTATTCCCGTTCCGCAAAGGAGAACGGCTTTGTCTATCTCCTTATCTTTCAAAGCGGAGGTCACTTTGAGCGCTATATCCGGATAGTCGCAAGACTCTTCGGAATATGTCCCATAATCCTTATATTCAAGGTTCATCTCTTCAATCGCCTCAATGACAGGCTTTTTCAAAATAAAACCGCCGTGGTCGGCGCCTATACCTATTCTCATAAAATTCTCCTTTAAGTATTTGTATTATTGTACCATATCGCAAAGTTTTCGTCACAGTCTTTTATGTACGCGTTTAGTCTATTTTACTAAAATTTGACCTAAATAACAACAGCTTATCTTATAAAAAAACCTTCCGCGGAAAAAACACACAGAAGGTCGCATCCTTTCTTATATCAATCTCAAATCAGTCGTCATAAGGGGCAAACACAGTATTTTCAACAACCCATTGACGGTACTTATATGGAATAACTATTGTATAAAGCGAAAAAGTAATGATGACAAAAAACAGCCATACCAGCATCTTGCCAAGCAGTTGAAGGCCCGTTCCCTTAAACATCAAAGGCATGCCCACCACTCTTGAATTCTCTATCATCCATTTTTCTCTTATGCAAATGGCAAAGGGCAAGCCTATGACCGTAAGACTCAACAAGAAACACCCCAGACTCACGCCTATGTATTTCCCCATTGAGCCCGTAAATTCAGATTTGATATTTCTAAACATAAAAAGCCTCCGCTCTAAGATTCCATAAAAAAATATTACCATATAAATATATGTGTAGTCAATACATATTATCGTGAAAGGTTTTGCAGTTTGCCTTTATTATCCCTTTATCCTTTTCTTAAGATAATTAAAAAAATACACAAGCGCTCTGTCATACACCAAGAACAAAGCCGAAAAGACTATATTCAAAATTAAGTACAAAGCTACGGCGTTGATATTTTTTAACAAAGCGATTTTGGACGGGTCTACACTGATTAAGGAGATAAGTTTATAGAGAATAAAAAACACCAAGACCGAATAAGAGAACTTTATCGGCAATGATTTTAGGTAGGAATAGTTTTTATCGCTCCAAAACACAGTGAATACGGTATAAAAACCGCCGACCAAAACAAAAGGGATTACGCTAATATTGACTATAAAAAAACCAATCAGGGATACCGCCACGCATCCCAAAAGCGCCTCTTTGTAGTGTTTTTTGGCAAGCGGCACAAGCGTTCCCGCCGCCGCCAGCGCATTAAAGGTGATGTTTAAGGCATTTAAGTAATGGCTTAAAACCACAAAAACCAAAGATATGGCACTTCCGATTCCGGCAAGGGCTATGCCTTTGGCATTGATTTTCATTCTTAGCAACCACCCGTACAGTTACAGCAGCAATCAGCGCACAACAGCCCCGCACAGCAGTCACAGGGCGTGCAACCCCTTGCCATAGGCTGGGGCGGGGTATCCCTATAAGACCTTTCGCCGTCGTTTCTATAAAAAGAATAGTCTGAGTATATTTTCTTGGAAAGGTTTTCTTTCGCCTCGGCATATTTGGCGTTGTCGGGCTCAAGGTTACAGGCGAATTCCAATTGTTTAAGGGCGTCTTTAAGCCACCCCCTTCTATAAAAAATAACCGATTGCAGATAATGCCACCTTGCCGTACGGTCTTTTACAGAATCCAAAAGGTCTTGGGCTTTCTCCAAGTCCCCCTCTTTTATGGCATCTTCCACATCTTTCAGCCCCTCGCCATAAAAGGAAATCTCAAAATTGGACTTCAAGATATCCGAAGCCTGCCTATAAGCTTCCTCTATTTCTTCAAGTTTTCTGCACGCTTCCGCACCCTTTTCGCCGGGCTCAAATCTTTGATTGCTGTATTTGTCCCTTAAGCTTCTGTATGCGTCAAAAAGCTGATTTTGGGTGACATTCCTGTCCACTCCCAGTATTAAAAACGGATCTTTTGACATTTGTTACCTCTTCTTTCAAGCACTTCCTGAGTCTTTTTCTTAAGCCCCAGATAAATTATATTTGAGAGCGGACCCTCGCTTATGGATATGTCCATCTTATCATAGTCCTCAATTATCTTATCAATAGACGAATATAAAAGATACCTTATATATTTTTCTTTTTTCTCAAAGAACTTCTCGTCAATACAAGTTTCTTCGTCAATAAACGGATTAAACCTTTTCTTTTTCAGGTCCTCTTTCAAGTCATCCAAAGCATCTATATAATATATCCATTTGCCTAAATTATAGCACAGCGATACCAGTTTGTCATCGGCGTTTTTGGTCAGCGCCTTTGCACACGACGCCATAATTTCGCCAAAACACTCGCCAAGCATTTCCGCGCTTCGACAGTTATTTTTTTCCAATTCCCTTAGCCTTTTATAATTATTATCCACCGTCTGACAGAGTTCTTGATACTCTTTTTTAAGTTTTTGATATCTTCTTTCAAGGTATTTTTTGATTATCTTATGGCGGCTTTCGTCTATAACATCATCTAAAGCCTTATAATAGGTCAAAATAATATTTATATCCACAACTCTTTTTAAGATATCTTTGCTGACGGCTATGGGGAATTTTTTGCCAATGGGGCGGAGAATACACCTGCCCTCAACGAATTTGGGCTCTTTTTTTTCATAATTATGCGCCAAAAGGCTCAAAAGCACTATGTCATAATTTACGCTAAGCCTCATAAGCTGGCTGTAATGTTCGCCGGTGACCTTGCACAACCCGCAATAGTACGCCTTGTATGTGTGAAAGTCCTTGAACAAGATATTGGGTTTGTCGATAGATACATATCCAAACATTATCTTTCTACCAGCCCTATTTTCCTATGGACTTTCCTTAAAGTCTTTCTGGCTATCCTCGATGCCTTTTCCGCACCCTCCCTTGCCACGCTCAATAAGTAATTCTTGTCTGCGATAAGCTCTTGATACCTCTGTCTTATAGGGCACAGACATTCCACGACGGCTTCGCCCACATCGTTTTTGAATTTTGCGTATCCCTTGTCCCGATATTCGCTTGCAAGCTCCTCAATCGTCCTGCCGCTAACTGCGCTGAATATGGTCAATAGGTTGTTTATGCCGTCTTTGCCCTCTCTGTATTCGACAATCTTTTCGCTGTCCGTAACCGCTTTTTTTATTTTGCTCATAATCAATTCCGGTGGATCAATTATGGATATGGTAGCGTTTTTGTCCTCATCGGACTTGCTCATCTTGCTTGCGGGGTCGGTAAGCGAACATATCTTTGCCCCCTGCTTAGGGATATAGGGCTCGGGCACTACAAAAGTGGGGGAATAGATATTATTAAACCTTTCCGCCAAGTCTCTTGACAGCTCCAAATGCTGCTTCTGGTCTGCCCCTACTGGCACAAGATGAGTCTGATACAGCAGTATATCCGCCGCCATAAGTACGGGATAGTCCATAAGCCCCATGTTTATGTTGTTCTTGTGTCTTTGGCTTTTTTCCTTGAATTGTGTCATTCTGCCCGCTTCGCCAATATAGGTATAACAGTTCAATATCCAAGTCAGCTCGCAATGTTCGGGCACATGCGACTGAATATACAGTATGCATTTTTGGGGGTCCAAACCCACCGCCATAAGAAGAGCAAAGAAACTAAGTATATTTTTCCTAAGCTCTGCGGGCTCTTGCCTTACGGTCAAAGCGTGCAAGTCCACCACACTATAAATACAGTTGTATTCCTCCTGCATCTTCAACCAGTTAGACACCGCTCCAATATAGTTTCCAAGCGTCAAGCAGCCTGTGGGCTGAATTCCGCTATATACCGTTTTTTTATTCATTGTTGTCTTCCTTCTTCAATAGCTTTAATATGGTATCCTTAATCTTAGACTTTGGTACTACTAAGTCATGGTTTAAGGGTTTATCATCAAGTCCAGCGATAGCTTGGGGCGCTTTTATGCCCGTATAGCTTTGCAGCTTTTTCAAGCTCTTTATGGGGTCGTCCTCTTGCACTTTTGTCAAGGCATAGTACACATCTTGAGGGAACTTATAGGGGTTTGCGGTGGAAACCACGACTGCAGGCGTATCCGTATCAAGGGTGTCAGAAATATATTTGAAATAAGCGCTGACGCCAACGGCAGTATGGGGGTCCAAGAGATAGTCGCATTGTTCAAAGAAATTATCTATGACTTCAAAAGTCTCTTCTTCGGTGGAATAGTATCCCAAAAATTGAGGAAACTTTTGGCTTAGCTTCTCTTGGTCGATTTGATACCGTCCCGAATTTTTCAATTCCGCCATAAGCTCCCTTATGATACCGCTGTCTCTATCTGCGAATTCAAAAAGAAGTCTTTCCAAATTAGAGGATATCAAGATATCCATAGACGGAGAGATTGTCTTATAGAACTCTCTGTTTATGTCGTATTCCCCGCTGTTGAAAAAGTCTGTCAGCACATTGTTTTGGTTGCTTGCCACAATTAGGTGCTTTATTGGGAGTCCCATTCTGTAAGCGTAATAAGCCGCAAGGATATTGCCGAAGTTCCCTGAGGGTACGGCTATGTTTATTTGATCGCCGTTTTCTATCTCTCCACTTCCCAAAAGGTCCACATACGCCGAAACATAATACACAATTTGTGGCACAAGGCGTCCAAAATTTATGGAATTAGCGGAAGAGAGCATATAACCCTTGTCAAAGAGCTTTTTTCTCATCTCACCGTCGTCGAATACATCTTTTACGGCGTTTTGGGCGTCGTCAAAATTGCCCTCTATACCCACCACATGGACATTTTTGCCTTCGGTGGTCTGCATCTGAAGCTTTTGCATAAGGCTGACTCCCTCATTGGGATAAAAAACTATTATTTCCGCTCCCTCCACATCCTTAAAGCCTTCAAGCGCGGCTTTTCCCGTATCTCCGCTTGTGGCTACAAGTATAAGCGTTTTTTTGTCTATGCCGTCTTTTTTCCTTGCACCCATCAAAAGATAAGGCAATACCGTCAGCGCCATATCCTTAAAGGCAAGCGTGGGACCGTGCCAAAGTTCAAGCATATATGTATTGTCGTCCACCTTGACCAAAGGGGCGGGCTCGCCGTCAAATTTCTTATAAGCCTTTTGGACGTATTCCATAAGCTCTTCATAAGTATAATCGGTCAAGAACTTTGAAAGGATATGAGACGCTCTTTTTTCGTACTCAAAGCCTATCATTTCTTCAATCTCTTGGGGCGTTATGGTAGGAAAAGACGACGGAACATAAAGCCCGCCGTCATTTGCAATACCGTTCAAAATAACCTTGGATGCATTGTCGATTTGTTCGCCTCTTGTGCTTATATATTTCATTCATAAACCTCAAACTTTTTTGTTTAATCTATATACTTGGAAAAGAATTGGGGCAGATTTTCTTTATCGCAAGATATCGTCAAAACAAAATGTATATCATATTTTTCGCTGATTTGGTCAAGCTGATTCATAAAAGAGCCCATCTCTGGAATATCAACACCCAGCATTCTTGCCACGCCGTCGATAAAAATTTCTTTTATATCATAATTAGAGTTTATTAAACCCTTAATAAATCCCACAAGGTTCTCTTCGCCTTTTATAAAAATTTCTTTGGTGTTCAAAAATCTTATGGCGTACTTTATTTCTCTAACATATCTATTAGTGTCCGCTAGAAAAACGACAAAACCGTCGGATTTCTCCAACGATTGATGAGCCATGTCGATTATTCTTTTTGTCTTTCCCGTTCCTTTAGAGCCGTAGATTAGTTCAATCATATCTTTTCTCCTTAAAAAATATTCGATACTTTTATTATATCAAGAGTACGGAATATTTTCAAGAGACCCTTCGCCCTTTTTAGCCGCTTGAGACAGACTAAAATCAAATATCCGAATCCAATAGCTCTTGATTTTTTGCGGCTATGGAAAGAGCCTCCACCATTGAGAATATATCTCCGTCCAAAAAACTCTCCAAAGAATAAAGCGTCATACCTATTCTATGGTCGGTGACTCTGCCTTGGGGATAGTTATAAGTCCTTATTCTTTCCGAACGGTCGCCTCTGCCGATTTGGGACTTTCTGTTTTCGGCATATTCTCTTTCTTGTATAGTCTTATAATGGTCATATAGTCTGCTTTTCATAACCTTAAGCGCTTTTTCTTTGTTTTTTATTTGGCTTCTTTCGTCTTGGCATTCCACCACAATTCCCGTGGGGATATGCGTCAGCCTGACCGCACTTTCGGTCTTATTGACATGCTGACCTCCCGCCCCGCCGCTACGAAAGGTATCCACCTTCAAGTCCTTTTCCTGCAAATCCACATCCACATCTTGAACTTCGGGCAAGACTGCGACGGTTATCGTAGATGTATGCACCCTGCCTTGCGACTCGGTCTCGGGAACTCTCTGCACCCTATGCACGCCTGATTCGTACTTCATCTTGGCATAAGCCCCTTTCCCCGCTATCATAAAGACAGCCTCTTTTATGCCGCCAAGCTCGGTCTCCTTGATGTCTATCTCTTCCACCTTCCACTTGAGCCTTTCGGCAAAGCGGTAGTACATTCTTCTGACTACCTGTCCAAAAAGGCTTGCCTCTTCGCCGCCCGCCCCCGCTCTTATCTCAATAATGACATTGTTGTCGTCCATCGGGTCTTTGGGAATCAAAAGCAGCTTTATATCTTCAACAAGCTTTTCCTTTTTTTCCTTAAGCTCATGATATTCTGCCTGTGCAAGAAGAGTTATATCCTTGTCTTCGCCGTTTTTCATAATCTCAAAAAGCTCTTGCATTCCCCTTTCCATATCAAGGTACTGGTTATAGGCTTCAATAATCGGCGAAAGCTCGGAATGCTCTATTACCAATTTGCGCCATTCCTCTTGCTTGGCGACGATTTCGGGCTTGCCGATAAGCGTATTCAATTCGTTATATCTTTGCACTAATTTATCAAGTTTTTCAAACATAATCCTCCTTTAGTCTTGCCAAAATTACCCTTGCCACCGGGGGATTGTTATAGTCATGAATAAGTTCTATATCGTACTTTTGTTCAAACATCTTGCTAATAATCTCGGCTTGGTTTATGCCCGCTTCCATAATCAAAATACCGCCATGCTCCAAATATAAGTGCGCCTTGTCCGCCATCTCCCGATAAAAGTCCAGCCCGTCCGCCCCGCCGTCAAGCGCAATCAACGGCTCATAGTCCTTGACTTCGCTATCCAGTTCTTTCAAATCGCCTGTTGGGATATAAGGCGGATTGCATAAAATCATATCGAACTTGCCTTGAACTTTTTCAAAAAGGCTTCCCGAAATAAATTCTATATCCCCGCAGCCGTTTTTTTCGGCGTTTTGTTTTGCGACTTCCAAGGCGTCCAAAGATATATCGGTAGCGGTCATTTTGCATTCTATATTCTTTCTGACTGCAATAGCTATTGCTCCGCTTCCTGTCATAAGGTCAAGAATTTTTGGATTGATAATTTTTTGGGCTTCTTGGATTGCTTTATTGACAAGATGTTCAGTATCGAATCTGGGAATAAGCACTCTTTGGTCCACATAAAAGTCATATCCATAAAAGCAAGTATTTGCCAAAATATATTGAAGCGGTGCGCCTTTTTTTCGTCTGTCGGCATATTCTTTTGCCTTTTTTCGGTCATTCGAAGACACTCTTTTTTGGTCATAGAGCTTTGAGCGTGTCTTAACATCCAAAATATGCATATAGATTATCTCCGCCTCGTTTTTGTCGCCAAGATAGTTTTCAAGCTCCTTCACCGCCTTTTCTACAGTTGTGTAGGTGACAAAACTCTGCGTCTTTTTTTCGGGGTCTTTTTCCAGCTCCATAACAGTATTGAAAGCGGTCAGCGCCACCTCGACCATTTGGTCGTCGGGCTCTTTTGTGGTCAATTTCTGGAGCAAAAGCCCGGGATATTTCATAATCTTGACGAACTTATTGTCATATTTTGCAAACAGCTTAAGTATTTCATACGATATCCCAGCCACCAGCGGAATAAAAGCTATTCTTATCAAAACCCGCTGCCACCAGTTATTGGAAAAGATGTCAAAGGAAAAGAATAATATGCTGAACACCATTATTATAAAAAGAAATGTGGTGCCGCATCTGTCGTGGACCGTGGACATCTTTTGTATGTTCTCGATGTTGAGTTCCATTTGCTTCTCATAACAGTTAATAACCTTGTGTTCGGCGCCGTGATACCTAAAAAGCCTTTTTATGTCTTTTATCTGCCCCACAAGCAAGATATAAGAAATAAAGATTATTATTCTTATCAGCCCTGCGATTAGATTTATGACAATAGGGCTTGGCGAATTTAGAAACCTGATTATCCATTCAGTGACAAGGTGGGGTATCACCACAAAAAGAGCTATCGCAAGCCCAACTCCAAGAATAAGGCTTATGCCCACCAAAACGCTCATAATATCCACATTGAGCTTTTTGGCAAGCCATTTTTCCAATTTGGACGGCTCTTGGTTTTCCATACCGGTAAAAACTTCGCTGGAGCGATTGAGCGTCTTTATGCCCAAAACCATGCTGGACACAAAAGAAGCCACCCCTCTTATGATGGGCAATTTGAGGATTTTTTTCTTTTTTTCTAAGGGCTCGATTCTTTGAGATTCCACGACAATCTTGCCTTCGGGGTCTCTGACAGCAGTAGCGATTGCGCTTTTCCCCCGCATCATTACCCCTTCCAAAACGGCTTGACCGCCTATTGAGCATACTCTTTTCTTTTTCATATTGCCTCTTAAATAATACAAAAATAGTGCAAGAAACCAAAAAAAGGTCTTGCACTACTCTTAATCAGTTTTGATATGGACAAGCTATTTAAGTCCTGATTTACCAAACCTCTTGCGGAATCTATCCACTCTGCCGCCGGACTCTACTCTCTTTTGCTTTCCGCTATAGAAAGGATGGCATTGGTTGCAGATATCCAATTTTATTACATCGGTATTCTTTGTGGAGCCTGTCTTAAACTGCGCTCCGCAAGCGCAAGTGACATCTACTATTTTATAATCAGGATGTATTTTTTCTTTCATGGTATCACCTCTTTTTCAAATGCAAGTTATATTATATATACTATGCCTTTTATTGTCAAACAAAAATCAATAAAAAAGCAAAAAAACAAGCTATGAACCAAAAAAATTCATCCTGTTTTTTGAAAAAATAAAAAATTCAATTGGGAATAATTTATTTTCTCTATTCTTCTTTGGACTCAGCCTCTTCGGCTTCTTCGCCGGCTTCGTCTTGTCCGTTTGTTTGGGCTTTTTCTTCAAGCAGCTTTTTGTAGTCTGTAATGATAAGAGTCTTAATCTTTTCTCTGACTTCGCTATTCAAAGGATGAGCCACATCGCGGTATTCTCCGTCAGGTCCTTTTCGGGATGGCATCACGACAAAGCAATCTTCTCCTGTTTCTATGACTTTTATGTCATGGACTACAAATTCATCGTCAAAAACGATGCTTGCAACAGCCTTAAGCTTGCCATCTCTTTTCTTAAGTAACTTTACTCTAACATTGGTGATAGTCATAGTTCGTCGCTCCTTTGACAAATTTGTCGCTAGATACATTATACTATAATAAAATATATAATACAAGGGGAATTTTTTATTATTTATTTACTTTTTCAAGTATTTATGGGCATTAATGCTTTTTTTGGACCTGTCAAAGCAAAAAGCTCTATAAAAAAAGTATTTTAGAACTTTTAGGCATTATTTGACATATCATAATAAATATGTCCGTAAAAAAAAATTATTATAAACTTCATTTCATAGGCGCGGGAGGGATTAGTCTTTCGGCGCTTGCCAAGCTTATGCTTAAATGGGGAAAAACAGTTAGCGGTTCGGACACAAATTTTTCAAAAAATGTCATTGAGCTTATGGAAAAAGGCGCGGATATATGGATAGGCTCAAATCCCCAATCAATAAAAAACCCCGACCTTGCGGTCTATTCTTCTGCAATAAGCAAAGATGACAAGGAACTTGTGCATTGCCGAAATATCGGCGTTCCCGTTATGGAAAGACATATATTTTTGGGAGAGGTGGCAAAAGAGTTCTCTACCGTCGTCGCCATAGGGGGGACCCACGGCAAGACCACCTGCACAGGCATGCTCGGACATATCTTAAAGCATGCGGCGAAGGGTTTTTGCGCGCATATAGGCGGTGAAGTAGTTGATATGGGAAACTTGTACTATTCGGGGGACGATTTTTTTATTACCGAAGCGTGCGAATATAAGAAAAGTCTTTTGAGCATTCCCTCAAACATTTCGGTTGTGCTCAACGCCGAGAACGACCACCCCGACACTTTTTATGATTTAGAGGATGTATACTGCACTTTTGATATCTTTTTAAGCGGGGATAAGAACCGTTTGGGGCTGGTCTGCGGGGATACCGATTATTACAAAAAACATCTAAAACAAAAATATCCCCTTGTCTTAACCTTTGGGACAGACAAGGCTTTTGATTTTTATATTAGCGATATCCACGAACATAAGGACGAAATGTTCGGATTTACCTTAAACTATCTTCAAAGCCCCCTTGTCGATGTCAATCTAAGCCTTGTGGGATTTCATAATGTTTATAACGCGGCGGCGGCTATGGCTGTCAGCTATCTCTTAAAAATTGATAATGAAATAATAAAAAGTGCCGTGGAGAACTTTCAGGGAATAAAAAGACGGTTTGAGAAAAGGGGTTCGCTTAAGGGAGCGGATATATATCACGACTATGCCCACCACCCGTCCGAGATAAGTGCGGTTATGCAAAGCGCCAAAAGGCTGACAAAGTCAAGGCTGATTATTGTCTTTCAGCCTCATACATTCAGCCGTACGGCTTTATTGTTTGACGATTTCATTGAAGTACTGGCAAAAAGCGACTTATTATATTTATTGAAAGAATATCCCGCAAGAGAAAACTTCGCTCAAGGAAAAAGTGCAGAAGACTTATATCATAAGCTAAAAAACAAATGCCAAACAAAATACTTTGACAAGACCCTGCCTCTTGCCAAGGATATAATAGAAAATATAGAGCCGTTTGATACCGTGCTGGTGTTAGGAGCGGGAGATGTGGATAAGCTCTGCGACATCCTCCTGCCCCAAGAAAACAATTAATAAAAAAGCTTTTTTTACATTTCAATGATTGTGGCAAGCGAAAAGCCATGTTCTTTTAGCTCTTCAAAGTGTTTTTGAATGTCTTTTAATGGCACTCTTTTTTCCACAAGAGCCGAAAGATTAAGGAACTTCTGGGCAAGGATATAAACCGCAGAACTAAATTCCGCAGCACCCGTTGAAAGACCTTTTACTTTAAGCTGTTTTTTGTTAATAAGATTTATATCTGCTTCCAAAGCGTTGGGGTATTTGTTGACGCTGACTATGGTACAGTCCCCCCCGTGCCTTGCGAGGCTGAAAAGAAAATGTGCCGTCGCTCCCTTTTCGCTCTCTAAAATCGTATGCTCCGCCATTCTGCCGCCTGTGATTTCCATAACCCTTTCAATAGGGGCTTCTTTGGAAGCGTCTATGGTGTAATAAATTCCGCATTCTTTGGCTTTTTGTAGCCTTTCTTTCTTAAAGTCTATGATTATGGGAATCGCTTGAAAATATATGGTCAGTTGGGCGATAAGGTTGCATAGCGGCGAACCGCCTATTATCGCAACATAATCGCCTTTTTGTATCTTAAAGGAATTAATTGCCGAAAGCCCCAAAGAGATATATTCGGCAAAAACCGCCTCTTCTTCTTTTAGCTCCTCGGGAAAAACTATGATGTTTTCTATCGGAGCGAACACAAAATCCGACAAAAATCCATCCATATCCACCCCAAAGGTCTTTATCTCTGACAAGGTGTCGGTTTTTTTGGAAGATTTCACCACATAGGGGTTAATGATGACTTTGGCGCCTCTTTTCAGCTCAAACTCTGGTCTTTCTTCGCTGACCAGCCCCACCGCCATATGGCAGGGAATAAAAGGATATTTGATATCAGCCTTGCCCAAGAATATGTCCAAGTCCGACCTTGTGGGTATTATTTTGGTTATTTTAACCTTAACCATACCCTCGGGAGTGGGAGAAGAACTTTCTTTGATTATGAATTTTCCGTCTCCTCTGGCAAAGTACTGCTTCATAAAAATACTCCTTTTTGAAAAGTGACGATATTATAGCACAAACCAAAATCTTTGGCAATTGTTTTCTTCAGCTACCCAAAGAGCAGCTGATTTATTATGTAGAAAATATCGGTATTGTCGATTTTTGCGGGAATTTGGTCCTCACCAGGTCCAAAAATAAAGTAAGGAACGGCTCTAAAGCTGTGGTTTCCGCTCTTGAACAGCCTGTCATTAATATTTTCTTCAGACCATTCTTTGGGAAGCTTGAGCCAGCCCGTCTCATGGTCCGCAGTCACTATTACCGTAGTGTCGGGGTTTTGCATAGCGTACGCCAAAGCGACCGCCACCGCCCTATCAAAGTCCCAAAATTCCTTTAGCATATTGTCCAAATCGTTTTTGTGGCTATAATTATCTATTTTGCCCCCTTCGACCATAAGAAAAAATCCCTCTTCGCCGTCCAGCATCTCCAGAGCTATCTCGGTAAGCCCCTCCAGCGAAAACTCGCCCTCTGTGGGAATGGGGTCGTCAAATATGCCATAGACCTTTTCTTTTTCATTCGCCGACAAGTCCTCATAAGATGTCACATAAGCCCTATCCCAAGTGTTTATCTCATCGGCATAGTTGTCAAAGTACTCCCTGCCCAGCCCCAAAAGCACATCTATATCAGTATTTCTTATCTGTTCAAGGGCTATCTCCTGATCATTTGAACGGCGCTTGTTGTGTGCGCTAAAAGCCGCCGGCGTGGCGTCCGTAACGCTTTTTGTGGTCACTATGCCCAGTTTCTTGCCGTTTTCAATGGCTATATCCCCCAGATTCTCAAGCTTCTTTCCGCCCGAATAAGCTATCCTTCCGTTCCCAGCCTTATGTCCTGTGGCAAGAGCGGTGGCGGCGGCTGCGCTGTCTGTGGGAAAGGGCGTCAACGATAAGGTGGTCACCTGCCCTGAATTTTGAATTTGAGTCATTGTCGGCTTGTCAAAATACGAAGCAATTTCCACATGATTAAAGCCCATGCCGTCGCCAATAAGAAGAATCACATTGTTCGCACGGGCGTCCACCTTTGGTCTTTCGCCCATACTCTTAACCGAAAAATGATATCCTGTGATTGCGGCGGATACTACCGTAGCGAAAATAAACACCGCTATGACGATTATTTTAAGTATTTTATTTTTTATAACTTTTTGCATTCAACACCTCCAATGGTTACTCTATTATGATACTGAACGCCTATACTCCTTGTCAATACCCCCTAAAATCAAAAAAGATATATTATAATAGCGGTTTGAATGCCCAAACATACCCTTTAAGGATACATAGAATGCTTTTATAAGAAAAAAAACACAAAAAAAATCCGCCTTAGACTTAGGCGGATTTTTTGAAAATTAATTAGTCTTTACTCAAAATTACTTATTGTTTGCTGTACATCTTGTTTTTTGGCGCTTTGCACTTGATAGTATCCCTTTTGCTGCATTCTATTAAAGAGCTCAAACTGCAGCATCTCAATCATTTTCAGATTGTTGCTCATCAATCCTCTTATCTCCGCGGTGGAGCCTTCGGGCAAAAATGAGCCGTATACCTTCATTATTTCTTTTTCCTGCATCAAAAGGTCCATTAAAGCGTCCTTTTCACTCAAGCTATGCGACATATATTACCTCCTTATTGTGAATTCAAAAATTCAAACATAGTGTTGAAATTTTTGTTATGCCCGTCTTGAAGCTTTTTACACAAGCCTTTTATTTCGGGGTCTTGCAATGTTTGTGAGTACAGCTGGCTTTTCATGGAAGCCCATTTTTCATAATTCAAAAGGTCCGAGAGCGCGCTCAAATCTTTAGTTGATAATTTCGACATAAAAAACCTCCTTTTGTTTTTAAGATACTTTTATCAATAGTTTGCACAAACTTATTAAGAAAATTCCTTTGATTTTGATGTGATTATTTTATTATTTATATAAGAAAAAATTATTCACTACCGTGATTCTTTTATCTATGTTGACATAAACCGACCGTTGGTTTATAATTATTTCATTGTGTAACAACTTTTATGTAGAAAAGGAGCTTTTACGCTTATGAAAAGATTTCTAAAACTTTTTCCTTGTATAATTTTAATAACGGTTATGGTCTTATTTACATTTTCGGCTTGTACTCAGGACGAGCCCGAAACTATTGAAGTTGACGGCTTTAAGTATACCATAATCCAAGATAAGGACGGCTCTTCCGAATACTATGCCAAACTCATTAAATATGTCGGCGACGCTGACCATGTCACCGTTCCCGCCGAAGTTTATTCTGAGAAATTGGACCAAAACCTCAAAGTGACCTCTATCGGCGGTTTGGCTTTTTATAACCTTCCCGTCAAGAATGTAATTCTTTCCGAGGGCACAAAGCGTGTCGAGAACTTCTCATTTGGCTACAGCCAAATCATGCGAGTAGAGATTCCTTCGACTATTGAATATATTGGCGATTGGTCTTTTGTCAATTGCAAGGCTTTAAGAGAAGTCAGCATAAAGGCTGAGAAAAGCCCCAAACTGGGCGTTTATGCCTTTAAGTATTATGACGATGATTCCAGAGACTACGAAATAAATCCCAAATTGAGAATAGAGGTGCCCTCTCTCAGCGCCTATAAGACAACCGATGTTTTCAATAACTGGAGAGAATATCAAGACAATTTGGTAGAGGTGCATAATGACTAATTCAACAAGAAAACTAAATACATATACCACAAAAGAAAAATATGCATATTTAACAAGCCTTGCAGGACAAAATGTTATCTATAATATTATCGGCGCCTCACTGGCATACTATATGCAATTCACCATACTCATACCAGCTATGACAGTGAGCTTGATTATGTCCTTGGCACGGGTATGGGACGCATTCAACGACCCGATTATGGGCACAATAGTCGACAGAACAAGAAGCCGTTGGGGCAAGTGCAGACCGTACTTAATTTTCGCTCCTTTTCCTATATTTATATTTACAGTTTTGACTTTTACTAATTTTGGCTTTTACGGTCAAGGGACTGCCGCTCAAGATGCATTAATAGTAGCCTGGGCTGCAACCACTTATGTTTTATGGGGCATGGCGTATACGGTCGGCGATATCCCGCTTTGGGGAATCACCGCACTTATGACCGAAGACAACAAGGACAGAAACAAGCTCTTGAGCCTTGCAAGAATATTTGGAGGGATAGGCGGAGGTCTCTCTTTATTAACCATGCAGCCTTTGGCGCTTGGCATAGGTGAGCGCCTAACCAACACCCCGATTGCAAACGGCAATGCCGCCATAGGCGAAAAATACGGCTTTTTATTCGCCGCGTTTATTTTCGCGGTTATTGGCTGTGCGCTCTTTCAGATTTGTGGCTTTATAGTAAAGGAAAGAATTCCTGCCTCAAAAGAAAAATACGGCGTAATAGACAATTTCAAGATTATGCTTAGGAACAAGCCATTTAGACAAATACTCATATCGGGTATCCTAAGAAGCCCGACCATGCTTATGGCGATTGCAGCCATGCCACTTGTTACATATTACTTCGCCACCAAAAACGCTTTTATGGCATTTTTGTTCATAGCTCTTTTGGGCGGAGGTATGTTTGTGGGACAGTTTGTGTCAATGGCATTAACCCCCAAATTATTAACCAAATTCAGCAAGAAAAAGCTCTATAATTATGGAAACCTGATCGGCGTTATACCTTTCGTACTGCTGTTTGTCGTATATCTGATTGCTCCCAACAGCCTGACCCACCCATTGGCGATATTTGTTATATTTATCTTATTCCTCTTTGGCGGAGCGTCTTTTGGACTGACTATGGTCTTGCAGTCACTTATGATAGCCGACGCTGTGGACTATGAGGAATACACCAACGGCATAAGACCCGACGGCGTATTCTTCAGCGGACAGACCTTCCTCGCAAAATTGAATACAGGTATTGCCACAATCATATCCGGCATAGCGTATTCCATAGTCAGGTTTTCGGATTCCAGAGTCGCCGAACTCAACGCCTTTATTGAGGCGGGCGGAATACCCCGTGAGGAAGCTCATTTCTCGCCTTTTATGATGATACTCTTTTTCCTGGTATCCCTGCCTCCGGCGATTGGATGTATCTTAGCGGTCATTCCCACATGGAAATATGCTTTGGACGACGACGAACATCAAAGAATCCTTGCCGAACTCAATAAGAGAAGACACCAAAAAGAGTTGGAACAAAAGAATCAAGAAATTCAAGAAACCGAATAAGACAATCTTTTTTACAAGAAAAAAAGGGCTGTTTTTCTCAAACAGCCCTTTTTGATTTATTTTTTCTTTTTCTCCCTTTTTTTGGGATAATTAAAGTTTTCCTTTTTCGCATCAATCAATACATTATAGTACATCGCCGCATCGTCTTTCGCCGCCTGCAAGTCCATATCCACACAATATCCGCACTCTATGGGAGTGGCGCCGGGTATATCCCCCTCAAAATCAGAAGCGTAATCAAAAGTCCTTTCAATAAACGGTAGGATGTCGGCGGGCTCCATATCGCCTTTGACCACAAGATAAAAGCCCGTTCTGCAACCCATAGGTCCGAAATAAATTATCCTGTCTTGCCACAAGGGGTCGTTTCTCATATAGCATGCGCAGATATGCTCCAGCGCATGAACGGAACCTGTGTCCATAACCTCTTGGTGATAAGGTCTTTTCATCCTTATATCAAAGGTCGTGACAATCTTATCCCCCACCGTGTCCTTTCTGGATACATACAAGCCGGGCTTAAGCCGCATATGGTCAATATCAAAACTTGGAATCCTTTGCATACAATTTATCCTCTTTATTTTAGGTAATTATTGTAATACAAAATTCCGCATAAAGCAAGTTTATTTTACATTTTATTTTACCCCTTTGGAAAACTTTATGAATTCGCTTTTTATCTTTTCGAGTAGCTCCTTAGCTGTCTTTCTATCCTTGTCCGTTCCGTAAAGTGCGGTGGTGAAAGTGATCTGATTTTTATAAGTCGTTAACGCAAGCTGATAGTACGGCGGATACTTTATTGAACCCGTATAATAAAGGTAAGTCGGGCTATGACCGTTGAAGTTCACGCAGCTTTCTTTTATCAAACCAATATTGCTTATCCCCAAAAGCGGATTCTTAAAAAAAGTCCCCACCAAGAACTTCCCCACTGCATAAGGCATAAAGGAAAAAGCGAACCTTAAAAGGGGCAGTCCATGAAGTCCCGGATAGTTGGACTTCAAGCCGTCCATATCCTCTTTTACTTTTTCAATTGTCTCAAAGATATCCCCGCCTATATCCTTACCGATATTGCACACTATCATAGAGGTTAAGTTGGTTGCCCCCAAACTCTCTTTATTAGGCATATATCTTCTCAAATCAACCATGCACGGAACGCCCAAAGCTTTGTTCGGGGGGATGTCGGCGACAGCGTGGATTGCCCTATAAAAACAAGCCACCACCAAGTCGTTTACGGTGTAGTTAAGCTCCTTCAGCCTTTTTTTGGCTCTTAAGAAATCTTCTTCAGAAATTATCATCTTTTTAATAAACGGCTTGAGGTTTTGGTAAGTCTCAAAAGGCTTCTCAAAGGGAAAGCATATCTTATCCTTTGACTTTTTTGAATAGCTGATAAGCTTTTGCACCCTCTTCTTTTCTTTCTTATCAAATGCAGAAAATATCTGTCTGTCGTCCCGTATACCGTTTTTGAAAGGAATGTCTCCGCTCCCGCCGTTTAAGATATCGGTATAGCTGTCGGCTATGAGCTTTACCGTCAGCTTGGCGTCCGCTCCGTCCATTACCATATGGTTAATAAGGATATTCAAGGTGTCTTTTCCCTTGTGTCTGACCACAAGCGCCTTTATTTGCTCTTTTCTCTCGTCGAGTTTTTGAGTCAAAAACTCTTGACAAGGTCTTTCAGGGTTGGACTTTACTTCCAAGAGCTTTACGCAATCTTTGATATTGAAGTATCTTTGTGTCCAACGCGCGCGGAAAAAGTTCCATTCATACCTGCTTCTCAAGACAGGTATCTTTAAAACTGCATTGAAAAATGCTTTTTTCAACGCCTCAAAATCCAGCTCCGTCTCAAATTCCAAATAGCAGTGTATCATATGGTCGTTGTACTTTTCCATGGTGTGCTGCATTTTATCCCACATCTCAGCTTTATAATGTTGCATTATATATATCCTCCGTTTATGTATCTAATCACATTATATACATAAACAGATATACTGTCAATCATTTTTTAATAATTTTTTATTTTTTTCCTAATTTTCCCATTTATGCTTTTAAAGGTAAGTTTATTGCAAAAAAAATACCGCCTCTACAATTGAGACGGTATTTCAAAAAATTCATTTGATAGTTATTGCACCATTTCGACAACCACACTATATCCCGGATAAAGTATTAAGTCATATCTTACCTTTTCGTCTTCTCTGACTTGGTATTTTAGCTCCACATCGATATACCAACCTTCGAATTCATAGGTATAGCGTATTCTCTGTGCCGTTCCGGGGGTTGACTGCTCTTCTTCAATAACGACTTTTTCTCTATTGGCTATCAAGAACATCTGCACGCTGGATTCCACGTCTTCAAGACCTTCTTCAAGCACCGAGCCCGCTGCGATTACGATTTCGTCGATTTTATAGGGATAGTTGTTGGGAAGGTGTGCGGGATTCAGATCTGGGGTTCTGCCTTTGCCGTCGTTGCCCAGTGTATAGCTTCCCGGAGTCTTATAGCTGTATGTGGTCAGTGTGTTGGGATTCTTGTTTGGTCTGTCCTTAAGTTCGATTTTCACTTGCCCTACGGAATATCTCATGACCTCATCATGGCTGTTCAAGAATCTACTGATATTATGGGAAGTGTCGTATTCTTCGGTTGCATAAACGCCCGTGGGGTCGTCCCCTTGACCTTCAATCCAATCGGTGCCGTCACGGTTCTTCATTTTTTTCTTAATTAAAAGGTCCTCAAACGCTTCCAGCCTCTTGGTTCCGTCGGAATACTGGGAATAGTCATGGTCAAGCGTGGCTTTGACTTCCACTCTTATTCCCTCCCAAGGACTTTGGGGAGCGATATTGTACTGATTTTGGGGGTCTGCTTCAGCATAGCTGTTAATGAGTTGAGCCACGATAGCGTTTGTTCTTCCGATAGTTATCTGATGCTCTTCAATTTCGTCCTTATATTCGAATTCACCGGCGGGCAGTTCAATATATTTATCGATTTCAAACTGCTCCAGCACAGATGTTTTCTTTTCGGACTGAATATTTCTCAGCATGTCACCGCTATAAGAAAGTATATGATACCTTAAGACATTGCTCAATTGGGTATTGTTCATATTATTGAGGATATAGTCCACGATTTTTAGCTGTTGATACTGCAAAGCCATTTTCTTTTCGTCTTTGGTGGACTGCGCAGTGGTTCCGCTGTCCCTTACCTGTTCGTATTCCCTGCTTGCGGTATTGTATTCTATCAACCTTGCCTCATCGGCGCTGTAACGGTAAAGGTGGTCCATAAGTATAAGCTGCTGACCAAAGCCCGAGTCCATAGCCCTTGACATCTCTCTTGAGTACTTAAGCTGGGTATCCGAAAAAGCGGTGCTGATGTCATACACTTCAAGGTCATAGTCTTCTAAATATCCTTGGAACTTGAAGTGCACGGTATAGAATTTTTTATAGAAGCTGTATTGATACCTATATGCCTTTATGTAATTCTCTCTTTGAATATTTACATATTCTTTGAATTCCGTATGTGTAAAAATCTTTTGGTGGCTGTACTTAAGATGTTTTTCAAAGGTTTCGTCGTCCATGGCTTCATGAGATGCTTTGTTGTAGTCATAATAGTAGCCATAGAGTTGAACGGTCTGGGACTGGCTTTGGCGGAATTGATTAAATGCCTTGAAATAAACAAGGGCATCAAAGCTCAAATCTCTTTTTACATATTCGTCGTACTCCACATCCATAGGATAGTCATTATGCATCAAATGGGACACTTCTATTGCATAGCTTAATTCTTGAATAATAAATCTGCCGAATTCGTCTCCCGTCATGCCTATACTGTAAATCTTCTTCATTATCTTTCTCTTTTGACGCTGAACATTGTCCTCATCATTGTCGGTGCTGTTGGATTCGTCGGCTCTGTCCTTAAGCTTTTCGAGATAGTCCCAGTCGTCAAAGAAAGACCAATCGGGATTGTTCACCCATTTTTCAGTAGCGACTATGCTATCCAAGTCATCCGCTCTTTCTTCGCCCGCCATATAGTCGACGATAGCCGTCATCTTTTCTTTAGATAATGCCGCCTGTCCCATTCTCCTTATGATTTCGTCAGCATCGGCATTGACAAAAATCTTGACGGGAACGGACAATTCATCATATTCTTCGTCTTCAAGAATTTCTTCCTGTCTTCCCTCAAGTTTGGCGATTTGTTGGTCTATATTGCCATATTCTACGGGTGTAACCTGATAATATGCTACATTTGAACTGTAATCAGGCAAATCATCAAGTATGGGAACTTCGATACCGTTGCCGTTTCCGTTGCCATTGCCGCTTGGGGGGTTCCCATTACATGCAAACAGCGTCATACTTAAAAGCAATACGATAAGTATCACAGCAATTCTCTTAAATTTCATACTTTTACATGCTCCTTTTACTTCATAATAAAAGTTTTACATCATATCTAATTATATCAATGGGGTTGTTAAGTGTCAATATATAATAATATAATAAAAAGGTTAAATTTTGTCACATCCAGACAAAAAACTCTAAAATAGTTTATTCGCTAATAAAAGGCTTTAAGTGCACGCTATGTATTCTCAATCTCTGAAAAATAAAATCGTCAAGCCCCTCTACCTTAGCCCCGCCTCCCATAACAAATATGCCTCTTTGGGATATGCCCTCTATGCATTCCAAAGGTGCAACCACCAAAGAGCCTTCAATGACTTTTATTATTCTTAAATAACAATGAAGAACATCCTCATAAATATCCTTAGACGAAATCTCCACTACCCTTGGGCGGGAAGTAATAATATCCCTTCCCGTAACGCTTATTTTTGTATTGTCATTTTCATGAAGGCTGGCAACGGCGAATTTTATTTTCTCTGCCGTATCTGAAGATATCTTTATCTTAAAAAGCCTTTCGGCGGTGTTTATTATCCTGTTGTCCAGCGTTGCCAAGCCCAAATTCAGATTATAAGCCAGCACCACGCCGTCTTCGTTTATTATCCCCACATCGGTTTGGGAATGCCCGATATCGGCGACGACCATATTCCCGTATGTCGCCACATAGGGTTTGAGTTTTTGAAGGCTTTCTTGGAGAATAATATTGCAGTACCCCGCCTCAATAAAAACCCTTTCCAAGTCCCTTTTCTTTTCTGAATTGAGTCCACAAGAAAAAAAGACGACTATCTCAGCGCTTTTCTTTATCCTTAAACGGGAAAAATACTCTTTTATCATTAATACGCAAGCGTTGAAATGCATGACGGCACCGTCAGATATGGGTGCGATTAACATTTGATTCTGGTCAAGATCGGTCATCCTTAAAGCGTCGTCGCCTGCGGCAACAGCCTTTTTCAAACCTTTCTTTACTATAACCAAGCTGGGCTGTTTTAACAATAGTATATTTGTGTAAATCTTTGTGGCACTTGAGCCCATATCCACAAAATACTTTTTATACATCCAAAATCTCCCTCAAAATCTTTTGTAATCGATTAATCGGCAGTCCTACTATATTGTCATAGTCGCCCTTATAGCTTTCAACCACAACTTGGTCTTGTATGGCATAAGAGCCCGCCTTGTCGTACGGCTTATAGTTGTCCACATACCCTTCTATCTCTTCTTGGGTTAGGTTTCTTATTTTTACTTCAGACACCTCAACAAAGCTTATAAGCTTGTAGTACAAGACCGCCACACCGCTTATCACCTTGTGCCAAAAGCCCCTAAGCTCTTTCAGCATCTCTATGGCGTCTTGTCGGTTTTTGGGCTTGGGATAAATCTTATTCCCCAGCGCCACAACAGTATCACAAGCGATGACGATTTGGTTTTTTTCTTTATTGATTGAGTAAGCTTTGTTTATAGCGTTTAATTCAGCGGTACGCGCGGGAGTTCCCAGCTCCTTTTCTTCTATCTGCGGAACGACTATCTCAAAATCTTTTGTTAACTTTGATAAGAGCTCTTTTCTCCTTGGCGAAGCGCTTGCTAAAATAATCCTTGAATCCATTTTGCAGTTTTTACAGTATTTCCAAATTCTTCCTGAACGCTCTCCTAAAGTCCAAAACCGCGCTCATGGCGTCTTTAATCTCCAAGGTACAGTCACTGTCGCACTCCGTCTTAAGTATCACGCTGTCTCCCAGCACATCGCAAGATATGCCTTTTATGACCCTGCCCATGCTTCTGTCAAAACATTCAGCTATTCGGACAATGACCCCAAGCTTTTTGGCGGCGTCAATCTCTTCCGCATTAAGCATAGTCAAATACTGCTCCACTTCCATTCCCTCCAAAGGAGTCTTTGCGTGAAGCCCTGCGGCGATTGCGGCGATGACCAAATCTTTTTGGGGTATTCCATAAAGATTGCTATGCAAAATTAAATAAAAAGAATGCCTGGGGTGGTCATAGAACTTAAAGCTGGAGCCGATATCGTGAAGCTGAGCCGCCACCCTAAGAATTTTTATATAATTTCTGGGCAGTTTATGCAGTACCTTAAGCTGTCTATAAAGCTGTAAAGACAAGTCGAACACATGTTCGGAGTGGGGCACATTCATATTAAAATGGGAAAGCATGGTATAAATACTGTGCCCCAAGACATCGCTTATGGGCTTTTCCGCCGTTGAGGGCACTGAATAACGGAACATAACGCCCTCTCTGAAGCCCGCTCCGCTTATTCTTATCTCGTCAAAATTTAAGGTCTTATTGAGGGTGTTCAAGATAGCCAAAGCAGCCGGGAAGATATCCACCCTTGCGGAAGAAAGTCCCTTTATTCTTGCAGCCTTGTCAATCTCCAAGACCTTTACTTTCTGATATATTGTATCAAATTCCTTAAAGGATACCGTATAGTTATGAGCCATATCCAATGGATATCTCTTGAACTTTCTGCTGATTTTTCCAAGGTTTCTCATAGAACCGCCCGCTCCAATCAGCTTGGTGTCCTCGTCTATCATATCAAACCAGCCAAGCTTTTTGACCTCTTCGGCGACATATTCCTCAATCATCTGCACCCTTTCGGCAGGGTCTTTGGATTTGTTTTGAAATTTTTCCGTCAAGGTGACAGCACCGAAAGGCAAAGTGTCTTGAGCGATAAGGGTTCTTCTGTTGTAATAAATAATCTTTACCGACCCTCCGCCGATATCCACAATAAGCCCCTTGGGCACATCCATAGAATTTATGACGCCAGTATACACCAAAGAAGCTTCCTCATGCTGTGAAAGCACAGTAAGCTTTATGCCGCACTGACTGAGCACCTCATCCACAAAGTTCTTTTGGTTCTTGGCTCTACGCACAGCCGCCGTTCCATATGCGAACATTTTATTGACGCCGTGGCTTTCATACAATTTCTTAAAGGTATTCAAGGTCTTAATCATTTGTTGAACCCTTAAAGGTCTTAAGAACCCGTCAATCTCCATGTCTTGAGCAAGCCTTACAGGCTCTTTGAGTTCGTCAATAACGACAAAGTATCCCCCGTCTAAAATCTTAGCGATAACCAATCTCGTCATATTTGAGCCAATGTCAATAATCGCAATCTTTTCCATTTCCCTCTCCGATTTTTACTATATTTTTATCTTAGGTATATTGCATAAGCCATTATAACATATTGCAACAAAATTGCAATACCATACGACAATATATTACTATTTATTTACCACATTTATTAGTTTTCCCGCAAGATAAGCTTTGATATTCTCTACGGCGATATCCATAAGTCTTTGCCTTGATTCTTTAGTCGCCCAGCTTATATGCGGTGTGATAACGATATTCTTTGCTTTAAGCAAAGGATTGGTCGGCGAGGGAGGCTCTATCGAAAGCACATCCACGCCCGCTCCGAATATTCTTTCCGAATTCAGCGCCTTAGCAAGGTCGTTTTCATTTATCAAACCGCCCCTTGCGGTGTTTATAAGTATTGCGTTCTCTTTCATAAGAGAAATCGTATCAGCGTTTATTATGCCTTCGGTTTCTTTGGTAAGGGGACAATTAAGAGACACCACATCGCTCTTTCGTAAAAGCTCCTCTAAGCTTACCATTTCATATCCCTCACCCTTGCCTCTTTGGTCTCTGTTGTTGGCAAGAACTTTCATTCCCAAAGCCAGCGCCACATCTTTTACCCTCTGCCCTATCCTTCCAAAACCGATGATACCCATGGTCTTGCCGGACAGCTCCACCATTCTGTTCCTATAATAACAAAAGTCAGCGCACCTTTCCCAGTCACCCCTCATGACGGTGTCATGGTGGTATCCTATGCCCGTCGCCACTTCTATCAACAGCCCAAAAACAGTCTGTACCACACTTTCAGTGGAATAGGCGGGGATATTGGTGACGATTATGCCCTTTTTCTTCGCATAGTCGCAGTTCACTACATTATAGCCTGTCGCCAAAACTCCGATGTACTTTAGTTTAGGGAGGTTGTCTATCTCTTCTTTATCTATGACTACTTTGTTGACCATAATTATATCGGCGTTTTTTGCCCTTGGCACAACTTGTTCTTTGGATGTCCTCTCATAGATTATTACATTATCGGTAATACCCCCCAACAGTCCCCAGCTTAAATCGCCGGGATTTAGGCAAAAACCATCTAAAACCACTATTTTAACCATAAATCCTCCAAACAGTTTTCCCTTAGGATATGATACTATTATTCAAAGGTCAAGTCAATAGGGCAAATGTTTTTACCTATAACTATCAATATTGAACAAAAAGGTTTTTTTATACTCTTTATTTGAAAATACTTACTAAAATAGCAAAAAAACCAAAGATTTTCACTGTTTTAACTACAAAATAAAGCCGTTTATTTGGACTCTTGCGATAGTGATATCCTTTTCGTCATAAACTCTGACTTGGTGTATGCAGTTATGCTTTGTGGCGTCAAGCTCCACGCTCTTGGCAAAAAGAGTCTTGCATACGGCTTGATTGATATAGGTTATGGTCGCCGATTGTGTGACTGTGAAGTCATGAAGATAGTTTGCCAAGACCGCAAAAGTAAAGTCCGCTATGGTATAGATCATACCGCCTTGCACCATATCTTTGGCGTTGAGGTGTCCTTCGCCTATCTCTGCTTTGCATATGGCGAAGTCTTGGTTTATTTCCACAATCTCTATGCCGTTTTTTATGATATATCTATCTTTCTTAAAAAATTCCCTTAACTTTCCTATATCTTTCACCGCGCACCTCTTAATCAACATCTATCGGATACTTTCCGCTAAAACACCCCACACAAAAGCCCGAAGGGGTCTGTTCGGATATCTTTTTAAGGTTTTCTATGCTCAAAAAATCCAAGCTGTCGGCGTCTATATGCCGTGCCATTTCCTCAACGCTCATTTTGTCGGCAAGAAGACTTCCCGACGAACTTATATCCGTTCCAAAATAACAAGGGTACTTGAACATCGGTGCGGTTATTCTTATGTGGACTTCTTTGACCTCGGCTTCCCTTAACTCCTTAATTATCTTGGCGCAAGTCGTGCCTCTGACTATGGAATCGTCCACAAGCACTATTTTCTTGCCCTTAATTGCCGCCCTTAAGGGGTTTAACTTAAGCCTAACCGCCCTTTCCCTTGCCTTTTGTGTGGGATAAATAAAGCTTCTTCCTATGTATCTGTTGAGCACAAAACCGCTGCCATAGGGTATCCCTGACTCCTCTGCGTAGCCTTTGGCGCCCTCTAATCCGCTGTCGGGAACTCCGCACACCAAATCCGCATCGACGGGGTTTTGCTTGGCAAGATACCGCCCCATTGCCTTTCTCATTTCATAGACGCTTTTTCCGTCTATTATCGAATCTTGCCTTGAAAAATAAATATATTCAAAAGAACAAAGTCCCTTGGGGGCTGTCACGGGGTCATTATAGACCTCGATATTCAGGTTCTTATCTACAATAATCATTTCGCCTGGATTGACATCCCTTACAAAATCCGCTCCCACGCTGTCAAGGGCGCAACTCTCAGAGGCGAACACCACACCGCTTGAAGTCTTTCCCATACATAGCGGTCGAAAGCCCGCTCTATCCCTTATGGCAATGAGATTGTCATTTGTCATAAGCACAATGGAAAAAGCGCCTTTTAGTTTGCTGACGACATTCTTAACGGCTTGAAGAAAATCCACTCCGTTTATCATCTCGTTTATTATCATCATATTTATGACTTCGGTATCGTTGGTGGTATAAAACACCACCCCAAAATCCTGTTCCAGCCTGTCCCTAATGGCTTGGGCGTTGATTAATCTTCCGTTATGAGCCAAGGCGAACTTTATTTTCCTATGATTAGTGACGATAGGCTGGGCGTTTATCAAACCGTTGTTGCCGTCGGTAGAATATCTGACATGACCAATAGCGATATCTATATCCTCGAACTTTGTCATGCTTTCGGGGTCAAAAACAGAGGACACAAGCCCCAGACCTTTATGGGCGACTATCTCCCCGTCCTTAAACGCGCAAATGCCCGCACTTTCCTGCCCCCTATGCTGTTGAGAAATAAGCCCGGCATACACATCTCTGCCACAGTCTATTTTTTCTTTTACAATAATGCCAAAAACACCGCATTCTTCTCTCGGCTTCATAAATGACCCTCGCTTTTTATTGCCCTAAAACTATGAATTTATTATAGCATAAAAAGAAATCTCTTCATAATGATTTGAGTCAACAAAATCAATTTTAATTTTTCAATAAAAAAGTCTTTACATATCTTGACTGTATGTAAAAAAAACAAGAGATTATTGCAGTAATAGATAAAAGAATTTATAAAGCCATTTTATTCGATGAAAAGCCCCATCTTAAGAGCGCCGGGCAACTTCATGACCTCATGGAAGCCGTACTTTTTGTAGAAGCTTATGCCCTTTTCGTTGTCGCTTCCCACGCCCAGCATCACGCCCTTGACGCCCTGATTCCTAAGGTGTCCGACAAGTGCGTCCATAAGCTTATGCCCCAAGCCTTTTCTCTGATATCCGTCCAGAATATTTATGTGCAAAAAAGCGGGATACTTTTTGGTCAAGCGGTTGTCTATTAAAAATTCAAGCCTCATTAAGAGCCATTTCTTTTTGCTCAGTTTCCATAATTTAGGCAAATAACGCTTTTTAAGAACGCTTTTGAATTTCTTATAATCTGTGGAACAGATGATGTAACCTATGGCGTCATCGTCGTCATTGACCGCCACAAAAATATTTTCGCTTTCGTTCTCAGTAAAATAGTCGTTATACAGTAAAGTTACGATATCCCTTTCTTTTTGGTTTTTTGGCAAGGGTCTTGCCGTGGCTATGCAAATGTATTGCAAATTCTTTTTGTCTTTATCTTGATATTTTCTGATATCCATTGTATAATCCTCTATAAATACATTAGCATAACTAAAGGCAAAAAGTCAATATCAAATTTGCAAAAATTTAGAGGTATTTGAGATGAAAAAGACCGTATTTATACTGGTCATAGCACTAATATTCCTTCTTTCTTCAGGTTCGGCTTCCATAAGGTGCCTGCACCCGCAAACCCCTATTTTTGAAGAGGCGGATTTTTCATCGGCGGTTATCTTCCGCATCCCTCAAAACGCCCAAGTGATATTGGTTGAAGACGATATAGCCATAGACAATGTCGTATGGGCAAAGGTCCAATATGGAAGCTATGTCGGCTATGTCGTCCAAGCCGACTTATACGAGGAAAAGAATCCCTTAAGCTTTTCTATCTCCACAATTAAAGCCACTTCCAGAATAATGGGAGAAGAAATCAAGCTCTATTCCGCAAATTCCACATCCAGCGCAGTAATCGCCAAGGTCAAGGACGGAACAAAACTCAACCTTGTGACTTCAGAGATAGACTACGGCGATTTTTACGAAATAAGCTACAACAACCAAAGGGTTTTTATAGAGAAGAAATACGCCACAACGGGCTTGACCTACAACCAAAAAACCGCCCTAATCATAGGAGCGGTCACTTTGGTATCTATCGTTTTGATGTTTTTTATAATCAATTATATCTACAAATCCAAAAAATCAAAAGCCCAATAAATCCTTAAAGATTATTCATTGTTCAGAAAATTTACTATTTGACAATCTTCGGGGTCATAGCTTATCGCCTCTCTTTTATAGTTATGGGCGTTTATGACCACAGTGCCCAAAGGCCCCAAGTTTTGGCTTATGCGGTATTGCTGATTGGTGGTCCAATGTGTCATATAGCCGTTTTCATACACGCTGAAAAAAACATCCATATAGGTGAAAGTAAACTGCTGGGACTGTCCCATTTTTCTTTTTATTGCCTCGGCTTCATAATAAGTTGCGCTTCCCAAATCGGTATTTTCGCAATCCAGCTCAAAATAGATGTCATATCTGTTGACGCCGTTTACATTGACGACCTTTATTTCCACGCTTTCAGGAACTATGGTGTCGGGGTTGATTACAAAATTCGCCTTTTCCCTAAGTTCATGGTCTTCATAAGCCCTTTCAAAGTCCTTTTCCAAGACCTTATATTTATTGGGCCACACCATCTCAAATTCCCCGTCCTCGTTTTGCTTCATATCCTTAGTTCTCTGCTCATAGACATATTCGCCGTCAAAATAAGCCCTTATGGACTCCACCGCCGTAGCTTGTATTATTGTCACCAAAAGGCTCTCTCCCTCTGACTCCACGGGATAGTTGATGTCCATATTGCTGAAAATCCTTGGCTGATTGGCGTTCAAGGACGGCTGTCCAAGCACTTTATAGCTTTCAAGCCTATTGGAATTGACCTTCACCATAGCGGCTACATCCCCCCAAGCGGCATTTGTGGTGATATTCCCTATGGCTCTTATGGAGTATTTAGGCGACAAATTCAGCTTTTTGCACGCCGTGACATACATTTCATAAGCTGTGTTCAGGGCACCTTTTTGTTCCATTTGGGCAAAGATGCCATTAAGCTCTTTTGAGCTTGCGTCAGGCATCCACACGGGATTGACGCCGAAATTTCCTATTCCAATCTGAAATCCGTCCTCTTGATAATGTTGAGGAGAGCCTGCCACAACCATATACGCCGACAAAAACACAATGGCTATTATCAAAAGCGTCGCAAGTATCCTAAATAAAATGACAAAAAAACCCTTTCTTTTCTTGGGAACCGGTTCTTCTTTTATGGGTCTTATATCTTTAGGGTATTCGGCAATAAAAAACTCAAATGGCGGTCTTATTTTCCGCTTGCTGTAATATAACGCTTGTTCGTCTTTTATATCTTCAGTACGGCTCATAAATACACCTCTAAATAGATAAAAAGATAGGAAAAAAATCCTATCCTTTTATGCCCTATTGGTCTGGGTAAAAGGATTTGAACCTTCGGCCTCTTGAACCCCATTCACAAAAATGTGTTGTTTTTTGGTTATGAAGATGTGAAAAGTACAATTTATCTACATCTATTCATGCATAGCCTAAAATGTCGCCTATTACTTACTAAATTATATATCATATTAAATCAATTTGCAATACTAATTTTGCCACCGCTAAAGTCGAAGCCCTCAAAATGATAAGGAGCTTCTAAGCCTTTTTCCAAACCAATTTTGCCACCGCTAAAGTCGAAGCCCTCAAAATGGGGGCTTTTCTGTTAAGCTACTATTCTGTCGGTATTTCCGCTTTTGGCTCTTCCTTGTTTTCAACAGGACAAAGTTCTTTTTGGAGTTTAAGTTTATTTTTTATAATCCATTTTTCCGCCTCTTCCAGCATATCCGTTTTGTCTGCAAGAGAATTTGTGACATAAACAGACGAGTGTTCAAAGCCGGCGCTATCCCCCCTAAATCCATTTAATATTATCGGAATAAGTTTAACAAAGCACTCCGCCACGCTGGCACCTGAAAAACTAAAGGAACAGCCTCTTTTACAATCTGCATAGCGGTATTAGTCATAAGTTCTTTTACATTGATAGACTTTAACCGTCTTTTGCTTCCGTTAAGTCAGTTTTCAACCGCTTAACCTCATTGACCTCGCATTTTTAATAGAACAATCTTTGCGGAATTGCACCGCTATTTACTATTACTAAAAGATTGGGAAAAGGGGCAGATTATATATAACCTAACCCCTTATTAAGAGGATTTATATGGACTAGCTTAAGGTCGTGCCTGCTGGCGCTCCACCCATTACCATATGTCTCCAGTCGTAGAAGCCGCAACTGAATCTTGCTCTTGCTGATATAACCAAGTTCCAATCGTTGTCTACATCTTCCTTAACCATGAGCTTGGTTCTGTTGTAGAATATGTTGCCGGATGTTTGTTCCAAAGCCTTTGAGGACATTATGATATATGGTAGTTCACCGTCTGCCACTGTCCAATAAGGATTAACAATGAGCTTCCACTTTCCAAATTGAGTGTTAATGTCGTTCTTGTCGCCGCCGGGATAATGTTCACTCGCAATAACCCTCTTCGCCATATCTTCCAATACAGGGGTGTTGCCGGGAATAATCAAGGTATCAAAAAGATATCTTGTTATGTTGCCAGTCTCATTTTTCAAGTTTCTTCCTATATTGGCAAGTTTGTTGAGCATTGATGCGTCTGAGCCAAACGCGTTGGTAAAAATATTGGAATGATTTGTGGAACCGGTGTTTTTGCACTTATGCTGATGTGAGAATACGGGTTGTCCATCTCCAGTTGTTCTATCAAAAGTCTTGCCGTTGAATTTGAATGTTGGGGAATTATAGTTTGTCAAGGCTTTTGTCGCAAACTCACATTTTGTTCTAACATAGGCTTCTCCGAATTGTGCAAACAATCCTTTTGCTTTATGTGCCGCTGAACCCGTTTTGGCGTCTTCTAGCATTTCTGCATAAATCGTCAAATGGTTTTTAAAGGTTGTATGCTCTTGTCTCATTGAGCTTTGTTCTACGACAAACATTGCTCTTAATAACTTCTCGTCTTCCGTGTCCACGCTACAGTTATCTACGATAACCTGTCTTAAAGGGGCTAATATACTGCCATACAAGGCATCGTTTCCGTCCGAAAGTTTACTAAATACTGCTCCTACCATTTTCTTCCTTCTCCTTTTATTAAATAAATCTTACAAGGGCTTCTGTGCCAGCGGCACCAATCCCAAGTTTTTTGGTTATTGTTGCAACTCCATTTGTGGTTGTTGCGGTTATTTGCGCTCCGTCTGTGTGAATTGTTACTGCCGTCCCTATTGCTACAGATGATGCGTCTGCCGCAAAGGTCGTTCTGTACTCATAATGAGGCAAAACGGGGTAGACTTCCAAATCTTCATTTCCTGTCAAAGGGGCGACATACCCTTTCGCCG
The DNA here is from genome assembly GCA_012838805.1 of Clostridiales bacterium. GTDB lineage: Bacteria > Bacillota > Clostridia > Christensenellales > DTU072 > DTU072. Next base: position 54,732 of record DUON01000013.1, read on the forward strand.
CAATGTGCGTTGGCTTTGCTGTTGCTCCTACTTTCGTAAGTGCGCCGTTGGTAACAACCAACCCTTCACCAGCGGTGTAGGTTTCTCCTGCGGTTGTCGGCAATTTCACAACATACGGATATTTTTCATTTCCTACTGATTTTGCGAATTCAAACATATATAATTTCTCCTTATAGTTTTTTGCTATCCCAATATTTCTTGACAAGGTCTTTTTCCGATAAATTGGGGAAGACTCTTCTGTAAACCTCGTATTCGCTCTTTGGGATAGGTTTGAGAGCGCCTACAACTGTTTTCGGATTAATTGACCTCAAATGCTCCTTGCTTTCATTTAAGGCTTTTTGTCTTTCGTACTCTCCTTGAGCTTTGTTGCTTTTGGTTTTGTCATACACCATTTCAAAGGCTTCGCTTGGACTGAATAAGTTTGTCATCATAAGTTTTCTATATTTCTCATAATTAGGCAACTGTTCTATGCTTTGAGCCTCAACATCGGGGAACCGATTTTTAATTTCCGCTAAATGCTGTGCTTTTGCTTTTTGTGCCTCTTCTGTCACTCTGCTTCTCTTGTACTCTTCCAAAAGCTGCTCATCCTGTAATTTTCTCTTGTACTCTTCAACGGTTAAACCCTCATTTTCTGCCGCCAATTTTGTTAAGGCTTCTATAACATCTTCTTCTGTCCCCAAAATATCTTTTAATGCTTTTTGTGCAAGCCTTTCAATCTCGGCTTTCTGTTTTTTGGCTATTTCCGCTTCCTGTTTTGCAGTGTTTTTTACTTTTGTTATTTCGGAAACCCTTTTCTTGACGATTTCATCTATGCTTCTTTGGTCTTTTGGCGGTTCTTCCTGTTCTTCCTCTTGTGAGTCTTCAAGCTCCGTCTTCCTCGTCTTCCTCGTCTTGTTCTACATCATTGCTTTCGGTGTCTTCTTCCCCAATTTCTTCAAAGTCCGCCTCTTCAAAATCTGCTTCGTCTAAGTCTTGTTCGGTTTCTTCATTGACGACTGGCTCTATCGTCTCTTCTTCGCCATAAATTTTATTGTTTTCCATACTTACGGTTGCTAACCCGCTACACGCATTTTTTTTCAAGCGGCTAACTCTTGA
>DUON01000014.1 GCA_012838805.1 Clostridiales bacterium
TTGATTTCAATGATGGAATAACTTGCATAGTCGGCCCCAACGGTTGCGGAAAGAGCAACATTGCCGACGCCATACGCTGGGTTTTAGGGGAGCAGAGCGCAAGGATTCTGAGAGGAAAGAATATGTCCGACGTCATTTTTGACGGGACAAAAACTCGGCGTTCGCTTTCTTATTGCGAAGTATCCATGTATTTCGACAACACCCAAAGGACTTATCCCGTAGATTATGACGAATTGGTCATTTCACGACGGCTGTATCGAAGCGGCGAAAGCGAATATTGTATCAATAACGAAAAGGTCAGACTTCGCGATGTGGTGGACTTGTTCAGAGACACCGGCATAGGCAGAGAGGGCTATTCGATAATAGGACAAGGCAAAATAGCCGATATCTTAAGCGCTAAGCCCGACGAAAGAAGACAAATTTTTGAGGAAGCAGCGGGAATCAGCAAATTCAAAGCTAAAAAAATTCAAGCGGAAAGAAAGCTCGATCAGACAAGAGAAAATATGTATAGAATTCATGACAGAATTACTGTTTTGGAAGAAGATTTAGGTCCACTTGAAAAAGAAGCCGAAGACGCCAAAAAGGCAAGAGAGCTTAAACAAGAACTCAAGATTCAGGAAGTCAATACTTATTTATATTTGAGAGAGAACAACTCCCAAAGAAAAAAAGAAATATATGAGCAAATGGACGAGTTAAACCAAAAAATTGACTCTAATCAGGCAAAGCTTGCGGCTACTAATTTGAATTATGAGAAAGTCGTCGAAGAACTCAACAATATCGACAATAAATATAAAGACCTATATGAGAAAAGGGTTCAGCTCAGCGTCAAGCACCAAAGGGTGAAAGGCGAACATATGGCGTCTATTGATAAGTTAGAACAGCTTAAGAAAAGCGAAATCGAAATGGATATGGAAATTAGCCAGAAGGAAAACAAACTGGATGAGAATAAATATCTATTACAAAAGAAAAAGGAAGAAAAAGAAGAAAAGCTTAGAGAGCTTATCGCCGTAAAGAAAGAAGACAGCAAGCTTAACGAGGAATATGAAAAGGCGCTTCAGGAGTTCAACGACAAGGCGCGGGAGCTTGAAGAGCTCAACAAATACATACTTTCTTCTTCGGACGAAAAAGGCGAGATAAAAGCGGGTTTAGCTACCCTGAACGCACAGATTGAGGCACTTATTGAGTCTATTGCTGCGGATAAGGAAGAGCTTGCGCTTGCCCAAGAAGCTCTTAATGACACCCTTAAGAAAAAAGCGTTTTTTGACCAAGAAAAAGACACCGTTGAAGAAGAAAGAAAACAAAAAGCCGACAAAAAAGACGAAATCGACCAGAAGATAGGCGAGCTTTCAACGCTTATTGACCAAGCGCAAAATCAGCAGTATGAGATAAGGCAGAAAGTAAGCGAACTCAAGACCAAAGCCCAGATGCTGGAGGACTATAAAAAGAATTATGCCGGTTTTGCCTATGCGGTAAAGAAATTGGCGTCCGAAAAATCCCCTGATATCGCTGATAGAATACAGGGCATAGTGGGCGAAGTCCTAAGTGTATCCCCCAACCTTCAAACGGCGATAGAGATAGCCTTAGGAAGAAGCATTCAATACATAGTCACGAACGATGAGAACGATACTTCGTACTTGATAAATTATCTAAAGAGAAACGACTGTGGGCGGGCGACTTTTCTTGCATTAAACCGCATATTGCCCAGAAAATTAAGACCGGAGTTTAGAGGCGTCTTGGAAGAGGCTGGCTGTGTGGGTATAGCGTCTGATTTGATAAAATATGACAGAAAATTCAGAAATATCTTTCAATTCCTTTTGGGAAGCGTGGTTATTGTCGAAGATATGGAAACGGGCAACAGGCTCTCCAAGAAATATAACAGCGCCTTTAGGATAGTCACTTTGGACGGAGAAGACTTTGCAATAGGGGGCGCCACGACGGGCGGCTCTAAGCCCAAGGCAGACACCAGCATATTGTCAAGGGACGCCGTATTAAATGATACATATAAGGAAATAAAGGTATTGGCAAACAAGCATGAGGTGGTAACGGCGGAGATAGACCAGTACAAAGAGGACTTGAAAACGCTTAAGGACAATTCCCAAGTTCTCAATTCCCAGCTTATAAAAACCGAAAGGGAATTGAGTTTGATAACCGAAAGGTGCCTCAATGTTGACAGCGAGGCAAGGAAGCTTTCTTTGGCGGTCAAGAAATTAGAAGACGGCATAGAAAATAAACGAGATGTCTTAAAAACCAAAAAGGAGCTATTGAAAGCTGAGAGTTCAAAGGCAACCGAGGCGGAAAGCCAAAAGATAACGGCGGACGAGCTTTTGGCGAAATTAAGGCAGGAATACGAACATAAGCAAAAAAATATCTCATCCTTCAATAAAAGGCTTACGGAAATGAAGCTGAAGCTCAATTCGGTGGAGCACAGCATAAATGTTTTGGAAAGGGAAATCAACAGTATAAGCTCTGAAATAAAATCTTTGACCGACGGTATAGCCGACTTAAAGAGCAGAAAATGCACAAATACGGCGATGATAGAGGCTTTGACCAAACAGCTAAAGACGCTGGAGCTGTCTGAAGAGGAACAAAAAGAGCTGGACGAAATAGAAAGAAAGATTAATGAAATCGATGATTATAAACTCAAGCTTAAGCAAAGACAAGAAAAATTGAGAAAGGAAGACAGCGAATTAAACAATCTGATTTATAGTTTGAATATACAAAAGAATAATTTGGAGAACCTACTTGGCAACATAGATGCCGATACCCTTCAGCTTGAACAAAAAATAGCCGAGGATTATGAACTGGACTATAACAGCTGTATTCCTTTGAGGGTAGAGAATTTTGACAAAGACCAAGCGATAAGCCGAATAAGAAAAATCAAAAGACAGCTTGCTTCGCTTGGCGAAATAAACGAGAAAGCTGTGGAGCAATTCGCCGAAAAGAGTCAGGAATACCAAGAGCTTTCCACCCACTATAAGGATATTTGCGACGCCGAACAGTCGCTTGTGGATACCATAAACGACCTTACCGCAAAAATGGAAAAGAACTTCATAGAGAGCTTTGAAAAAATTAAAGAAAACTTTCATACCATATTCAAAGAAATTTTTGATGGCGGAACGGGAAAACTTGAACTGGATATGTCCGAGGGGCAAAGCGTGCTTGATGCGGGTATTGAGATATTTGCAGAGCCTCCCGGAAAACAGCTCAAAAATATTTCGCTCTTGTCTGGCGGTGAAAGAGCTTTGACAGCGATAGCCATACTCTTTGCGATAATAAAGCTCAAACCCATGCCTTTCTGCGTTCTGGACGAGATAGAAGCGGCATTAGACGACGCCAACGCTTATCTGTTTGCCCAGTACCTTAGAAAGTTCTCTAAGGAAACCCAATTTGTGGTCATAACGCATAGAAAACCAACCATGGAGCTTGCGGACAGCCTTTACGGCGTGACGATGCAGGAAAAAGGCGTATCTAAAATTGTCAGCGTTAAGCTTTCCACCGCACTTAAGAATGTAAGTTAAGAGGAGAAAGAAAGAAAGATGTCGTTTTTCTCAAAGATAAAAGATGGCTTAAAAAAGACTAAGGAGAATATCAGCAAAAAGCTTTTTGAAATATTTAAGGCAAAGGAGCTCAACGAAGAATTTTACGAAGAGCTGGAGTTTGCCCTTATCAGCGCAGATATGGGAGTGACCGCCACAGAGGAGATAATAACCGAACTTAAACAAAAAGTCTATGAAAACCGAATCACTTCGCCCGCCAAGGCGAAAGAGCTATTGAAGCAAATCATGCTTGAAAGCATAGATTATATTATTGACGAATATAAATATCCCCTTGTCATACTCATAGCCGGCGTCAACGGCGTGGGCAAGACGACGGCTATCGGCAAGCTGGCAAAGCTTTTCAAAGACCAAGGCAAAAGCGTCATTATCGCAGCAGCTGACACATTCCGAGCCGCAGCTGGAGAGCAACTAGAGATTTGGGCGAAAAGGGCGGGAGCAAGAATAGTCAAGCACAGCGAAGGCTCCGACCCCGCCGCAGTTGTTTTCGACGCCATTAATTCACAAAAGGCAAAGAATACCGATGTGGTGCTTGTGGATACGGCGGGAAGACTGCACAATAAGAAAAATCTAATGGAAGAGCTTAAAAAAATAAATAGGGTGGTGGAAAGGGAACTGCCTAATGCCGACAAGAGAAATTTTATCGTCTTGGATGCCACGACTGGACAAAACGCTGTGTCCCAAGTGGAGATATTTGACCAAGCGATTGAAATAGACGGTATAATTCTGACCAAGCTGGACGGCACCGCAAAAGGCGGCGTGGTCATGGCTATTAGCGCCGAATACCAAATGCCCGTGGTCTATGTGGGCGTGGGCGAAAAAATTGACGACCTCCTGCCTTTTAACGCCAAAGACTTTATAGAGGCTATCTTTTAGCCTTTTTTAATATTACTTTAACTATTATTATTTACTATTTATTGCAATAAATGTTTTATATATGCTATAATACAGTGTGTATTTTCTTATGGGAGGCGGAATGCGCAAACGGTTATCAATAGCTATTGTGATAATTATGGTTGCGGCGGCGCTTGCCACGGGAATAGCTGCGGGCTTTTATGGATACAAGAGTAAAGATAAGATAACCGTTGAGCTTGTCACTTTAGACGACATTTCTATTCCCGAAGAGATAGACAGCGAATTTGGGCTTTTCTTTTATGACCAAAACGGAAATAGGATAAAGTCCACAAATAAAAACGCACCTTTTGATAAGAATAAACCTCTTGTCATATACCTTGACGGTCACCCTAACAATTTAGGCGGTGAAAACACCAAGGAGCTATACAATTTAGAGGGTTGGCAAAAAGGATTCAATACGGCGATATTCACTTGGAAGCCTTTTTATCAAGACGACGACCTATACAACGCCGAAACCAAGATATGGGGTGGGGATATGACTTACATAAGCCAAAATTGGTCTTATCCCAAAAGCCTAAAGTCCAATAAATACTCAATCGCGGAAATCTTTGTGGCGTACTACTATGATTTTTTGAAAGAGCAAGGGTATCAAGGGGAAATAAGGTGGCAAGGACATTCTCTTGGGGCATCGCTTGCGGCGGCAGCTGTGGGATATTTATGTGAATTAAAAGCAAATAAGCTGATTGATTTAGACTTTTTGCCCTCAAGAATTACTATGCTGGACGGCTTGTTCTCCTCCCGTCCCTCAAAGACGCGGATAAACTGGCTGGGCGGAGAGATAGGCTATAAAGGCGTGGTAGGTCAGGTGTATTCCGCCATAAAAAAGGCGAAAGCTTCGGGCGTGGCTTTTGAATTTATCAAGTCGTCGGATATTATACAGATGTTTTTGAACGACATGAATATGTATGACGCCTTGAAAAAAGAAGTGTGTTTTTTGGATTATGATGCGAATTGGCTGAACCTAAGCGGATTAGAACTTGAAAAAGCCAAGCACAACCTAAGCTTTGTATGGTACAATACACTTGTGGACTATGACCTGCCAATCGACTATGCCGCAACAAAAACCGTCCAATATGGCGTGTCTCCACGGATACCCACTTCCTATGTCTATGCCAGAATGGGGACGGAGTATTTTACTTTTGTGAGCGGACAGGAAATAGACAAGGACAAGCAGATGTCAAAAAACTTGGAAGCGCCTTATGTGTCAGGTTTTGCGTTTTTGGATGAAGATAATGACGGGGAATTTGACGGAGCGGCAAATAATAGAATTGACGGAATAAGGGTGGAGCTATATCTTGTCAACTATGACGGAACAAAGCTGTTGGGCTCTACGCTGACAAAAAACGGAGGATATTATATACTGCCAATCGAGCCTATATATATTACGGGAACGAATGGCAGGGAATTTTTTATCAAAGTAGCCGATAAGGGCTCCTATCAAATAAGCACAAAAAGCGGCGACCGTTTTTTGATGAACAACAAGATAGCAAAAAATAATAAGTCCGATAATTTCACAATCTATAAAAAATCGGACCTAATAATAATAAACATTGGATTGACAAAGCCATAAGGAGTAAGAAGCAAATGAAAATTAAATACATGGCGGCTTTATTGCTTATCTCAATATTGACGATTGGTTTCTTGGCGGGGTGCGACCCAGAAGTGGAAAGCTCTTCGAATATCGTAAAATTAGAGGACATAAAAAACCTTCCCAAAGACAGTATATATATTGAATGGTTGGGGGATAAAGAATTCAACGTCGACAACCCAACTATGATTTTCATACACGGCGAGACCCCGGGAGCATGGGACTATAAATATGAACTGGTGCTTCCCGAAGACGATTATATTTTTTATGAATCCAGCAGCCTAAACTACAATATCACCAGAAACATAGAGGGGCTTGACCGTATCTTATATCAATACTGGCTTGACCTTAACTACAACTTGGGCGTGTTTCATTATGAGGCATTTGCAGACGACAATATGAAAAACCTAAGCAAAAAAATCTTCAACTCCGTGGATATGACATATCTCAATGAAGAGGGGCGGGAATACAACGATATCCCTAACTACTCCTTGACGGAAATAATGGCGGCGATGTACCTTGACGAAATACCTGAACAAGCTTATGGGAATGAGATAAGGCTTGTGGGGAACGGCATAGGCGCCAACCTTGCTCTTTCTTTAAGCGATTATTTATATACTTATTATTCCAAAGGAGAGGTCAGAGCGGAGGTTTTGCCGCATAGGACATCGCTTATCGACCCGTATCTCTCTTCCGACTCATTTAACCACAATATGTCATGGCGGGATATCGATAGCGAATTCGGGCTTTTGAGCATGGCTGAAGATATGCTTGAAAAGACGACGGCAAAAGGGCTTGTCGTGGATATGGTCGAAAATGTCGAAGTGGGCGCTGAATTGGTAGAGGGCAAGAGCCAAGAAACCCTCACTTCGCCATATGATTATGAATATAGTCCTGCTCAAACCGATGTTTATAGGGATATCAAAACCCATGTGGCGTATCTACAATTGAGACAAAAGTACTCTGAACTCTTTACCGACGAATACAGGGCATTGAATAGAGCGGGTTTGGACTGGTATTTATACAGCGTCAAAGGTTCGGACGATACGGGAGTAGGATATCCTACCTCAAAGCCCGATTACACTTCGTCTTTATGCAATTGGGGACCTTATAACACCCGCCCTTTCCTAAACGACCGACAAAGGAACAACAATTCCAGCAGAGGCAAGAACTATTCGGTCAGCGCTTGGACACCCACCGTGTGGATAAGGGCGCTAAAAGGTATTGAATTCAGAATGCAGAGATTTAGCGACTATAAGGAAGACGATCAGGGCAATACGATAAGGGACAAGCATGGTATTTCGCTTTATGAATATGAAGATTATACGCTTGCAAGATACCGTTCGGAAAATTATCAAAGGGCAATAAACATGGACTATACTTTTGTCGTCGGCTACATCTGGAACGACAAAAACCAAGATAGGAAGATGAACGAGGGCATAGGCTCTTTATTAAGTAACATTACAGTCAACGCCACTTTGACCACTTCAATAGACGGCAAACCAGAAATCGTTGAGACAGCGTCCGAAACTACTGGACAAGACGGCTTCTTTATCTTTAAGTTTGATAGGGCGTTTAACAATTCGCATACACTGGATCTTACCGTTGTTCCCCCGAACAGCTCCTATCACGCCCAAAAGGAAATAGAGAGCACATACCATGTGCAAGACCTGACAAGGCATAATTTCAATTTTTATACAAAGAAACTGACCATAGCTTCCAGCTATGGAAACGCAATCACAATGGCGAATTGCGGTTTGGTGGTAAAATAATATGAAAGGCATTGTTATAAGAAACGGCTTTTATAATTCTTCTTCTTACACTCACCAAGTGGGTAGGATAGTAGAGGAACTTGTCAAAAGAGGGCAAGATATAGAAGTGGTCAAAAACAGCGAGGCGTACGGCATAAAAGAAAATTATGGGGCGGACTTCGCGGTATTTTTGGACAAGGATATCTATCTTGCAAGGATACTTGAACAGGCGGGAATGATTGTATTCAACAATTCTTTTGCCATAGAAAACTGTGACGACAAGATTTTAACTTCAATCAACCTTTCAAGAAACAGCGAAATATATCTGCCAAAAACGCTTATTGCTCCGCTGATGTATGAAAGGCAAGAAATTCAAGACGAATATTTACAAAGCATTGAAAAAGCTATCGGATACCCTATGGTCGCAAAAAAAGCCAAAGGCTCTTTGGGCGAAAGCGTTTATCTGATAGAAAATAGAGAACAGCTTGAGAAAGTCCAACCGTCTCTTTTGGGCGAGCCTCATTTATATCAGGTGTTTGTGGAAGAAAGCAGGGGCAAGAGCGTAAGGGTTATTGTAGTAGGCGGCGAAGTCATAGCCAGCATGATGCTGACAAACGAAAACGGGGACTTCAGGAGCAACGCCCAGCCCTCCAAAGCTGAAAAGGTGGAATTGGACGAAGAGTACTTGAAAAGTGCGAAAATGGTGGCGGAAAGCTTAGATTTGGATTATTGCGGGATTGATTTCTTTGTTGGAGCCGCTATGGTGATAGAGGTCAACAGCAACGCCTTTTTCCAAAAAATGGAGGCGGTCACCAATAAAAACATCGCGGGCGCTTATGCCGGATATATGGTGGAATATCTCAAGGAGTTTGAAAGATAATGGACCAAGCAATAAATACTATTGTTACGGGGCTTCAGCAAGCGCTCAAAAATGACTATTTGGTTACCTTTATTATATCAATGATTCCTGCGATAGAGGTCAGAGGCGCTATCCCCATAGCCATACAAATGGGCTTGAAGCCTTGGTTTGCGTTTATCTTTTCATGTATAAGTGCGCTTGTCATAGTGCCAATTCTGGCTCTTGTTCTAAAACCCCTAATAAGGTGGCTTAAAAGCACAAAAATTTTTAAGAGCTTGGGACACGCCTTGGAGGATATCTTTAAGGGCAAGGCAAATAAAATAGAGGAAAAAGCCGAACTGAAAGCCGAAGATATAAAGACCTCAAAGAGAAAAACCTTTTATAAAATGCTTGGTCTTTTTACCTTTGTAGCTATACCCTTGCCGGCGACGGGCGTATGGACGGGCACGACGATAGCTCTATTTATGAATATGGACTTGAAAAAGTCCTTGATTCCGCTTGTCTTAGGCAATTTTTTTGCGGGCGGCATAATCACCATTATGACCGTTTTGTTAGGCGATAAGAGCTATCTAATTTTGATAGTGCTTTTGGTCTTTATCCTCATTGCGGCAGCGAGTATCGCCGTGTCCTTGTTCGCAAGAAGAAAGAAGAATAAAAAAAGCGCCCAGAACGATATGATCTACACCGATAAAGATAAAGACGCTTAAAGAATTTTTTGCTTCTCCATTTCTTCGTTAAAGTCCCTTGATATCAAATAATTGGTGTAATAATATGATGACAAAGTGCCTATATCCGACCAAAACTCATAAGTGACATAGGCGTATATTTTTCCGACCAAGGACGGCAAAAGCTGTTTCCCAAAATCATAAAAGCCGTCGGGAATAAGGTTCAAAAGTCTTTTGTTTATTATATATATCCCCGTATTAATCAATGAAGGCTTTATATTCTCTGGTTTTTCCATAAAATCAATTATCTTATTGTTATAATCTATTTCCAAAACGCCCAATCCTTGGGGATGAGGATGAGGCTGGGCTATAAGAGTAAAGATACTGTCTTTGGCGAAGTGATATCTTATCGCCTTGGATAAGTCAATATTGGTAAAAGCGTCTCCGGATATGACAAGGAAGTCTTCTGAAACAAAATTTTGGGTGCTTTTAACGCTCCCCGCAGTGCCCAAGGGTTCGTCCTCTACAAAATAGGTGAGTTCAACTCCAAGCTGAGATCCGTCTCCAAAATAGTCAATAATCTGTTGGGAAAGATGTCCTAAAGTCACGGCGATTTGGGTTATGTTATGGTCTCTTAAAAGGTTTATGATATGTTCCATACAGGGTTTGTCAATAATTTTAATCAAAGGTTTGGGAATATCGTTGGTAAGCGGTTTAAGCCTTGTGCCTTTGCCACCCGCCATAATTACTGCTTTCATATCTCCTCCGTAAGTCTATTTTGGTAAAGATAAGGTTTTTTATCCAAATAAGTTCAGGGGCATTTTGAATTTGCTTTATTTTGTAAATTTATTGTGTTATAATAAAAAATAAGTTTTTGATAATAAATAAGGAGACGGGATTATGAAAATTGACCAGAAAGAATTGAGGATGGTACCCAATGTGTTATGCCTTATTAGGCTTGCAAGTGTACCCATATTTGTGTTTTTTATACTGTTTGGGGGCTTAAGGGCGGATTACACTTATTTTGTACTCATAGGTTTGGGTGTCTTTTTATTCGCGGCAAGTACGGATATGTTTGACGGTCATATCGCCAGAAAATACAACATGGTCACCGAACTTGGCAAATTCCTTGACCCATTCGCCGACAAAGTAATGCATGTGAGCGTGATACTAAGTCTTGTCATTATCGGCTATGTCCATTGGGCGATTATAGTGTTATTGGCAGTAAAAGAGCTGACTATGATTATCCTTGCATCTCTTCTCATTAATAGAAAAATTGTCATTCAAGCCAATTTCATGGGCAAGCTGGCGTCGATATTGTTGTCGGCAGGCGTCATTGTGGCATTCTTTATTGCCGTTCCTGAAATCATAGGTGCTCAGACGGCAAGAGATATTATTTATTATGTATCCCAAGGCATTTTGGCTCTTGGAATAATACTGACCTATACCGCATTTTTTATTTATTTGAAAATCGGTCTTGACAAATATCGTGAATTAAAAGAGAATAAGGGCGAAAACGACAGCAAAGAAGAATAATCATCGTCTAGGAGAACAAAGCATGAACAAAACTTTTCAGCCATGGGAATTTGAAAAAAGAATTTATCAGAAATGGATAGACGAGGGATGTTTCACCCCGAAGATAGACAAAACCAAAAAGCCTTTTACTATCGTCATTCCTCCTCCCAATATTACCGGAGAGCTCCATATGGGGCATGCCTTGAACAACACCCTGCAAGATATTATTATCCGCTATAAGCGTATGGACGGGGATTGTACGCTTTGGCTGCCCGGAACAGACCATGCCAGCATAGCCACCGAGCTTAAGGTCGTGGAAATGATAAAGCAAAAATTCAATAAGACCAAAGCCGAAATCGGAAGAGAGGAGTTTTTGAGACAAGCGTATCTCTGGAAAGAAAAATATGGCGGCAGAATAGTAGAGCAGCTGAAAAGACTTGGGTCCTCTTGCGACTGGACGAGAGAGGCGTTCACCATGGACGAGCGCTGTTCCAAGGCGGTAAGGGAAGTTTTTGTCAAGCTCTATGAAAAAGGACTGATTTATAGAGACAGTTGGATAATCAACTGGTGTCCGTCATGCCGTACGGCTTTGAGCGACGCCGAAGTGGAATATGAAGAGCAAGACAGCCATTTGTGGCATATCAAATATCCGTACGCCGACGGCAAGGGATATGTGATTATCGCCACCACCAGACCTGAAACCATGCTTGGAGATACGGCGGTCGCCGTCAACCCCAAAGATAAAAGATACCTTGACATCATAGGAAAGGAGCTTATACTTCCGCTTACGGGAAGAAAAATTCCCGTGATAGCTGACGACTATGTGGAAATGGACTTTGGAACGGGGGCTTTGAAGATAACGCCCGCCCATGACCCAAACGACTTTGAGATTGGGTTAAGGCATAACCTTGAAGTCATTAAGGTTATTGAGGACAATGGCGTGATGAGCGAGAACACTGAAAAGTATAAAGGGCTTGACAGATATACCGCAAGAGAACGCATTGTGGAAGAGCTTAAGAAAGAGGGTCTTATAGAAAAAATACAAGACTATAAGCATAATGTTGGAAAATGCTATCGCTGTGATTGTGATATAGAGCCTATGGTCAGCAAACAATGGTTTGTAAAAATGCAACCCTTGGCGAGCCCCGCAATAAAAGCCGTAAGAGAGGGCGAAACAAGGTTCGTTCCCCAAAGGTTTGAAAAAATTTACTTTAATTGGATGGAAAACATAAGAGACTGGTGCATATCCCGACAGCTTTGGTGGGGGCACCGCATACCATGCTGGTACTGTCAGGACTGCGGGGAACAGATAGTGTCCCGCATAGACCCCAAAGCCTGCAAGTGCGGAAGCAAGAACCTAAAGCAAGACGAAGATGTGCTGGATACTTGGTTCTCATCTGCGTTATGGCCTTTTTCTACTTTGGGATATCCCGACAAGACCGAGGATTTGGAATATTTTTATCCCACGAGCCTGCTTGTCACCGCCTATGATATTATCTTTTTCTGGGTGGCAAGGATGATTTTTTCCGGCTTAGAGCATATGGGTGAAGTTCCATTCCCCGAAGTGCTTATACACGGCATAGTCAGAGACCCCGAGGGTAGAAAGATGAGTAAGTCTCTTGGCAATGGCGTGGACCCGATTTTACTTATCGACAAATACGGTGCGGACAGCTTAAGGTTTTCACTCTCAACGGGCGTGGCTCCGGGTGGGGATACAAGGTTTTCTGAAGACAAAATGGAGTCCTCAAGGAATTTCATAAACAAAATTTGGAACGCGTCCAGATATGTGTTTATGAACACAGAGGGCAAAGACTTGAAGCAAATGGGTGCTTTTGAATACACGCCAGCCGATAAATGGATACTAAGAAAACTTAATGGCGTTATAGGCGAAGTTAGAAGAAATATAGAACATTATGAGATAGGGCTTGCCTTAGCCAAACTGTATGACTTTGTATGGAGCGACTTCTGCGACTGGTATATCGAATTGACAAAACCAATCTTGTATTCGGGCGATGAGAATAAAAAGACAGAGACCTTGACTGTCCTTGTCTATGTTCTGAAAGAGATACTAAAGCTATGTCATCCTTTTATACCCTTTGTGACCGAAGAAATATACTCTTATTTTGAAAAGGACATACTCATGGTCCAAAAATATCCCGAACAGAAAAAGGAATATGATTTTGAAGAAGACTTTGACATAATCAAAGAAATCATAGTCAAGGTCAGAAACATTAGAGCAGAGATGAATGTCAGTCAGACAAAGAGGATACCTTTGTATATTGTCTCAAAAGAAAAAAGGGACTTGATAGAGGAATGCAGGCTTTATATTGAGAAGCTTGCCGGCGTAAGCCAAATAACCTTTATATCCGACAAAGGGGAACTTACCCAAAAGGTGTCCAATGCGGTAACCAATCACGCCGAACTGTATATACCTTTGGGCGAACTTATTGATTTTGATAAAGAGATTGTCAGACTTTCAAAAGAGCTTGAAAAGGCAGAAAATGAAATTCAAAGGGGAGAGAAAATGCTCTCTAATCAAGGGTTTTTGTCCAAAGCGCCTGAAAAGCTTGTAGCAGAAGAGAGGCTAAAGCTCCAAAAGAATATTGAGCTAAAAGAAAGAATAAAGTCGCAAATCGATTATTTGAAATAGGTCAAAACTATGTATATTATCTTTGATTTGGACGGTACAATATCTGACAGCAGCCCGGGCATATTTCAAACATTCAGGCTTCTTTTTGAAAGGTATGATTTACCTTTGCCTTCGCAAGAAACGCTAAAGACATATATAGGTCCGCCCATTGAAGAGACTTTGGAAAAACATTTTCCCCATGAAGAGGTCAAAAAAGCCGCCGACCTATATCGCAAGCTCTATAAAGATGCAGGCGGAATTTATAAAAACAACATGTATAAAGGCATGGACAAGCTGTTAAGGCGTCTTAAAGAAGAGGGGAATAAAATATACCTTGCGACGACAAAAGAAGTCAACCTTGCCAAAGAAGTTCTTAACAATTTCGGGATTTTAGGGTATTTTGACGGTGTATACGGCGTCGACCCGCCGAGAAATATCTATACCAAATTAGATGTGCTTAATCAGCTTTTTTCCACTCACGACATCGATAAAGAAAGATGCGTATTGGTGGGTGATACCATTTATGATGTCAACGGTGCAAGACATGCGGGCATAAAAATAGGTATAGTGCTTTATAGCTTTAGCAAGAAAAAAGACTTTGAGGGCATGGAAATTGACTTCTTTGTGCAAAGTGTGGAAGAAATCTATCCGTCGATAAAAAAAGTGTTGAGAAAATAGGATTTTTTTATAAAGCGACCGCTTTATTTTTTATTTTTCAAACGGGTTGTTGGATCGTATACGGTTATGCCGTCGTCAATATAGTATTTTTTATTTTTCAAGTCAAAATAGCAAGTAAGATTTGCGGTACAATAGAGAATGAGAAACATTGGCAATGTGATGATAGGCAAGACTCCAAAGGTTGTGAAAGCGCTTGTGGTAAATATAGTTATATAAACGGCAACGAATGTGAGAATGATTGGAAAATAGTCCTTAAATGAGGCGAGGCTTAGTTTAACTCCTTCCACAAGGGCTTTGAAGATATTCCTTTGTCCGTCGCATATGACGCTAAGCCATTGGGAGAATAAAGCTATCCTAATAGAAAAGACAATAATAAAAAAGGCAAACACAAAGAGCAGCGAGCCGATTTTTATTAATTTATAGAGCCAAAAGAACAGAGACAAGCACAAAAAGAACAAGCCGATATCCGCCAAGGCGAAGATTATCGAGGAAAAGAAAGCGTAACCCAAAGAAGGCAAAAGACTTGCGATTAGGTTACTAAAGAGTCCATTTGAGTATCCCGAAGTCATCTTAGAGAATATCATTTTTGAGATTGGGGTTAGGGAAATGGAGATAAAAAATCTCACCATGACCAATAAAAGCCCCAAATATAAAAGCCTTGAAACCAACATGCCGATATTGTCGGAAAGGAAATTTCTGGAGATAGTCCATATTTCTGACAGCTTGTCCACGGGGTTTTGTATGATATCCCTAAGTAATAGGCTCAAACCTTCAAATTGCAAGACATTGAATAATCCGTCCAATAAAGGGTCTATGATAGAGACGAATATCGCCGCCGCAATAATATACACCACAAATATCAATATCAGTACCTTATAGGACAAGGAAAGGTTTGTGGTGAATAGGGATACGGTATGCTTAAATTGCATTGACTACCTCCTCAGATAAGGTCTTTTTACCAAGTCTTCTCTGGTTATGCCTTCAATATCAAAATAGCTCAATATGCTTAACACAACAAAAAACACTGTTGCAATCGCATAGTTCAAGGTGTTGATAATCCAGCTGATGTACCATACATCGCCAAAAAGATATGAGATAAACCCTATCAAGACTATTCCTGCGACAATAATAATATAGCTTATCAATAATTCGCGTCTTTGGTTATGGGTCTTGGAATATGAGGCGGCGATCGCCTTATGGGGTTTTAGTCCGTTTATGCTCATAATGGGTAGCCATAGGGCAAGCCCCGAATAAGCCCAAACAAGCAATAAAAGACTTATTAAGACAAATATTATTGATACGACAAAGCTTGCAGTTAAGGTAGGCAGGGACTGCCACAAAAAGAGGAAAAGACCTATTAGGGACTGAGCAACCATAAGCGCAATAATAAAGAATGTTATGGTATAAAAAGATGGGAAAAAGTTCTCATTTATTAAATATAAGAAATTTTTCAGCTGGAATTTGCCTATTCTGACGCTTCTTGCAACCGCGGTAGTGATTGCGGAGACGCTCAGGACAAGAAGAATGTATCCCAAAACCAGAAATCCAAGCCCCAAACTGTCTCTTTGCGCCAGCGACAGCCAAAGCGCGCTGTAAGAGCCATAGTCGCCGCTGTAATTAAAGAACCATTCAAAGTATCCCGTAATGGGGAAAAAATACGCCAAGAGAATACAGGGCGGAAGAGCTATCAAAAGTAGCGCTAAAAATCTTTTTCCGCTATCCAGCCTAAAAAGATATTGTAAGGTCAAAAATAAGTATTTCATAGTCGTATTATATCCTATACGCTCTTAATTTGCAACAATTATGATTTTATTAATTGACCTTATTATTATTTTCGCCCCTTATTTACCTATTGCAAAATTATATATTATAATGTATACTTTTATATGTATATTTATATATAATTTGTGTTGGAGTCTTTATGAAAAGCTATAAGAAACTGTGCCTTCTGATTATATTCTTATTGATAATCTCTTGTATGTTTATCTCTTGTCAAAGCGCTTCATCTAAAGTAACGGTCAGCTTTATGGTGGACGGAGAGCTCTATAAAGAATACATACTCAACTATGGCGAGGGCATAGAAGATGTTCCGCAAACGCCTCCCAAGCCCCTTTATTTAGCCCAATGGAACATTGATGACTTTTCGGAATTCTATACAGACACCACAATAACCGCAGTCTATACCAAGAACTTCTTTACTGCAGTTTTCAGAGTGGAGGACGATGATAAGATACTAACATTGAGAACCACCGATATCGAATTTGGGGAAAATCCCTCCTCTTTTCCTCCAATTCCCGAAAAAGAGGGATATACGGCGGAGTGGGAAATAACCGATTTTACAGAAATAAGGACGGATGTTGTAGTTTATGCTATATATACCCCAATCATCAAAAAGATAACCTTTGAAGATGAAGAGGGGAATATTTTGTATATAAGGGAAACCCCTTACGGGCAAGCCCTTGAAGACATACCCGAAGTGCCTTTGGTAGAGGGTTATACGGGTTATTGGAGCGTTCAAGATTTCTCGAACATAATTGAAAATATGACAGTCAAGGCTGTCTATACAGACAGAATCTTGACCGTGGATCTGGTGGATTCGGACGACCAGACGCCGTCCCAAATGAACTTTGCTTACGGACAGAGGCTGGACCTTCCCGTTCAGCAGTACAGGTTCGGATACATATTTGGCGGATGGTTTGAGGACAGCGAATTTGACAACCCCATAAGCATAGACAATATCTATGACGACTTGACGGTCTATGCGTATTGGATAGAAATAAATGACCATATCGCTGAAGACAAAAACAAATTTGAGTTCACTCTTAATGAGGACCAAAGAGGCTATGCCATAAGGCCCAAAGAGGATGCCGAATTATCTTCGAACATTGTTTTACCAAACAGCCATGAGGGGCTTTTGGTCATTGAGATAGAAGATAGGGCTTTTGAGGGAATGGACTTGACCTCAATTCTAATACCCGTGGGCGTGACGAGAATAGGGGAAAGGGCGTTTTATGGCTGTCAAAACTTAGAGACCGTACAGTTCGCGGACAAAAACAGACTTCAAACGATTTCTAAAGAAGCGTTTTATCAAAACATCTCTTTAATTCAAATTTCTATCTCTAAAGATATCCAAGAGATAGGCGAAAAGGCTTTTTATGGCTGTTTGGCGTTGAGTTCCTTCAATATACCCGAGGGTGCAAACCTAACTACAATCGGAAGCGGAGCTTTCCAAAACAGCCATAACATAAGAAGAATCAACATATCCAAAGAGATTATGGAGATAGGCGACTATGCTTTCTCCAATTTAAGCGTTACCGAACTGAATTTTGAGGGGCTGGAAAATTTACTTATCATAGGCGCTTTCGCCTTTGAGAATTGCGATTGGATTATTGAATTTAATGCGCCGAATATTATAAATATCGGGCAGGGCGCTTTTGCGGGCTGCCGTTCTCTTACCGAACTTACAATCAATGGCGACATCCCCATAGTTGACTATTTTGGTGAGAACGCATTCCCTAATAGCTATGAGGTCACCCAATTATCTCGACTTAGGGACGTTCAAGGCGAATTTGTCAAAAACGCTCAAGGCGAATATGTGTACCAAAACATCACAAGAAGACTGCCCGTCAATCTTGCCACAATAAATTTCAGAGACGGTATAACAAATATCGCAAATAATGTCTTGCAAAACTGTGTGGCTGTTCATAATATCCGTATTCCGTCCTCTGTTGTAAAAATCGGCGAATACGCTTTCGCCATTCCAAGCGACAGTCACGGTCTTATGGCTAAAGGAGAATTATATATCCCCTCAAACAGCAATTTGGAAGAGATAGGCTTTAGGGCGTTTTTGCATCGTTCATCAGTAACGGAAATATACTTGCCCGCTACCATAAAGAGAATTGAAGCCGAGGCTTTCAGAAATGCCGACAATCTCTCAAAGATAGTATTCTCCCCTGACAGCAATATCGATTATATTGGAAGCAAAGCGTTCGACAGTACCGAATGGATTAATTTTCAACCCGACGGCATAATATCCATAGGCAATATAGCCTTGAGTTTTAAGAACGCTGGCAAATACGGCGAAATAAACCTTGCCCTTCCCAATGGCATTAAAGCAGTCGCCCCTGACGCTTTTAACGGCATAAGCCAAATAGTCAGAGTGGATATCCCGAGTTCCATAAAAGCTATCTATGACAATGCATTCTATAACTGTAATAGATTGACTGTGGTAAATATGGAGGAAGGAATTGAGTACATAGGCAACAACGTTTTTTCGGGATGCGATGCCTTAAAAGAAATCACCATTCCCAAGAGCGTTGAGAACATAGGGGAATCTATCTTAAAAGATTGCACAAGCCTTGAAAAAATGATTATATACGGCGACCGAATATTAGGTCATTTCTTCGGCTTGGACAGCTTTGACAACTCATATTTGGCGTATCAGACAGATGAACAAGCTCTGGATTATGAAATTGAAGAGGAAGAAGAGAGAGTTTACTTAAAATGGGCTCCGCTTGCGGATTTATATGATGTATATCCCATAAACTATACAATATATGTAAAGAATGTTTTGAATAAGAACGAGGAAGCAGTCGATATTTTGAGGCTGGGCAGCATTACGCATAGTTTTTCAAGCCCGTATTATGACGAGGACGAAGAAAAGTATTCGCTTTACTTTAATTTAGAAGAGCTTTTGTCGGGGATTAGAGCGGTTTCGGAAATCGGGGAGTTTATTCTTCCCCAAGGAAGAAATTGGGATAACATATTTGAGATAAAAGCGTTTTATGCAAATGACTACTATATTCCCAATTCGCTTAAAGAAATAGTATTCAAGGAGGATAATTTCCCTGTTGATAGAAAAGTCGCGCCGTATTCTTTTATGAATATAAAAAGTCTTAAGAAAATCGTCTTGGCGGACGGCATTCAGGAGATAGGGCAATGGGCATTTTATAACTGCGAATCGTTAGGTGTCGTTGATGACCAAGTCATTCCCTTGGGAATTCCCTCCACCCTTACCAAGATAGGCGACTATGCTTTCTATAACAACTCTTGCTTGGGGGAATTGTCTTTTGGAGTGAATGTCAACCTTGAACAAATCGGTATTTACGCTTTCCAAAACAGCGGATTAAGGACGCTTTATATCCCAAGGAGCGTTAGGGAAATCGGCGAGGGAGCGTTCATGGACAATGACCTTATGCAGTCGGTGAGCTTCCAAGACGCCTTTGTGCAAACCAGTCAAGGAGAAGTCGTAAACTATCTGCATATAGGCGACAAAGCCTTTTTGGGATGCGAAGAGATAAGGAATGTGGAGTTCCCGGACAGATTGACCGTTATAGGCGCTAAAGCGCTTGCTTATAACATCAAGCTTTATAACATTTCATTTAGACAAACCAGCTATATTCAAACTATAGGCGAAAAAGCATTCGCATATTGTAATATGCTCAATTCAATCGTTCTGCCTCCGTCCATAAATCTGGACGAAACCTTGACTATCCTTAAGGCGAACGGAGCTTTAAGCGAGATTACTCTCTATAATGATAAAATAAACGACTATCACAACATCACTTTGGGCATGCTCTTTGGAGAAGAGGCTTATGAGGGAAGTTATGCCGCAGAGCAAAGGGGAACGGTATATCATATACCCCAAACTCTGACCAAAATAAACTTCTTGGGCGGAAAACTAAGCGAAAACTTCTTTGAGAACGCAAGTGCGATAATGATAGCGACTCTTGAGAATGTTACGGAAATTGGAGAAAAGGCGTTTTATAACTGTTCGGGATTGGAAAATATTGATATACCCGACACCGTAAAAAGTATAGGTTCCAACGCTTTTGCAAACTGTATAAGTCTTGTCTATACGG
Source organism: Clostridiales bacterium (assembly GCA_012838805.1). Lineage (GTDB taxonomy): Bacteria > Bacillota > Clostridia > Christensenellales > DTU072 > DTU072. The sequence continues at coordinate 20,016 of DUON01000014.1, forward strand.
AGATTTCGTCCTTAAGCGAACTTGAATATTTAGGAGAGAGAGCGTTTGAAAACAACCAAAATCTTGTGGAAATCTATCTGCCCCAAGGAGTCGGCGAAATAGGGGAATACGCTTTTGCAAATAACTATTCGCTGGAAGAGATTCATATATCAAATGTACAAACAATCAACGACTATGCCTTTTATGAATGCTCAAACATCAAAAAGATTATCCTTTCAAGCGATATTGAATATATAGGAAATTATGCTTTCTATAATTGCTTTTTAGCGGATATTGTCTATGACAAGTTCGACAATCTGAAACATATAGGCAATTACGCTTTTTATAACTGTCTGGGGCTAAGAATTCTTCATGCTGAAAGCATAGAGACAATAGGCGTCAACGCTTTTTCCCAAGCACATAATCTTGAGGAAATAACCATTACCGGAAAGAACACCTTGGGAACGCTTTTTGGCAGTGGCTATTTTGAAAATAGTTATAGGGTTGACCAAAACGGAACTTATTATATCCCCTCATCGCTTAAGAGAGTGAGGATAAGCTCAACCGCCGAATCCTTGACAGCGCTATTATTCAAGGACTGTGAAGGTATAAGCGATATTATCTTTATGTCAGCACAGGCCCCCGCTTTGTCGCAAGGTGTATTTGAAAATATTGAGAATATGATAAAGATATTCGCCCCGTTTGAATATCTTGAAAGTTACAGACAAGCCTATGACGAATACCCGAATATCTATCCTCAACCCACAAATTATGAAAATTTTGAATTTATAGAGGTTGGGGGCGGATATTCCATAAAAGCGGCAGCGAACGCTGAATTTGAAGATGTGCTATATATTCCCGCATTCTATAACGGTATCCAAGTCATTAAAATAGCTCCTAAGGCTTTTTATGGCTTGACGGCAATTGAAGAATTGATTGTTCCCGCCACCATAAAAGAAATCGGTTCAAGTGCTTTTGAGAACTGCTTGGAGCTTAAGGTCGTCACCTTTGAGGGCGGCTCTAATCTGATTAAGATAGGCGACAACGCCTTTAACAAGTGCAAATCGCTTAGGGAAATAACGCTGCCCCAAAAATTGGATACAATAGGTGCTTATGCTTTTGCGGGAGATAGGTCGGTTGAAAACGCTTTAAGAAAAGTTATCTTTGACGCTCAAAGCAGCCTTATAGAAATAGGTGCTTATGCATTCTCTTTCAATCCGAATCTTCTATCAATAAGTCTTCCCACAAGCCTTGAAAAATTGGGCAAGGCGGCGTTTAGGGAAAGCGGGCTGCAAGAGGTTAGTTTCGGTCAAGGTGGCTTAAGCGAAATCGAAGACGAGGTCTTTTATGGTTGCACCCTTACCGCCGTCAGCATTCCCGATAGTGTATCCGTTATTGGAAAGAACGCTTTCGCCGAATGTATTTATTTGGAAAATGTATTTTTGGGCGAAGGGGTTAAGGATATCCAAGAAAGGGCTTTCTATAATAATGTATCCTTGACAGATATCTTATTGCCGTATTCGTTAGAGAAGATAGGCAAGCAGGCGTTTAAGTATTCTCAAAGCTTAACAACAATCTCTATACCCCAAAATGTATGGTATATTGGCGAACAAAGCTTTATGGGCTGCTTAAGCCTTTATGATGTTATATTTGAATCAGAACAAATATCCTATGTCGGCTCAATGGCTTTTTATGACACCATATGGTTCAACGAACAGCAAAAGACCGCCCAAGGCGTGGTCTATATAGACAATATCGCATATTCTTTTGTAGGGGATATGCCCTCCATGCTCACGCTTAAAGAGGGAACCATTGCCATAGCCCCTGCGGCTTTTGAAAATCAACCAAACCTTGAAAAGGTTATTCTTCCCTCTACATTGAGGGTTGTCGGAGAAAGAGCGTTCTACAACAGCATAAACCTTGAAGAAATAGATTTGCCAGAAAATAGCGAATTAACCGAAATCGGAGCTTATGCCTTTTATAGAGCCGCACTTATCGAATTTGAACTTCCCAAAACCGTCAAGCATATAGGAGAAGGAGCGTTTAAGGCAATTGAGCAGTTAGCCGACTTTAGGATACATGCGGAAAGCGAACTTGCCACGATTGGAAAAGAGGCTTTTTCAGAGCTTAACCTTGATATAGACTTGGTCTTGCCAAATGCCTTGGAATCTATCGGACAAAGGGCATTTTATAACACCCCTGTGAAAATCATTATTGGCGGAGATTCTCAACTATCAGATATCGGCTCTGAGGCGTTTTCCTTTACAAGAGCGGTGGATATCACCATTCCGCAAAGCCTAAGGACGCTGAATGATGCTTTTTCGAATATAGAAACCGATGAAATACTCATTCCCGCATGGGTTAGGACAATAGACAGCCAAGCGTTTATGTCCAGCCAAATCCAAAAGATAACAATAGTCGGAAGCGCACTTATAGATATCAAAGACATGGCTTTTTATGGTCTTAGGGATACTATTTTTGATATATCCGAACTGCCGTCTTTGAAATCACTTGGAAAAGAAGCATTTTATGACTGCAAAGAGCTTAAAAAGTTCTGGGCATTAAGCGTTACTGATATTGGAGAAAACGCCTTTTATGGATGTGAGAATATAGAAGAGCTTTCCACAAACGGCATGGACATAATCACGCTCTTTGGCGAAATTCCCCAAAATCTTTTCCGCTTGCGAATATCTTCTGGAGCGGTTGAAGTCAAAGAAAACGCTTATCAAGGCGTGGAGAGCTTGACGGAAGTTATCTTCTCTCCCACCGTGAGCATTATAAAAGAGAACGCTTTCAAAGACGCCTCAAACCTTATCACTATCGTTTTGGAAATGAGAGAGAGCTTGAAATTCGTCGGGGCGAATGCCTTTGAGGGAACACAGTGGTTTGAGCAAGCACCGCAAGGTGTCCTTTATATAGGCAGAATTGCCTATGGCTATAAGAGCAACACAAAAGGCAGCGTCAATATAGAGCTTGGAACATATGCAATCGCTGACTATGCCTTTTATCAATCGAATATCACGGCGCTTACTATTCCCGCAAGCGTGGTCAGGATTGGTGAAATGGCTGTTGCCGAATGCGTCGATTTGGAAACGGTCAATATCGCCGGCGGCAGTCAATTGAAAGAAATCGGGAAAAGAGCATTCTATAACAATACAAATCTTTTGAGCATAAATCTTCCTTTCTGCCTTGAAGAAATCCAAGAAGAAATCCTTAAGGGCTGTGACAGCCTTGAAACCCTTGAATATTCGGGCTGTTTCCTTTTAAGCCAATTGTTTGGCGATTCTAATATAAATATAACCAATTTAAGAATTGCTAACAATTCAGAATACATCGTAGATTCTGCTTTAGAAGGTATCGCCTCTATTCAATCGGTCACCATACCCGCTTCGGTAAGAACTATTGGTGAAAAAGCCTTTTCAGGGTGCGAATCGCTTTCAAGTCTCAATATACAAAGAGGAAGCCTTATCCACACCATAGGCGATTTTGCCTTTGAAAACTGCGTATCCCTTTCTTCTATCGCCTTGCCTCTTTCGGCTGTGAATTTAGGAAAAGGTATATTGGCGGGATGCTCTGCGATTAACCATATCGCCTTGAACGGTGGTGTTCCGCTCTATTCGCTATTCGGCAATACAGATTTTGACAACAGCTATACTGTAACAATCGATAGCAAAGATTATTACTTACCCAAGAGCTTAAAGAATATCACAATTGTTGAAGGCAGCCAAAAGATAGTAAAGCACTCCTTTAACAGCAGTAAAATAAAAAATATCATTATGCCGTATGACATAACGGTTATCGAAGAATATGCTTTTTATAAAAATGGCGAACTGGATAGTATCGTTATACCCCAAACAAATGAGCTTGAAAGAATAGAGGCTTATGCTTTTTATGAATGCATGTCTATCGTGTCTTTTACGATATATGAGAATGTTAGCTATATCGGGGACAGAGCTTTTTATAACTGCTCCTTGCTTGAAAATGTGGTCATTCTATCTTCGTTTTTTGAGGCGGGTTTTGAGGCTTTCAAGGAAACGCCTTATGAAGACAGTCAATCGGGCGAGATATATATCGGCAAAGTCTTGGCGGGCTTTAAGGGAGAAATGGACGAGGAATATATACTTACAGTTGCGCCTGATACCACAGCGATAGCCGCTTACGCCTTTGAAAATCAGCACAATTTGAAAAAAGTTGTCTTGCCCGAAGGCGTGAATTCAATAGGCAAAGGAGCTTTTAAGAATTGTGAGAACTTGGAAGAAATCAATATCCAAGACACCTTGCTTAAGAGAATAGAGGACGAATCATTCTATGGCTGTATCTCTCTAAATGAAATTGTAATTGGTCAAGCAATCGAATATATAGGGGAGAGTGCGTTTAGAGAATGTCACGCTTTAAGCCTCATTCTTGACGGCGGAAGCTTGAAAGAGATAGGCGGATACGCTTTTAGTATGAGCAATATATCGTCTGTCCATATCCCCGCAGGCGTCAAGCGTATCGGAAGTTACGCCTTTGAGGGAGCCGACCTTGAAGAGGTCAAGTTCTTAAGCCAAAATAGCCTTGAATATATCGGAGAGGGTGCTTTTTATGGACTCAACAGCACCAGCTTTGATATGGCGGTTTTAAATGAGCTTTTAGAAGTGGGCGATTTCGCTTTTTACAGCTGTCACGGGCTTTTAGAATTCGTCGCCCCTAATATTCAATCTTATGGAGAAGATGTCTTTTATGACTGCAAGAACCTTGAGAAAACTACCCTTGTCGACAAGGAATTATTCTTGATGTTCGGCTCTGTTTTGGATGCGGAATATTATGATATAATCGAGCTTAATGGAGAATATTATTCAGTTCCTAAGAGCTTGACTTTTGTCTATATCTCTAACGCTTGCGAAAGCGTAACAGAATATGCTTTCTATAATTGCAAAAGCTTAAAAGTAGTTGATTTGGGGTCCAGTGTGACCAAAATTGGAGACTATGCTTTCTATCAATGCTTAGGGCTTGAAAGAGTTGTCATAAACGAGGGACTGGAACAGATTGGAGACTATGCTTTCTATGCTTGCGAAAAACTAATCTCTTCCCATGAGGCCCAAGAAATCCAAAAGTTTGTTCTGCCTTTGTCTATCACGACGATAGGGGAATATGCTTTTTATAATTGTGCTTCAATAGAAAACATATCGCTTGAAGAAAATTCCCGATTGAGATATATCGGCGAAAGAGCTTTTGCTAATTTGGAAAACACCATATTTGAGCTTGCGCTTATTCGTTCCTTAATCATTGGAGACTATGCTTTTGAGAACTGCGCCTTGCTGGAAGAGGTTAAAGTCCAGTCAATCCAAGAAATGGGGTACGGTGTCTTTAGCGGTTGTCAAAGCCTTAAATATGCGTCTCTTTCTTCTGATAAATATGCCGGAGAATTCTTTGGCGATACTTATTATGAAGAAAGCTATTCGGTAAATTATCAAGACACTGACTATTTTATTCCCTTGTCGCTTGAAGTGATAGACATTTCGAACACTATGACCGCCATAGTACCTTACGCTTTCAAAGGCTTCTATGCCGTGAAGACCTATCTGCTGTCCAATATCTCCACAATTGGGGAATACGCCTTTAGCGGCAACACATCTTTGGAAAGCCTTGTTATGCCCTCAAGCGTGGTCAGAGTGGAAGACTTTGCTTTTGAAGAATGCGACAATCTCATAGAAATTGAGTATGAGCTGGAAGACAACTTGATATATATCGGCGAACAAGCTTTTCATGATACGGCTTGGTACGCTGACAAGACAGCTGGCATAGACAACCAAACAATCTATATCGGAAGAGTGGCTTATTCGCATATTGGAACTATTCAAGGCAGTTTGGAGCTTAACGAAAACACCATGGGAATATCGCCTAAAGCGTTCATGGGTCAAAATCTTATTACTTCCCTATACCTGCCCGTTTCAATCGCTGAAATAGGTGAAAAGGCTTTCTATGATTGTTCTTCAATAAGCTCTATTTATACAAGCGGATATTATACAATAGGCTCTTTGTTTGGGGAAGAGTATTTTGATTTGAGCGTTCCCGCCGTACAAGGCGGTAAGACCTATTATATACCCCAGTCCCTAAATACAATAACCGTAATAGAGCCTTCCGCAAAAATAGTTGATTTTGCTTTTGCCGATATGGCTTCCTTAAAGACTGTTAATATAGCGGCGTCAGTCAAGAGTTTTGGCTCAGATATCTTATATGGATCAAGCGGTATAGAGAGCTTGTCTTTGTCGGGAGACATTGTTTTAGGAAACCTCTTTGGCGAAAATTTTTACGCAAACAGCTATCCCGCTATCCAAAACAATACCACCTACTATATACCGCAAGGGCTGTCTTATATCGAAATTTTGGGCTCAAAGATAGTGGACTTCGCCTATATGAATTTAGATAGCTTGACCTATGCGAGTATCTCAAGCGGTGTCGCCTCAATCGGAAGATATGCCTTTAGCGGATGTGTCAATTTGGCAAATATTGCTTTACATAGCGGTATAACCTCTATTGACGACTATGCATTCCAAAATTGTCAAGCTTTCACTGAGATCGTTTTGCCTTCTTTTGCAAAGTTAGGAAACGGAATATTAAACGGATGTTCAAGTCTTCGTTCTTTGAGCGTCACTGGAAATAAACCTATTCATTCGCTTTTTGGAACGGCGTCATATCCTCAAAGCTATCAGATAGACCATAATTATAAAAAATACTATATACCCGTCACGCTTAACAGAGTGATTATTAAGGACACCCAAAAAATAGCAGACCACCTGCTATATGGTTTGAATTCGATATCCGAAGTCACATTTACACAAGATATTACGGAAATTGGAGGATATGCTTTCTACGGACTGCAAACGCTTCAAACGCTTAGGATACCATCTACCTTGACTTATATAGGAGAATATGCATTTTATAACAATGTCAGTGCCGAATTTGACTTCATTCTCAACAATATAAAATCCGTTGGAGAATTCGCTTTTTCCAATTGTACAAAACTAATAGACTTCAATTCATCTCAAATAAAATATATAGGCGACAATGCTTTTGTAGGCTGTTATAATCTAAGCAGTCTTGGTATCACCAAAGATAAGCCCGCTGGCAAGCTGTTTGGTAAAAAGATGTTTGTCGCAAGTTATCAGGCGGAACAAGGCGGAGAGGTTTATTATATACCGTCAGCGCTTAAGAATATAACCATATACGGTCAAGGTGCGCTTGCGGAAAATATCTTAGCCAATATGGCAAGCCTTGAAAAGGTTAGCTTAATCGGGGAATTGGAAATTCCGTCCACAGCTTTTCAAGGTCTGGTCAATGTTATGGAATTTGAGGGAGAGGATATTGTTTATATCGGCATAGACGCGCTTAATGATATGCCTTGGCTGGGGGCGTTTTTGAATTCTCAACCCGATAAGACAATGGTTTATATCGGAAATGTGGCGTATGCTTATAAAGGACAAATGGATATCGGATATAGAGCAAGATTTAATGAAGGAACTACTCAGCTATACTATTATGCGTTTAGGAATCAGAACAGACTTGCGGGCGTGGAAATTAATAAGTCTATGCTATATATAGCTCCGAATGCTTTTGAGGGATGTACTGCGCTTGAGTATTTTATTATAGACGATGAAAACGACAATTTCCGTTTTGAAAACGGCACACTTTATGACAAAGACGGCGAAGTTATCTTTTCGCTGTAAGAACAATAAAAAAGAGGTCAAATATGATTTATGATGTGATTATTATCGGAGGCGGACCTGCGGGTTTGACAGCGGCTCTATACGCTGCCAGAGCGGGAAAGAAAACGCTTATTGTAGAGAACTACGCTATCGGCGGTCAAGCTTCCTTAACGCAAGAGATAGAAAACTATTCAGGTATTAAGAAAATATCGGGTTTTGAACTGACCGAGAATATGCGCTCTCAAGCTGAAGGGTTTGGTGCGGAATTTATATATGACAATATAGTAGAAATCTCTCTAAAAGGTCAAGTAAAAAACATAAAGACAGAGTATTCGGGAGAATTCAATTCTTATAATATTATTTTAGCTATGGGCGCTAAGGCAAGGCGGTTAGGTCTTGAAAGGGAAAAGCAGCTTATTGGCAACGGCGTGTCGTATTGTGCCACCTGTGACGGCAACTTTTTCAAAGATAAAACAGTGGCGATAGTGGGAGGGGGAGACACCGCCTTAACCGATGCGATTTATCTTGAAAAATTGGCAAAGAAGATTTATATTATCCACAGAAGGGATGAATATAGGGGCTCAATCAGACTGGTTGAGCAAATGAGAGAATATCCGAAAATAGAAGAAGTTTTGGACAGCGTAGTAACCAAACTTAACGGCATGCCTCTTGAAAGTATAGAAGTCTTAAATAAAAAGACCCAAGAAAAAAGAGAAATCGCCGTTGACGGACTCTTTATAGCGATAGGGCAAGAGCCCCAAACCCATTTAGTCAAAGATGTCATAACGCTAAAGGACGGATATATTCTTACCGACGAGAGCATGCGCACCAACATCCCCGGCGTGTATGCGGCGGGAGACATAAGATACAAGCCCTTAAGGCAAATTCTCACTGCCACCGCAGACGGAGCAATAGCGGCAAGCAACCTTTGAGCTTTTTTCATAGCAAGAAAGGGTACACATAAACCAAGTGATATAACCTAAGAATTTATATTATGTTCCGCTTCTATAAAAGCGGAAAAAACAAAATAGTAAAGGCAAAGGAGCATCCGAAAAAAAATGGATACTCCTTTGCTTTATGATAAGGGGGAAAATTATGAGCATTTATTAAATATATGATAGTATCTATATTTTCAAATGTCAACAAATTTTTAATTACATTTTTTGTAAATAAAAAGTAAATATCGAAAAAGGTCGGATTAAGGCATATTTTACTCTTTGCGCCAATATAATGTTTAATTAGCGGGAGGCAATATGAAAAAAATATTTTTAATTATATTAGTACTTTTATTGGCGACGGTAGGACTTTATGCCTGTAAAAAACCCGTTGACAAGGATATCCCAAATACATACATTATGAATTTAGAGCTTGAAGAGAACCTTGAGGGCAGCTTAAAGCTTATTATGACAAACACCTACAAGGAGAATTTAAGTGAATTGAGGTTTCACCTTTACCCCAATTCCTATTCCGAGGGCTCTCCTAACAAAGCGTACAGAGACGAATTATTGAAATATGGGGAGATAAACATCACAAAAGTGTCGATAGGAAAGGACGCTGTGGACTTTAGCGTAAGTCAGGATAAGAACTTTTTGATTGTGCCTATCAAGCCCTTGCCTCTTAATGAGACTTTAGAGGTAGTGATTGATTTTATTGTCATTATCCCTCAATGCAACCTAAGGCTTGGCGAATATAACAATACCATAAACCTTGGAAACTTCTATCCAATACTTGCGGTTTTTGAGAACGACAAATGGCGAGATGATGTTTTCCACAAAGTAGGCGACCCTTTTTATTCGGAGACAGCGAACTATATTGTCACCGTAAAAGTCCCCCAAAAAACTGAACTTGCAGCAACGGGCGATATAATCTCCAATAAATTGCAAGAGGGCAAAAGAGTTTACGAAATAAGAGCCGACAAGGTAAGGGATTTTGCAATGGCAGCAAGCCAAGAATTCAAAATAATGACCAAAATGGCGAACAAGATTACGGTGTATTACTATTATATAAACGATGACAAGCCGTCCGACACGCTGGAAGCGGCAGTAAGTGCCTTAAAGACTTTTAGCGACGCATTCGGCAACTATCCTTATAATAGTTATAGGGTGGTGGAGACAGCGTTTGCATACGGCGGAATGGAATATCCCATGATGTCTTGGGTTTCCAGCTCCCAGCAGGACAAAGAAAGTGTTGTCATTCATGAGACCGCACATCAGTGGTGGTATGGGCTTGTGGGTACAGACAGCATAAATGAAAGCTTTATTGACGAGGGACTGGCGACTTTTTGCACTCTTTATTACTACCAATTAAGAGGGGAGGAAAAGAAGTTCAAAGACGGCTTTAAGGATATTGACTTGAACTATAAGAACTATATAAAGCTTAAAGAATTGAACTCCCCCGATTTTGTTCTCCGCATGGATAAGCCGATATATGAGTATTCCTCAACAGACTATAATACAATAATCTATGACAAATCTGCACTTATGTTCAAGACCGTATACGATGTGGTGGGCAAGAAGAAATTTGAAAAGAGCTTGAAGTATTTTTATGAAGATAACTGCCTTGGCATAGCCAAAAGAGAAGACCTATATAAGGCTTTTAATAGGGCATGCAAAACCGATGTAGGCAAGATATTCGACAGCTGGATTGAAGGCTCTGTTCAAATGTTCGCCGCATAAAGTATCTATCCAAAAAATAATAGGCTTGTCGGTTCTTGACGAGCCTTTTTATTTATATTGAAAAATTTTTTGCTTACGAAAAATATTCTTACATACATATAATTAAAGTAATGATTAATTTTCATTAAGAAATGAAAGTATTATTGACAGATCTTGCCCCGCCTTTTATTAGGTATAAAGGTTAGGTTTTTTGGAAACAAATCTATTGGAGAGCTTGCCTTTGTTTTCATAAGAATTATAACCGTTTAAGCCAAAAAACATGAACAAGCAGTATAAATAAAAACGGTTAGGAGCAAAATAAAATAAAAAAAGGAGAAAGACCTTTATGACACACGAATCCATGAACGATATGCTCCAGCTAATAAATAAATCGGGCAAAGAAAAGTACAAATGCACAAGCTGCGGAATTATAAACGAAAGCGACGGGGGAGCGCCCTCCCGCTGTGTTAAATGCGAGAATACAAAATTTTATAGACTATGACATAAGAGCCACACATACAATCAAAGAAGCAAGACATCATAGGTCTTGCTTTTTGTATGTTTATAGCCGTTTTTAGCATATTACAAACATAAATTGGCAATGATAATAAGTGAATACGGCAAAGATAAAGAACTTGTAAAAATAATATTATGAGTATATAATATACTTAAATAAACATAGGCTACGATAGCATCAGAGAGGAATTTTTTAATGGATATTATTACTTTTACAAACGGTCTCAGGCTTTGGGTTAAACAAATGAAGCATACAAGGTCTATATCAACGGGAGTTTTTGTAGGCGCAGGGTGTATGTATGAAAACAAAGAGAACAACGGTATCGCCCACTTTATTGAACATATGGTATTCAAGGGCACAACTACCAGAAGCGCCTACCAAATAGTTGAAGAAATGGAAAGATACGGCATTCAAATAAATGCTTTTACATCCAAAAACCATACGGCGTACTATACCGTTGCAATAGACGAATACGCGGAAAAATGCATGGAGATGCTTAGCGACCTATACTATAACGCTACTTTCACCGAAGAGAATATGGCACGGGAGAAAGGAGTTGTGCTTGAAGAAATAAGCATGGGCGAAGACGATTCTGAAGACAAATGTATGGAGCTCTTAAGTCAGGCTCATTTTGGCGACGATATCCTTGCTCTTCCCATTTTGGGAACACCCGAAACCGTCAACAGCTTTACCAGACAGACCATTGACGATTTTATGCGAAACTATTATACGCCCCAAAACACCATGATTTCCATTGCGGGCAATATCACCAAAGAAAAAGCCGTGGAGCTTGTAAAAAAATATTTCAATATCAATTCTATCCATAGGGACCCCATAGTGTTCAAAAAGGATAGAGCCGTCCCTTCCAAACAGTTCTTCAAAAAAGAAAAGGATATCGAGCAGGCGAATGTGGGGATATGTTTTCCCTCTTTTGGGCTTACCGAAAAGCTCTCTCCAGCGTCAAGTATTATTATGAATATGCTTGGCGGTGGTATGAGTTCAAGACTTTTTCAAAGAATAAGGGAAGAGCTTGGATTGGTGTATAATATTTATTCTTTGGATATGCAATATGTGGAAGAAGGCTTTGTAAATATATTCTTTGCCACCAATCCATCCTCCGTCAAACAAGCGCTTAAAGCAATAAGAGAAGTCATATTGAAAGTAAGAGAGGAAGGCTTTAGCGAAGAAGAAATCAAAAAGAGCAAAGCCCAATTTAAGTCCGCAATAATAATTGCTGCGGAAAGTTCCGCACATTTAATGAAAGCGGGCGGAAAATATGGTATACTAATGAATAAGGCATACAATCTTGACAATAGATTAAACGATATAGAAGCCGTGACCGCCGACGACATAAAAAAAGCTTTGGACTTCATCATGAATATATCGCTTTCAAGCTTGAGCTATGTGGGCAAACCTATTGAGGAAGATTTGTTAGAGTACTTTGTCAAAGGAGAATAATATGGACAGACTTCAAGAGCTGTTTGATATGCAAAGGAAATTTGACCTTGAGGTAGTAGAGAAGAGAAATTTACATAACATCACTCCCGATGAATGGATGCAGAAAGAGACCTTAGCCATGATAAGCGAGCTAAGCGAACTTCTTGACGAAGTAAATTTCAAATGGTGGAAAAATCCAAAAACCGTAGATTATCAAAGAGTTAAGGAAGAGCTGATAGACATATTTCATTTCTTTATGAGCATGTGCCTAAAGATCGGCATGGACGCGGACGAAGTCTATCAAAGATATATAGAAAAAAATAAAGAGAACTTCAAAAGGCAACAAGGGCTTTCACAAAAGAGAGGATACGCTGTCAGCGAACTAAATAAAGAATGAAGGGATTTTTATGAAGAAAAGAGAAAAAAAAGAAAGATTGGCGATAATCATTTCGTTGGTTGTAATTACCGCTTTAATCTGTATTCCGTCGATTAACAATATATTCGTGGGTATCTTTGGGTACGCTGTTTATGCCTATATGGCGGCGGCTTACTGCTTTTTCTTTTTTCTTATGAAAGGCTATAAATTAGCTCTTCCAAAAAAGAAAGTGGCTCTATATTTAAGCATATTTTTTTCAATCCTCTTCACCGTACATATAGGGTTTACAAAAGAGCTTATTCGGGGAGGATTTGGAAGCTATATCCTTGACCCATTTTTTGTGGAAAGCTTGGGAGGCACTCCAGGTGGAATTTTGACATCTATCGTCACATCGTTTATTGCTGTTCCCTTAGGATATCTTGGGTCGCTGCTCCTTTTCTTTTTTATTAGCGCATCTTTGCTATTTTTTGCCATTTTGCCTTTGTTCATAAAAAAAGATGAAGAAGCGGCAAAACAAAAACGCGCGTTTTTTCAAAGATTATTGAAAACAACCCCCCAAGCGGAAGAAAAGCCCGCTCTTGAGGTTATGAAAATAGAAGAGGACAAGCCCAAAAAGCCTTTGACCGTGGAAGAATTTGAAAACGAACCAAAGCCCAAGACAAAGGAAGACGCTCGAAAGCTATTGTTTGAGGACAGGATAAGACCAGTCCAGAGAACGGACAATAGTAGATATGCCGTCCAAGAAATATTGTCTCCCAAAGAACCCGAAAAGAAAAAGAACCCCTATGAGATTTTGCCGAATATCGAAGCGTCCCTTATAAAACCAAGGGATGAATGGTATACAAACAGCTTTTTCCAAAAAGATACAAAAAAAGCAAAAGAATTCTTGCTGAATACTTCGCTGGAAGAGGACTATCAAAGCCGTTACGGCAAAAAGAAAGAGCCCAAAGAAGAAAAGCCCAAGACATTTGAATTTACGCCTTATCAGCCCGAGGCATCAGAGCAAGAAGAGCTTAATCTGTCAAGGCAAGAGAATACTTGGGATACAGCCCCCATAGACTCAAATACTCAACCCCACTTTGAACAATCTGAAGTCTTTGAAAGACGGGAATCTCAAAGCTTATATGAAAGCCCCCCTCAAGACTTACGGAAATCTCAAAGCTTATATGAAAGCTCCCGTCAAGAATTTATACAAAATAGCGAGCGTATAGTAGAGCCTCCCGCTCCTCCAAAGCCCAAGACCAAAAGACCTTATGTCAAGCCTTATGTGGGCTTGTTAGAAAATCATATGAGTTTGGGGTTTGAAGAGGGCATAAGCGACAGCGAATACGCGCGTTATAAAGAAACGATTGAAAGCACTTTGAAACAGTTCGGGGTGGTGGCTACGGTCTTTAACGCCATAAAAGGTCCTACCGTCACAAGGTTTGAGATTCGCTTGGAGCAAAGCACAGGGAATTCGGTAAATAAAGTATTGAATCTGCATAAAGACCTCAAAATGGTTTTGGAAGCCGACGGAGAGATTAATATCTTAGCCCCGATTAAGGGCAAAAACGCCATAGGTATAGAAGTGCCCAACAAGATAAGAGGTATTGTATCCTTAAGGGAGACCATAAGCTCTTCTGAATTCCAAAACGCCAAGGGCGGCATAAAACTGGCTTTGGGAAAGACTTTGGAGGGAAGACCGTATATTGCGGATTTAGAAGAAATGCCGCACTTATTGGTGGCAGGTGCTACGGGCATGGGAAAAAGCGTTTGCATAAACACAATAATCACAAGTATTTTATTCAGGCATTCCCCTGACGAGGTCAGGTTGTTATTGATTGACCCCAAAAAAGTAGAGCTTATCAATTATACCGGACTGCCTCATCTGCTTGTAGAAGAGCCCCTTATCGAAATTTCTCAAATAGTAAAGGCACTGAAATGGATTAGGGAAGAGACCCTTCAGAGATTTAATACCTTTAAGGACCATAAAGTGGGGAGCATAAATGAATATAACCGATATGCACGGAACAACGGAATGCCGACCATACCCAAAATAGTCATTGTCATAGACGAGGCGTCCGAGCTTATGACCAAGGCAAAAAAAGAGGTTGAAGAAACCTTGTCCAGCCTTGCCCGAATAGGCAGAGCGGCGGGAGTGCATCTTATATTCGCCACTCAAAGCCCCACAAAAGATGTCATAACTTCAGAAATACAAAACAATCTCAACACCAAGATTGCTTTTGCAGTCAGCGACTATGTGCATTCCCAAGTTATATTCAAAGCCCAAGGCGCAGAAAAGCTTTTGGGCAAGGGCGATATGTTCTTAAAAGGTTCGGGTGGAGAGCTCATAAGGATACAATGTTCCTATGTAAGCAGTCAGGAAATACAAAGAATTACTAACTTTATTATACAAAACAATGAAGCTGACTTTGACTGTCCGATAATCCAAGCGATAGAGGATTCTGAACCCGAGCCAGAAAGCCTTTCCCGAAACGGCAAAAAAGCCAAGTCCGACGATGCATTTATGGACAGCATAAAGGAAGCTTTGAAGATAGGGCTTAGGATGAAAGGCTTATCCACTTCAATGTTGCAAAGAAAGATGGAAAAAGGCTATAACAGCGCCGCCAAGATTATCGATTACTTAGAAGAAAATAATTATATAGGCGCTCCCGACGCCGTCAACAGAAAGAGAAAACTGCTCATAACAGCAAAGGACTTTGTAAAATTGTTCCCCGAGGAACATGAAAGCGTAAGGGACCTGCTGATTGAAGAATGACATGAAAAAAATAGCCGCCATATCCTTAGGATGCGATAAAAACAGAATAGATACCGAAAATATGCTGTATCTTTTGAAAAATCAAGGTTTTGAGCTTACGCAAGACGCCGAAAAAGCCGATTATATATTGATAAACACTTGCGGGTTTATTGAGGCAGCGAAGAAAGAGAGCATAGACGCGATACTGGAAATGGGCGAGCTAAGAAAACAAGGCAAAAAGCTTGTAGTAACCGGTTGTCTTGTTCAAAGATACGCAAAAGATTTATTTGAGAATATGCCCGAGGCGGATTTACTAATCGGTATAAACAGCCAAAACCAAATTGCCGATTTAGTCAAATCGCTAAGGGATGAAAGAGAACTGAAAATTGACAACACCCCCAAGGAATATGTTTCGGGCAGGGTTGTCACAACGCCGTATCACTATGCTTATTTAAGAATAGCCGATGGATGCGACAATTTCTGTTCCTACTGTGCCATACCGCTTATAAGAGGAAGATACCGCTCAGTCAGTATTGAAAGTTTAATCGCCGAGGCAAAGGCGCTTATAGACGAGGGCGTCAAGGAAATAATACTAATCGCGCAAGACACCACAAGATACGGCAAGGATATCTATGGCAAGCCGTCTTTGAAAGAGCTGTTGAGAGAGCTTTTGAAGCTTGATGTATGGAAGATAAGGATATTATACGCCTATCCCGAACTTGTTGATAAAGAGCTTGTGGATATGATATCAAAGGAAGAAAAGATTGCCAAGTATATCGATATTCCTCTTCAGCATATAGACGACCAGATGCTTAAGAGAATGAATAGGAGAACGACAGAAAGAGAGATATTGAATTTATTGAATATGATAAAGGATATCGACAAAGACATAGCTATAAGAACGACTTTTATTGTAGGATTTAACCAAGAGGACAAGAAGAAGTATGAAAAGCTCAAGAGCTTTATTGAAAACAATGATTATATAGACTATGCGGGCTTTTTCGGCTATTCTATCGAAGAGGGCACAAAGGCAAGCAAGTTTGTTGAAGGCAATGTCGATTCCAAGGAAATTGAAAAAAGGGTTGGGGAACTGGAAAGGATATGGAGTCAAAAAATTGTCGAAAACAATAAAAGATACATCGGACAAACCATTGAAGTTATATACGAGGGCATAGATTATGACAAGCAGATGTT
Organism: Clostridiales bacterium; assembly: GCA_012838805.1. Lineage (GTDB taxonomy): Bacteria > Bacillota > Clostridia > Christensenellales > DTU072 > DTU072. The sequence continues at coordinate 36,598 of DUON01000014.1, forward strand.
TTGGGGAAGAAGCGAGTATCAAGCCCCCCAAATAGACACAAAAGTCTTATTTACTGCGAAAAGACCGCTTGATGTAGGGGATATCTATAAAGTAAAAATAACACATTCGGACTTCAACCTATACGGGGAAGAAACGGGAGAATAATATTATGAGAGAGATTTTGAAATGTTACGCCAATTCCGATGAAGTGGAAGCAAGACTCAAAATGCTCAAGCCCGATTTAGAAAACTATAGTATTTATGGCGAAAATATGGATGTCACGATAGTATTTGAGGAGATATCCCAAGACGACTATGACGATATCACAGAGATGCTGGACGATATTATCTATAATGACCGAGATGTCTCTTTGGCAAGGACGCTGGTCAGCTTTTTAAGAAAGAACGGATTGACCATAGCCGTGGCGGAGAGCTGTACTGGCGGACTTATCTCTTCTGCAATAGTCGATATAGAGGGTGCAAGCGATGTCTTTTATGAGGGAATGGTCACTTATTCCAACCTTTCGAAGATGACAAGACTAAATGTTAAAAGTCAGACTTTGGAAGAGTTTGGAGCGGTAAGCCAAGAGACCGTTTTAGAAATGGCGAACGGCGTACTGACTGAAAGTGTGGACTTTGGTATATCAATAAGCGGAATTGCGGGACCCGAAGGCGGTTCTTTGGAAAAACCCGTAGGTCTTGTATATATAGGAATCGTGGGACAGAATTCCAGCGAAGTAATAAAGAATGTTTTTGAGGGAGATAGACAGAAAATAAGAGAATGCGCTAAGAATGCGGCGCTGTTTTATACTCTTCAACACATAAAAAAATACTATTAAGGAGAGAAACGATGAACAACAAAGAGAATATTGAATTGGAAAACAAAAAAAAGAATCTTAGTCAGACTATTTTACAGATAGAAAAGCAATTCGGTAAAGGCTCTATAATGACTCTTGACGGAGATAGAGTCACGGAAATCGATGTCATCCCTACCGGATGCCTATCGCTGGATGTGGCGTTGGGGATTGGAGGTATCCCAAGAGGGAGAGTAATTGAAATTTATGGTCCCGAATCGTCCGGAAAGACTACTTTGGCACTTCATATGATTGCAAGTGCGCAAAAGCTCAATGGCATAGCGGCTTTTATTGACGCCGAACACGCTTTAGACCCTGTGTATGCGGAAAAATTGGGCGTGGATCTTGCCAATCTGTATGTGTCCCAACCCGATAACGGGGAGCAGGCTTTGGATATTACTGAACAGCTTGTAAAGAGCGGAAGCATTGATATAGTCGTCATTGACTCCGTAGCCGCCCTTACTCCCAAAGCGGAGATAGAAGGCGAAATGGGAGACTCTCATGTGGGGCTTCAAGCACGGCTTATGTCCCAAGCTCTGAGAAAGCTCACCGGGATAATTAATAAATCCAAAACAAGTGTGGTGTTCATCAATCAGTTGAGGGAAAAGGTCGGGGTCGTATACGGCAGTCCCGAAGTTACCACAGGCGGAAAGGCTTTGAAGTTTTATGCAAGCATGAGGCTTGATGTAAGAAGAGTTGATGCCATAAAACGCGGTACCGAACAGATTGGGAACAAGACAAAAGTCAAGGTGACAAAAAACAAACTTGCATCCCCGTTCAAGACAGTTGAGTTTGATATCATTTTTGGAAAAGGCATTTCCTCTCATGGCTCTATATTAAATCTTGCAGTGGAAAACGGACTTATTGAAAAGTCGGGCTCATGGTTTAGTTATAATGATGAAAAAATCGGTCAAGGAAGAGAAAGAGCGATTGAGTATCTCATAAGCAACCCTGAGGTATCCCAAAAGCTTGAAAATCAAATCAGAGAAATTTATAACCTCAACAAGAGTGCATAAATTTTTTCTCATATAAAGAACGGATGATGATATAGCCCTTGACATATGAGGGTATTATAGTTTATAATTTTTTTTGAATATTAAAGTTATTTTTGTTTTTGCGAACGGCAAGAATAGCGTGAAATTTAACAATTGAATATAGGAGGTAGAAATGTTAAGCAGTCTTAGTCCTATGCTTGCGATAAGCTCCTTAGAGATTGCCTTGATAGTTGCCCTTCCTTTAAGTATAGCCATCGGTACTTTGATTGGTATAGTCGTGTACAAAAAGCTTACGGAAAAGAGAATAGGCAGCTCCAAGACCGAAGCGTCCAGAATTTTGGAAGACGCAAGGTTGGAAGCCAAGACAATGCGAAAAGAAGCTTTATTGGAGGCCAAAGAGGAACAATTAAGATTGCGAAACGAGTTTGAAAAAGAATCTAAGCAAAGACGAATCGAACTTCAAAAACAAGAGGCAAGGCTTAATCAAAAAGAAGACTCTTTAGACAAAAAAGAGCGTATTATGGACAGTAAGCTGGAGCTATTGGAAAAGACAAAATTGGAATTAGAGAAAAAAGAGCTTGAGCTTAAGGAAAAACAGATTGAGCTTGACCATCACAGCCAAAGAATGCTGGAGGAGTTGGAGAAGATCGCGGGACTGACCTCGGAAGAGGCAAAAACCATTCTTATTGACCAAATGACGGAAGAAGCCAAGAAAGAGGCTTCGGCTATCATTAGGGAAATAGAGAACAAAGCTAAAGAAGAGGGAGAAAAGAAAGCAAAGAATATCATAAGCTTAGCTATTCAAAGATGCGCCGTAGACCATTCCGCTGATACCACAGTATCAGTTGTGGAACTGCCTAACGAAGAGATGAAAGGCAGAATTATTGGCAGGGTGGGAAGAAATATCAAGGCGCTGGAAAGCGTCACGGGCGTGGACATAATTATCGATGACACGCCGGATGTGGTTACTCTTACTGGCTTTGACCCGGTGAGAAGGGAAATAGCTAGACTTACTTTGCAAAAACTTATAGCCGACGGCAGAATTCATCCTCAAAGAATAGAGGAAATCGCCGAAAGAGTCAAAAGAGACATAAACCAACAAATAAAAGAAATGGGAGATGCGGCTGTTTTTGATACGGGACTGTATGGGGTACATCCAGAACTGGTGAAACTTCTTGGAAGACTGAAGTACCGTACAAGCTATGGTCAGAATGTTCTCAATCATTCCATGGAAGTAGCGTATCTCGCAGGTCTTATGGCTCAGGAACTGGGTGCCGATGTTAAGACGGCAAAAAGAGCTGGACTCTTACACGATATAGGAAAAGCCGTGGATCAGGAATATGAGGGCACTCATATCCAAATAGGCGTAGAACTGGCTAGAAAGTACAAAGAGAATGAAAAAGTTATACATGCCATTGCAGCGCATCATGGCGACATAGAAGCCAATTCTGTGGAAGCCGTGCTTGTACAGGCGGCGGATGCCATAAGCGGTTCAAGACCGGGCGCAAGAAGAGAATCCCTTGAAAATTATGTCAAGCGTTTAGAGAAATTAGAGAATTTAGCAAACTCGTTCGCAGGAGTGGAGCAGTCATACGCTATACAGGCGGGAAGAGAAATAAGAGTTATTGTACAGCCTGACAAAGTGGATGACGCCCAAACATTATTCTTGGCAAAAGAAATAGCCAAAAAACTAGAATCCGAACTGGAATATCCGGGACAGATAAAAGTAAATGTTATTAGAGAGCTGAGAAGCGTAGAATATGCAAAATAATAATATACCAAACGAAAAAGCGTTATCTTAAGATAGCGCTTTTCGTTTTTTATAGGCTATCTGGACAAAAAGAGAATCACTCCCACCACCGTTAATACAATTACGCTTGCCGCAAGGAAAAAAAGAATCTTCAAAATCTTTAAGGCAAGGTTTTTCTTTTTGTTTTCTCCTTCAAAAGGCGAAGTCTTCATCTGTTCAATCAAGAATTGTTCTTGCTCTGGCGTGGCTTCCACAAAACCTTCGGGTTCCTGTCCCTTTGGATATAATAAGTAATAAGCGGGAGCATTGGGGTGGTCCATAATCAACTGGTCCTTGTCGTATTTTGTCAAGCTCTTAAACATCATGAGGTCTCCCGCTCCCCCGCTGACCATAACGGCAAATAAAAAAATCCAAATGAGGTTTCCCCAAATGGTTACGAAAATAATAGGTATAAGTCCTGTGAGAATAACGGGAAAGATTAAAGCAAGCATATAGGCTTTTTTAGGCATTGGCTTTTTGCAGGAGCAATATACCATGCCGTGTTTGGGTACGACGCCGAATTTTATATCCGATGGTTTGGCTTTGCCAAAAATAATAAACCCTAAGGCGTGTAACAATTCATGAACAATGACAAACAAGAAGCCCAGAGCTATGACCACAATCAAATCGATAAAGAATTTGCCCGTCACAGCAGAACGAAAGTCAAAGACAAAAATGTTCAAAATCGAGAACAAAGTATAGGACAACAAAAACATCACAAGAGAGAGATTTATTATATTTGCGGCGTCGAAAGCCACAATCTGTTTTTTATATTCCATAAACACCTCAGGTCTATTATATATAAGTTCCGACTTTCATTCAAGTATTTTTGCAGTTGACACTTCCAAAGTATGAGTTTAAAATAGAAATAATATATACTTATTGTTCATTAAGGTGGGTTTTCAATAGTATTTATAAAAAAATAAGAGGTAAAATATGGGTTCCACAAGAAAAATCAAAGCAGTGAAAATTTTAGAGATATTAAAAAAATACAGCGACGAGGACAATCCGCTTTCCACAAATCAAATTATTGAAAGGCTTGCAAGCGAAGGAATAAAAGCTGAAAGAAAAGCCATTTATGACGATATTAAGTTGTTAAACAAAGGCGGTTACGAAATAATGTGCCGAAGAGAAAAAAGCAATTTATACTATGTGATGGACAGAAGTTTTCAGATGCCCGAATTAAAAATTCTTTTGGATGCGGTTCAAGCGGCGACTTTTGTTACTGAAAAGAAAACCAAAGAGCTCGTGAAAAAAATCGCCGATTTAGCGGGTGAGAACAAGGCAAAACTTCTTAAAGAAAATATCGTATGCTTCAATACCCTAAAACACAGCAACGAATATATTTATTACAATGTGGACACCATTGACAGATGTATATTGAATAAAAAGAAAGTGTCGTTTTTATATTTTGATTATGGATTGGACTGTCAAAAGATTTATCGTAAGGACAAGGAAAGATACATTGTCAATCCCATCGCCTTGATTTTTTCAGAAGATAATTATTATTTAATTGCTTACATCGATAAATACGATGATATTTGCCACTTCAGAGTGGATAGAATGGAGAAAGTCGAAGAAGAAAAAGAGGATATCGTAGTTTCCGAAAGCATAAAAGGGTTTAATATCCATAAACACAAAAAGGAAGTTTTCTTTATGTTCAAGGGCGAATTAACAAGAGTCAAGATACTTGCGCATAATGAAATCATAAATGTAATTGTGGACAAATTCGGAGAAAAAGTGAGAATGCAAAAACATGATGACGACCATGTGGTCATAACTGCAGATGTCCAAATAAGCCCGACTTTTTATGCTTGGTGTTTTACCTTCGGCTCAAAATTGAAAATTCTATCGCCAGAAAAAGTGATTGATGAATTAAAGAGAAGAGCCCTTGAAGCGGTTAAGACTTATTCATAAACTTAAGACCTCCAAACGGCGGTCTTAAGCTTAAATATATTTTTTATATTTATTGGAAGATTATTTTCTTACAATCGTGGCATCTTTTAGATTTTCTTCAACCCATGCTTCTATCATTTGGATATTATCTGTATCGGGTCCCGTGATGTATACAGTTTCTATCGAAGTCCCCCCTCAAAGGCATTTTCGAAAAAACTCAACCACATTCGTGGATATATTGATTTCAGTTAACAAAAAGCAGGATTCAAATCCGCCAAGACTTTCTAAAGAGTCGGGGAGCTCTATACTGGTTAGAGAATCATTATGCGTGAAAGCTCTATTTATTTCCTTAAGCCCTTCAGAGAGGTTTACTTCCTTTAGGTTTATGCAAGCGGAAAATGCTCCATCTTCAATTATCTCCACACTTTCGGGAATATCCAATTCCTCTAAGCTCTCGCAGCCGAAGAAAGCGTTTTTCCCAATTTTCTTTATGCCATTGGGAATTGTGACAGAGCTTATTTTTGTGCAATCTTCAAAGGCAAATTCGCCTATGGTATCAATTTTAGAAGACAATTTGACTTCAATTGAGAGCAATGGCTAAAGGCGAATTCGCCCAAGTATTCCACGCTATTGGGCAAAGATACGCTCTTAAGTGCGGCATCGGCGAATGGCATGAATCTATCTTTTTAAGTTCCTGAGGGAATATGATGTTTTCTATAAAGGTTGAGCTAAACGCAAATGGCCCGATTTCTTTTACGCTCTCAGATATGGTGATTTTGGATATGCGCGAAGAGTCAAAGGCATGTTCCCCAATAACCTCAAGCCCTTCGGGTAAAGTGACAAAATTTATGTCATGTTTTGACTGAAAGGCATATTTTAAGATTTTTACGGGCTTGCCTTTAATCTTGGAGGGCACAACTACATTGATTTCTTTGCCTTGATGTCGACTATGCGAACACTGTCTTTATAGATATAATATTCAAAACCGTCTTTTGTCACTCCATGAGTTTCATAATTACATGATGCCAATCCCAGCAAGAGTACGGCGAACGCCAAACATAGCATTATACACAAAAATAATTTAGACTTTTTCATAATATCACTGCCTTAATTATTATTCTGATTGTCTTATTCTTGTTCCCTATCTGCTTAGTTTTAGTCTTCAAGCATTATATATTTTTTCTTAAAGCGGTTGCCATAAGCTTTCTTTTCTTTTTATGACATTAATTATAAAGAATTGGTTGAAATCAATAATATTTATATCTGTTTTTATAAGACTAATCTATTATGGGCATAATAAAAACAACCGTAAAAAGAGGAGGTATTATGTTTGAAAATATATTAAAAAAAGGCAATATTGGAACTTTAGAGATAAGAAACCGTTTTGTTGTTCCTGCTATGGGGACGGGCAGGGCGGAGCTAAACGGCTTTTTGAATGACAATGTAATAGAATACTATGTGGAAAGAGCGAGAGGGGGTTTTGGGCTCATAATCTTAGAGGTCACCGGAGTTGACCCCTTAGGCAAGGCGATTCCCGAACAAATTATGATTGACGACGACAAGTATATCCCAAAACTAAAGGAACTGGCGGATAGAATTCATGCAGAGGGCGCCAAGGTCTTTCCACAGCTGCACCATGCGGGAAGACAAGCGGTAGAAAAGGTCTTAAACGCTCAATCGGTAGCACCTTCGGCTATTTCTTGTCCTATGACTAGGTCTATGCCAAGAGAGCTTACTACCCAAGAGGTATACGAACTCATTAAGAAGCATGGAGAATGCGCTGTAAGAGCAAAAAAAGCAGGTTTTGACGGCGTAGAGCTGCACGGAGCACACGGTTATCTCATAGGGCAGTTTCTTTCAGGCTATACCAATAAGAGAACGGATGAATTTGGCGGAACATTCCATAAGAGAATGAAATTTGCTGTGGACATTATTAAGACTATTAAGCAAGAATGCGGTCAAGATTTTCCGATATGTGTCAGGATAAGCGCTGATGAAAGAGTGGACGGTGGGCTTAAGCCCGAAGAAAGCGCGGCTATAGCCAAAGAGCTGGAAAGAGCTGGAGCGGATGCCATACATGTATCCACCGGCGTTTATGGCAGTATGCCATATATTATCGCTCCTGCGAGCATAGAACCTGGATATATCTTGGAATCTTGCAAGGTCATAAAAAAAGCGGTGAATATTCCCGTTATTGCTGTGGGCAGAATAAACGAACCGTATCTGGCGGATAGGGTTATTGCAGACGGCATAGCCGATTTTGTGGCTTTTGGCAGAGGTTCCTTAGCTGACCCACATATTCCCAATAAGACCAAAGAGGGAAGAATTGATGAAATCTTGTCATGTGTGGGATGTATGACCAGATGTCAAGGAGTAGTGGCTGGCAACGAAAAGGATAGGGGAGTATCTTGTATGGTCAATCCTTTTTGTGGACAGGAAGATAAGCGAAAAATCATTCCCGTCGAGAAAAAGAAAAAGAAAAAGATTGTCGTTGTGGGAGCAGGACCGGCAGGACTTGAAGCGGCATGGATACTTGCAGCAAGAGGGCACGATGTTACGCTTTTTGAGAAAAGCAACAAAATGGGAGGGCAGTTCTTGCCCGCCGCCGTGCCGCCTGGCAAGCAGGCTCTTCTTGCGTGCATTTCCTATTATCAAAAGATGTGCGAGAAATACGGCGTCGATATAAGGCTGGGAGTAGAAGCTTACGAAGCACTTGTCAAGGATTTGAGACCTGACGAAGTCATCTTGGCAACGGGCGCAATCCCCGTTGGATGTTGTATCGCAATAAAAGATATCCCTGTTGTTCAGGCTACGGATGTTCTTAACGGTAAGGTGGCTCTTGGCGAAAATGTATTGGTAGTCGGCGGGGGTCTTGTGGGGCTTGAAACTGCCGAACACATCTTGAGCATGGGCAGGAGGGTAACTATAACTGAAATGCTTTCTGAGGTGGGAAAGGATATACCTCCGGCGGTGAAATACTTTAGTCTAAAGAAACTTGCAAAAAACGGCGTAAAGATTTTAACCAACACTAAGGTGAAGGAAGTAAGCAAAAAAGGAGCGGTCTGCGAGGTTTTGAACGGAAAGGAGACCTTGAAAGGGTTTGATATGATAGTATTGGCGATGGGTGCCCAATCGTATAATCCTTTGGAAGAAAAGCTAAGAGGAAAAGTAAAATCCCTTCATGTCATAGGCGACGCCAAAGACGCGCGAAGAGGAGTGGAGGCGATAGAAGAGGCGGTAAGCCTTGCCTTAGAGCTTTAAGAAAAATCAGGTCAAAAGACCTGATTTTTTTAGGCGGGACTTTTTTCTACCCTTTTCATGATTACAAATTTACTCATAAAGAACACAATAAAGAATGTGGCGGACATCCATATAAGCTTTCCAAGTATCGAGCTGATATTGTTATTATGGATAAAGGCATTGAGCCATGCGACCAAAAGAGGTCCTGTATAGGTTTGTAGACCTATAATAATAATAACCATTATGGCGTACATTATTGCACTGTAAACAATGTTGTTGTTGGCGTTAAAGGTCTTTTTGCGGTTAGTAATGAAAGCTACGATTTGGGCAAGGGTTATTGATACAAAAAAGGCAATCATAGTGCCCAATCCTCCCGCCCCGCCGCCGCTGTAATTGAAGATAAACCATTGAAAGGGGCGGTCGTTAAGCGAACTCAAAAGGACATTGTTAAGCAATAAGTAAGATCCCATTTCCGTAACGGCGGCAATCATGCTTATTAAGCTGAATTTTATAAACTGCCATAAGCCCGGTCGCTCTAACACGAATTTTTTTATTTTTGATAATTTTCCCTTTTCCATAAAAAATAATTCCTTAGAGAATTGATAGCTATATTATATTATATATCGAATAAATATACAATACAAAAATTTCCTAATTTTGTAAACGATATTGAAAAAAATGTCTGGTTATGCTATCATAAAAAATATAGAAGATTTGTATATGTTTATCGGATAAAAAGATAAGAAACCTATAGATAAATTGGGCAATAGCTCAAATAAGAGATTACAAGGATAAAAAATGGTTGAAGAGAAACAAAAGAAAGGGTTATGTTCGCTTTTTGGTTTTTTGTACCTTAAGGTTTTGAATGAAGACCCCTTGGATTTTCAAATAGTTGACATAAATGACAGATTTCTTTTCATGGTGGGCGAAAACCAGGAAATTGTTGGGAAAAGGAAAAATGAGCTGAACAGCGCTTTAATAAATAAAGTTGCAGAAATGATTCAATCGGGCAAGACTGACGCAAAGGTTTTTTCTGACTCAACGGTATACGATATCAAGATTTTTAATAATAAGAACGGCTTGTCCGTTTATTTTTTTGAAGATATCTATAAACCTGAATATGGCGGCATAGTTCCCAAACTCATGATAGACAACGGCTTTTTGGATTGGGCGGTGAGATATGACGACCCAAGATATTATCCAATATCTATTGGGCTTTTGGATATAAACGGCTTAAAAAATATCAATGATAGATATGGCTACGAACAAGGGGATAAAATTATTAATAAGACAGCCCAAATAATCCGCTCCAACCTTAATTCAAATACAATAGCCACAAGACTTGGCGGGAATGGTTTCGCAATAATGGTCTTTCAAACTTCTGAAAACGAGATATTAAGCTTATTATTCGAGATAAAAAGACAATTTGAGATGGCGTTTGAAAAATACGATCTGTCTCTTTCGACGGGCTTTGCCATAAAGAACGATAAGTCGCTTAATATGACAAAATTATTCAACAAAGCCGAAGACAACATGTATTTTAACAAATTGCTTCAAAAAGGCAGCGTAAGGCGTCGCACGCTGGACGCTATAATAGATATTTTTTCATTAAAATGCCCAAGAGAGGCAAAGCATTCCAGAAGGGTCTCCGCCCTTTGCAAGAGATTTGCCATTGAGCTTGATTTGGAAAAAGAAAAGATTGACAGCTTGACGGTCACAAGCCTTATGCATGATATAGGAAAAGTAGGAGTAAAAGACTACATTCTCAATAAGCCGTCCGCCTTAGATGAAGAGGAATGGGCTATAATAAAAAAACACCCCGATATGGGCGGAAAAATTTTAAGTTCCATAAAGGAATTTCAAGACATGGCAGAGATTGTGCGCCAGCACCACGAGAGATGGGACGGAACGGGATACCCGAATGGTCTTAAGGGCAATGAGATTATCTTTGAGGCAAGGATTATTGCTTTGGCCGATGCGTACGATTCGATGCGATGACCAATGACAGACCTTATAGAAAAGCAAGAACACCTTTGCAAGCGGTAAATGAACTCAAAATCAACGCAGCGAAATACTTCGACCCTGAGCTTTGCAGATTTTTTGTGGAAAAAGTTTTGGGTTTTGGCTGGTAATTCTTTATAGGTTGTTTTGATTCTCAAAATTATGTTATTATATTTATATATCTCAAAAACGGAGACACAATGAGAAAAAGAGCACTTTTTTGTATTGCGTTCTTGGCGGTTCTTGTCATATGCTTGACTTTTGCGGGCTGTGACAGAACACCGTATAAAATACATTTTGAAACCAATGGAAGCACTCCCATAGAGTCTATAAAAACCGATGGGAAATCCATGGTAGACTTGCCCATGCCCACAATGCAGGGCTATATATTTGTCGGCTGGTTTTATGACAATCACACATTTAGAGAACAATTCACTAAAACATCGTTAATAAAAAATCCCATAAAAGAGGATATCACCATATACGCCAAATGGGAAGTCCGCCTTGAACCCACACCAGGACTTGTCTATCAAGAAAGTCAAGACGGTTTTATTGTCTCTGGATATGAAGGCGATGATAAGGACATTGTGATTCCGTCCACGCATTATGGCTTACCGCTTGTGGCAATCGCCGAAGAGGCGTTTTTAGACAAAGAGATAGAAAGCGTCATAATTCCCAACAGCGTAGCTCAAATAGGCGAAGGTGCTTTTAAGGGATGCGATAGCTTAAAGAAAATCACCCTGCCGTTTATTGGAAAGGAAAGGGGCTTAAGCAAAACGTATGATTCTGTTTTTGGGTATATCTTTGGTTATACCGATGATTTTTTTGAAGGCTTATTCCATATCCGACAATATTATGACATGGAGAACTCTCTGTATTATTATATTCCGTCTTCATTGGAAGAGGTTATAGTGACTCAAACCAACCGTTTGCCATACGGAGCTTTTTATAATTGCAGGAACATTAAAAAGATTGAATTGCCCAAAAACCTTGCACGAATTGAAGAGAAAGCTTTCTATAATTGCTCAAATCTGGGATATATCATAATTCATGACTCCATTGCGCAAATAGACAGGAACGCATTTGAAAACAGTCCCGAGGTCACTATTTATTGTCAGCCTCAATCAAAACCGTCATTATGGTCTAAGGATTGGGTGGGGGAAGAAAATATTGTCTATTGGGGAATAGACCCCTTAGATATCGGTGAATTGGACGGCTTGCAATATTTGATAACTGATAATAATATCGAAATAACAAGATATTTTGGAGAGAAAAAGGAAATAAATGTTCCGGCGGCGATAATAGACCGTACTGTTGTTGCCATAAGGACAAACGCTTTCAAAAAAGTTAGTCTTGAGAAAGCCATACTTCCCGATACACTTCAAAGGATTGGGTTTTCAGCTTTTGCCGAGGCAAAAAATCTTATTGAACTAACCCTACCGTTTACGGGTTCGGGCTCTTTTGAAACTCATTTTGGTTATATCTTTGGAGCAAGCTCAAGTTCGATACATCTTACCTATATCCCCAAAAGTCTCAAAAAAGTAAAAGTTTCCAAAGGAAAGACGATAGCGGAAAGCGCGTTTTTGGACTGTGCGTATATAGAAGAAATCGTCTTGCCTGAGTCTTTGGAAAAGATTGAAAAGTTGGCGTTCAGCAACTGTCTGGCGTTAAGCACTATAAAGATACCCCAAAGCGTGAACGATATCGGAGAAAACGCTTTTCAAGGATGCGAAGCCCTTAGAACAATAGCTCTCCCCAAACAATTGAGCTCTATGGGGGGAAGGCTTTTTTATAACTGCACAAATTTAACAAATGTTACTCTGCCGCAAAACATTAAAATACTGCCCAGTTTTTCTTTTTATGGGTGTGAATCTCTTGAGACAATAGAGCTTCCCGCAGGCTTAAAAGAAATAGGGGAAAGTGCTTTTGAAAAATGTCAAAATTTGAAAAATATGTCCTTGCCCCAAACCATGGAAAAAATAGACCGCAGAGCGTTTAACGAATGCATTGCGTTAGAAGAAATAAATATCCCCGACGGCTTAATAATCATCGGGGATAAGGTTTTTGAAAATTGTACAAGCCTTGAATCCATTTATATTCCATTTTCAGTGACCAGTATAGGCGTATGGGCTTTTAGAGAATGTGGCTCTTTGACTATTTATGCCCAAAGAAAGGAATCTGAACAGCCTTCCGGGTGGGTTGACCAATGGAATATAAGCGGTTGCCCAATCGTTTGGGATTATTCCCAAGAAGATTAGATCCTTATCATGGCGTCGTCCCAAGCGTTTACTGTGGTGCTTCCCTCCACAAGCTTATATTCGATATTTGTCAATTCCCAAAGCATTTCGGTAGGTAAAGAGGCACAAGGCGCATAAAGCGTCTTTTCAGGATAGGTAATGTCTTTTACGGGAGCAGCCATAATCGACATAAGATACCATTCTCTGACGCCATTATGACCGTCCGAAATATAAACATATCCGTTGCCTTGGAATCTGGGATTGACGGTAACGAAGGGCATAAGTTTCTTTAATTCGTCTTTAATGATAGAAACGCCTACAAGCAAGGTGCTGGCGTCAAAGGTATAATATTCCATAGCTATGCCGTTTGCACGCAAATCTTTAAGGCATTCTATTATGGTAAATCCAAGATTGTTCTTTACTAACGGCTTGTTGGACCACCTAATATTGGTGTCTTGGGGTCCAAGGGCTATGAGTTTGTCGTCCTTAACGACAGATGTGCTGAAATATGTATCTAAGAGGGTGTATCTTTTGGGAAGTTTGTCAAAAGATATCTGCCTAACGGCGGCAAGCTCGGTCAACAAAAAGATGCCGGCAGCGGCGACTTCTCCGCCCATGGAGTGAGCGGCTACGCGGATTTCTTTTTTACCCATGGAGTCTGGAAGTAAATTCATGGCTCTTATGTACTCAGCTGCAAAATGCTCCGCAACCGTATATTGTGTGGCTATGCTATAACTGTCGTCTGCATGCTGACTTCTCAAACCCGTTGGTCCGCCGTCTGTCCATATTTTGTATTCTATAGTCCATGGAAACATTTCAGAGGCATAGCGGTTATAATGGAAATTGCCTACATTCCAACCTTCAAGCATCCAAACATAGTTCATGGGCACATTTTGGGTATCCAAACCGAACTCCTCGGGGTTTGCGACTTTAGTGTTTAAGTTGTACTTTTCTTGGCTTCTATGCCCATCCCCCAGCATGCCATGAACATTTATTATGGTGGGCTTATCGGGGTCTATCAGCTGAGCGCCCTCTGGAGAGTCGGCGGCTACTTGAACGACTTTTTGTTTTTCTTCGTCCCAATATGTCCAAAACAGACCCATTTCCGCATGGTCGGGATAAAGTTCATAGTCCCAGTCCACTTCTTTCGCATAGTCCACATATTGGGATGCATAGAGATTTTTATGGGCTACTCTTTTCTTAGGGACATTTTCTTTATAGCCGTACATCGACAATAAACCTGCGAAAACAGTTATTACTGCAAGCAAAGTTATCAAAGCTTTTTTCATTAAAATACCTCTAAAATTTAAGTTGATACATATTATATGATAGTCCCATTAACCTATGGTTGTCAAGATTTTGTTGTCCCAATAAGGAAAGTCATTAATCAATAAAAAAATACTCTTTATTACAAAAAAAGCAGAAAACGCTGTTCTTAGCTTAACTTAATAACCTTGTTGCTTAAATTTATTCATTTATGTTATAATTTAATTTATATAAAAGAAACAAGGAGCATTTTATGGCGAAAATACATTTGGCTTTTAGATTCCACATTAACTTCTATCATTCTTATAGAGGCGACAAACCTGATGAAACGGGGTTTGGAAAGGATATGAGAATCATTCGATATATACTTGATGTTTTGGACAAGCACAACAAAAATGGTGTGCCTGTAAGAGGAACATGGGACAGCGAAAACTATTTTTCTTTAGAAAAACTTATACCCAAATACTGTCCAGATATTCTGGAAAGAATTAAGAAAAGAGTGGATGACGGAATTGACGAAATGGAAATTATGTCCTATAACAACGGATTGGTGTCATCACATACCTTGGAGGAATTTGACCTCATGATGCAAAAGACACTGTCAAACCCCCAAGGTTCTGGGCTCAAAGATATCTTTAAGAGATACGCTCCCGTTGTTAGAAGTCAGGAGTGCATGATGACGCCCGCACTTGTGCCTTTATACAAAAAACACGGTGTGGAAGCGATTACTCTTTTTTACAGCTCAATACCTTTCAACGGTTTTTCAAATTTTGTGCCCGTATTGCCTACCGAAAAAAGATACAATCCTCTTTGGTACAGACCTGAGGGCATGGACGATAAAATTGTGGTCATACCTGCGGTCGGGGTGGCGGATGTGTTTGACAACTTCGGCATAAGGGCTTATGTCAAGAGATTAAGGAAGCTTCAGCTTAAAATGCAAGAGCCCAAAGACCTTTTGCTACTTGTGGACATGGACGCCGACGACGATTATTGGCGTGGATACTTCAACACATATCTTTCGGAATTTGTATTGAGGACAAAAGAAAAGACGCTGTGGCAGGGCGGGCTTAATTATATGATAAATCAAGTCAAGGACTTGGACTTTGTGGTATTCGATACGCCTTATGACTATTTGAAGTCGCACCCGCCGGTGGGAGAGGTGAATTTTACCCAAGACACCGCTGACGGAAGCTTTGACGGTCTGTCGCCATGGTCGGACAAGCTGGACAACGCCAAACTTTGGACGGGCATCGATAGGGCAAGAACGCTTTGCGAATACGCCCGAGCCATAAACGGTAAGGCGGTTGAAGCGGATATCAAAAAAGCTTTGGAGAAAAGAATACTCACGCTCTCCACCACGCATTTCGGACTGTCTACTCCCGTAATGTGCGTTCCCAGATTAGAGGCGGCTTATCAGTCGGTTAAAGACTGCGTTAAAGAGTCCAAGGCAATTCTTGAAAAAGCCCAAAAATCTGTGACGCTTGAAGAAGACAGCGTAAAAGCCGTCTTTCAAAACAAATACTTTAACGACAGCCCCAAAAACGGTTTCATTAAGATGAGACTTGGTCAAGACTTCAAAGAAAGTCTTGCGGTAAAGGACGGGAAAGAAAGATTATCTTCGTTTGTTTATGAAGGCTTGGAGGGCAAAGAGCTAAGGATTGTTTTGAATTCGACAAAAGACCAGCTTGACCTAAAGATTGAAAGAAAGAATTATCAAGACAAGCCTAAGAATGTAAACATAGAGAAGAACTCTATTTCCAACAATACAGTTATGCTCAAGGCGGATGAAAACGGCGATTTGGCGATTTATTATAAAGGGGAACTTTTCACCGACGAGGGCTCCATGCGGTTTTGGGTGGAATATGACAACGCAATTTATGCCTGCCAAAAGGCAGAGATTGAGACATGCTACCTTGGCGGCGACACTTGCTGCCTTATCAGAAAAGGTCAATTTTGTTTTGGCAAAAATCTAAACAATCAAATCAAATTCGTTCAGAAGTTTGTCATAAACGGAAGTTTGCCTTATATATACGCCGATGTGGAAGCGGTCTATCCAAAGACTGAAAATTATAAGGCGTCCAAAATGAAGGTCAAGAACTTAAAAAGGGAATGGGATTCAAGGTGGCGTCAAATCGCACCGTTTGAGCTTAAGCCCGCTTTTAGAGGCACAGACCAAGAGCCCATAAAAGTTCATAAACACAACTTTTTCGGCAAAGTCAGCGCTTTCAGCCTAAATTATGGTACTTTTTCAAAAAATGAAAACATCGATTCAATGAATAACGCCATAACCGCGGGCTGGGTCGCCGTAGCCAATAAGGAAAAGGGACTTTTGATTTCTCAAGAGATAGACGCTGAAACCAATTTCGCTTTCGCCAGAATGCGGGTGAGAAAGGAAGGCGACAAAAATAAGGTATTTGTCAATCCCATGGGAACTTATTTTGGGCGACAGCTACACTATGCTATCAGAAGAAACGAATTGGTGGCAAAAGGCGCTTTGAAATTTGCCGCACAGTATGCTCCGCTTGCGCCTTCATACAGCGGTCAAATCCAAAAATTCTCCCTTATGATAGCACCTTATGACGGTCAAGAACCGTCCAAACAGCTTCAAAACGACGCTTTGACACATGCCTATCCTCCGCACATTATTTCAAATTTCAAAGGCGTTCAAGACTTGGGGTTGGAAAAGTGGAGAATGGATATTATAAAATAAGAAAATATAATATGAAAGCTTTCAAAGGGATATAAGACAATCAGTTTTGAAAGTTTTTATTTTGTTTAACAAAGGACATATAAGGACAGCTTATAGGATAACTTTATATATGGGAATTTTTCAAATAATACTTATATCAATAGGTTTGGCTATGGACGCCTTTGCGGTTGCATTGGCGAACGGAATGGCGCTTAGCTGTGCGAAGATATCCCACGCTGTAAAATTCGGCATATATTTTGGGGTTTTTCAAATGGGAATGGCACTTATAGGTTGGTGGACGGGAAGCTCCTTTGCGGGCTATATGGTCGATTTTGCACACTGGGTGGCTTTCATTCTTTTGACAATCATAGGAATAAACATGCTGATAGACGGAATAAAGAAAAAGTCGCATTGGGTATCTAAATGTACCGATGCGGACATTCTTAAGGTGGGCAATATGCTTATGCTGGCTGTGGCGACGAGCCTTGATGCCCTTGCTGTGGGAGTGGGGCTTGCGGTTATCAGCGTGAATATTTGGGGAGTGGCCTTAAATATAGGGGCATTTTCTTTTGCGCTTTCTGCTTTTGGCGTAATGCTGGGCAAGAAACTCAATAAGGTTTTTGAAAAAGGCGCGCAAATAGTCGGCGGAGTTATACTTATTGCGATAGGACTAAAAATTCTTTTGGAACACTTATTGACAAAAGGATAAAAAATCTTTCTTAAAAAGGTATATTTTCCTTTTTCTTTCTTCAAAATAAGAGTATTATGAGAAAAGAAAAATTTAACAAAACCTTATTAATTCTGCTTGTGATACTCTGTTTAATATGTGCTCTAAGCAGTCTTGGCGCGGGAAAATATTGCTTAAGATATGTCGCCGAGAACGACCCTGAAAGCGCTTTGGAGCTGACGGACTTTAATTTTAGGGATAAGACGGCGTTAATAAATGTAATAAACGCCACATACCCCAAATACGGTATCAAGAACTATTCCAAAGACAATGTGACATTGGAGATTTATCGGAAATGGGGCAAGGAGCTGACCTTCAGAATTATCCTTGACGGCAAAAAAGTAATCGGTAAAATTAATTATGAAAAGAACATCGTAAAAATCGACAATGTCGTCTATAAGAAGGTGTAAAGCGTAGCTTGCTAAAAGCAAGCTACTACATAAAACCTATCGGTTTCATATTTTACAATAATTCATACTAATCTTAAGATAATTGACAACTTTTCTATCGTGTGTTATATTTTCTTTATATGGAAAACAATTTTTATGACAATTTGATTTTCATAAAAACTGGGGAATGGTATCTGTTGCTGTTCAGCTTTTCCTTGCTTTTATTTAGAAAACAGACCTTGGACGCCTTTGAGAATTTCTCACGGCTTATAAATTATCTATTGGTTTCCCTTTCCGCGGTAATCAGTTTCATACTGGAAGCGCTGTTTGTTTTTGGCGGACAAATCGGCATGAGGGGAGGTTATTATGTGCATATACTGTATGCCCACCACCTCTTGCCATGGGTATTATTCATGTTCTTGGTGGACATGGTCTTGTATCTTTTTACCATGATTATTGCTATCATCCAAAACGCTTATCTTTGGGGAAAGGCGGTAATCAAGGAAAAAGTCGCCTTGAGCCCCAAAAAGAGAGAAATATTCGTTTTATCGCCCAATAGATTGGTGCTTTTGCAATAGAAATCCTAATTTATTTTTAATTGACCCGCATTTTGTTTTTACGCCTGAAGAAGCGTGATTTGTTTTACGCAATAAATTTTATAATTAGGAGTGATAAAAATGCTTAAAATAAAAAATTTAAGAAAAAAATATTCAAACAGCTCTACATATTCGGTTGACAATATAAACATAGAACTAAAAAAAGGCGAAATATTCGGTTTTTTAGGCAAAAACGGCGCTGGGAAATCTACCACGATAAAATGTATGACGGGGATATTGCCCTTTGACGAAGGAAAGATTGAGATTTGTGGCTACGATATCCAAAAACAGTCCATAAAGGCAAAACTCCAAATCGGATATGTTCCCGACAACCATTCGGTCATAGAAAAATTGACGGGAAGAGAATATGTCAACTATGTGGCGGACTTATACAGGGTGGGAGAAGAGAGAAAAGAGAGGATAGAGTACTTTATCAAGATGTTTAGCCTTGAAGAGGCTGTAGACAAGCAAATAAAGAGCTATTCTCACGGCATGAAACAAAAGATTTGTATAATAGCCGCCCTTATCCATAATCCCAAGCTTTGGGTTTTAGATGAGCCGATGATGGGGCTTGACCCGCAATCTATGACGGATATCATAAATTATATGATAGAACACTGCAAAAAGGGGAATACGGTATTCTTCTCCTCTCACAATTTGGATTTGGTCAAGAAAATTTGCGATAGGGCAGCCATAATAAGCGACGGGAAGATTGTTGAGGAACTTGAACTCAAGGCCAATAAAGAAAACAAAGACAGACTTGAGGAAATCTATTTTGCCGCCACCGGCATTGACAAGGACAAAGTAAGCGGAGCCGTGCTTGCAAGCGGGGGGCAAAGATGAAAAACATAATCACCATGTTCCGACATGAGTTTCGGAGCAGATTTGACTTAGGGAAAAAGGCTTCTCCCAAAGCTTGGAGCGTGTTTTTCCTAAGCGCTACTGTATCTCTACTTATGTATGCCCTGTTTTTAACAATTATCTTTTTTATAACAAATATGTTATTGACGGGCAGAATAGAGATGAATTATGAGTTCTTGTCCCTTGCGACCGCTCTATCCATGCTCATTCAGCTCTTGGCATCCTCGGGGGCATTAGTGAAAAGCTTATATTTCGATGCGGACAATGAGTTATTGTTGAGATTCCCCGTTGATGGCTTGGAAATTTTTGTGGCGAAGTCAGCCTTTGTGTTCATTAGAAACATACTGATATCTTTGATGCTTGGTTTGCCTTTTTATATATTCTATGGCATAACCTTAAGGTTGGGTGCGGGCTTTTATATCAAAGCCGTCATTATTGCTATATACATAAGCATTCTGCCTTTTTGCGCTGCGAACCTTATCTCCGCTCCCGTCATGCATGTAGTCAACTCCGTAAAAAATAAGTTTGGGCTTATTCTTGGAATCTTAATAGTGCTGATAGTTTTGGGCTTTTCGGTTTATATGCTTATCTTAAAAGGTGTCTTGGAGTATATGCAGACCCAGCAAAGTGCTATCTTTTCACAAGAAGTGCTTAAGACATTTAAGACATGGGCGGCAAGGCTTGTCCCTTTTACTTTTTATGCGAACATACTCTATGGCAAAAGCGTTTTTTTATCGTTGTTGATAACTGGTGTCTTAAGCTTTGCGTTGGGGTTTTGCAGTTTTTATCTGGCCAAACACAGCTACTATCCTACAATCTTGAAAAGCTTGGAAAGGGAAAAATCAGCTTTTAGAAAAAAGACAAAAAACAAGGTCAGACCTGTTTTCTTCAGCTTGCTAAAAACCGAATACCTTGTTATCTTCCGCTCTTTCAATTATTCCTTTCAATACTTGGCTATGGCAATCACCGCTCCATTCATGGTCTATTTCTGCAATGACTTGGCAAGCAATATCGGCGACACAAGCGTCGGAGGGCGAATCATTCCGGGACTTACGCTTTTGGTCATAAACATCTTCACAACGATTATTGTGTCTTTTGCTTCCACTTCGATAAGCCGAAACGGGAATACTTTTTATTTTACCAAAATCATGCCCGTAAGCTACAAATACCAAATACTTGTCAAAATGACTCTATACTTTATTGTCGCCGCTCTATCCGCTTTGGTATCCTGCACCGTGGTGGGTATAGTGTTCAGCGGAGAAAAGTACGGGTTCAATGTGGGAATTGTGGATATCTTGAGTATATTTGCTGTCACAGTATTTATTATTATCACCTTGACCAGCTGGGCTATTATGGCGGATTTGAGGTCGCCCACTTTTGAAGTAAACAATGACGGGGAGCTGGTTCAGGCAAATAAGAATGTATCACTCTCTCTTATCGGCGGGAGTGCGATATCCGTATTGTTCGGACTATTTACAATGATTTTTTCATACATTCCCTTGAAGATTGGGGATTTGACACTAATAGACGGCATAAACCATGTATATTTATGCCTTATAGGGCTTAGTTTTATTATGGCGGCGGTATCCTGCCTTTTATTGTTCTTAAGGCTGGACAAAAAATACCATAAGCTTACGCCCTAAAGGAGGAAAGAATGAAAAAGATAATTATCTGCATGCTTTTACTTCTTCCATTAATCATTATCGCAAGCGTTATGCTTGCCATAGATATTATCAGCGTCGAGGCTTATATTCCCGTCGAGAAAGTGGTTTTGAACCATTCTTATGTCCAACTCAACCTAAGCGACCAATATTTTGACGGGCTTGTGGCTACCGTATATCCCACAAGCGCTAAAAACAAGAATGTAGAATGGACAATCACCGATGTAGTAAAGACTGTGGCGGATTATGAGGGAGATGCGGCACGGATTGATGAGAACGGCAAGGTTGAATTCTTTACTTACGCCACATTCAAAGTTATAGCGACCGCATCGGGAAAGTCTGCAAGCTGTACTTTTTACATAAAAGGCGATAGAGTCGAGGATGTGGAGATAGTATCCCCAAAAAAAGAACTTGCCACAGGCGAAAAGCTTATGCTTGAAGCGGTATTCCGTCCCATAGACGCTATTGTGGGGAGTTTGGTATGGACATCACAAGACGAAAATATCTTAAGGGTGGACAATAACGGCATTGTTACTGGAGTATCGGAAGGGTCTTCAGTGGTCAGCGTTAGTGTGGAAGATACCGAAATCTCCGACAGCGTTGAAATAACCGTGACAAAAGGCGTGACGCCTTATGGACAACGCTTTTATGCAAGTGACGGTTTCGATATCGGGGGTTTTGACCTTATAGACGAGATAGACGGCGGATATATCGAGGACAAAAAACTATATTTCAACCCTTTAAGCGACACAGCCGTTCTGACGATAGGGGGCAAAGAAGTCGTTGTCAAAAAATGCCAAAAGAATGATATCACTATTGAAAACATGGAATTCTTTCAAGACTTTCAATTGAGGGTGGGCAAGACTCCCTTGACGCTTAGGGCAATTTATTTGGAAGCCGCAAGAACGGATACGCCAAATGTTGAATGGACTTCCAGCAACCCTAAAATAGCCGAGATAAAATCCAAAGGACAAGTCAAAGCAATTGAGAGCGGACGGGTCACATTTACAGCCACGGACACCGATACGGGAAAGAGTGCGAGTATAGACATTGAAGTGGTGCGTCCAGTCAGCCTTATTGTATTGGATATGCCCGAAAAGGCAAGGGGAATAGCCCAAAAAAGAGTCTTTGGGAACCTAAACTATACATCTGACGGATACGAGCGAGCATATATAGATGTGAATTTTTCCATTCCTCAAAACGCCGATAAGTCGGATTTTGAGTATGAGGTATTGAACAGCCATAAGGCTTATTTTGTGGGCAATCGGCTTATATTAGAGGATATAAAAGGCAAAGAACAGATTGTTATAAAAGTCAGCGCAAAGATTAGACCCTACCAATCTGTGGAAGTCTATACCACATATACCCTTGAAGTCGCCGAGGGAGTCAATGTCTATGACTATCAAGGTTTGAAGTTCGTTGCGCAAAGCGGCAAGGCTATATTCCTGCAGGACGATATCGTGTTTGATAAAAACGCCCAAAGCATTGTTCTAAAAAACAGCCTTTACGGAAACGGCTTTACCATAAGCTTAAGGGAATATGTCGAAAACAACAAGGTGGAACAGAACACAAACCTTATCAGAGTAGGCGAAAGCGGCGTGGTTATAAGCAATGTCAGAATGACTATGGACGACCCCTCCAGAATCAGTATGGCGAACGGGCTTCGCGGACATGTTTTGAGGATAGGCGAAGAGAGCCAAAGGCATAGATTTAAGGACATCAGAGTAGAATATTCCATATTTGAGAATGGTCATTCCGCGATAGATATTCATCATTCGGATGTGGAGATTGAGGGGTGCATAATAAGGAACGCCAGTAACTTTGGAATAATAATCCCCAGCTTCAGAGTAGATGAGAATCTTGAAGATTATAGCAATGTGGTTATGAAAAACAATATCATGAGCAATATGGTAGGTCCCGCAATAGCCGTGATTACATCAAGTCCCGATATGAAAAGGGAATCCTCTTTGAATATCAAAGGATTTTTGGATATCTATAATTGGCAGGATGTGCTGTCTGCAAGAATGATTGATAGAGAATTGCTGGAGGATAACGAAACGCTCAATAACATATTCAAATTTATTATAAAGACAGGGCTACGGAATGCCTTAAAAAATCCCATGTTTAACGAATTGAAATATCCCGCCGTTATGGACGGCGTCGATATAGACTTTATTCATCTGGGCGTAGTTGCCATAGGGGCTGTACACGAGACCAATGCGGAGATTATTATAGAGGATGAGAACTATATTTATTTTGAGCTTAAACTGGTAGAATTGATAAAGGAGCTTACGGGGCTTTCGCTGGACGCTTTCAATATTCATGATATGTATCTATATTGCTATAACAATGAGTCCTCAATCACGCCCCACAGTGACTTTATTGAAAATGCCGAACTATATAAGAGATTGAGAGGAGAAAAATGAATTTTTTTAACAAAGTCTATGAAGTAGTCAAACAAATACCGTATGGAAAGGTTATGACATATGGTACGATAGCAAAAATAATCGGAAATCCCAATATGTCAAGACAAGTGGGCTGGGCACTGCATAGCAACCCCGACCTCGAAAATATCCCATGCCATAGAGTGGTGGACAGATACGGCAATCCGTCAAAGGCTTTTGCCTTTGGCGGAGAAAACCGTCAAATTGAACTCTTGAAAAGGGAGGGCGTGGAATTTTATCAAGGTAAGGTAAAAAGAGATTTCTTTATTTATTGATTATTATTTTTAAGGTAATATTACTTTTGTTTATCCTTTTTATGTATTGACTAAATCAGCTATACATAATAATATAAAATTGAACAAGATAAATTTTTGCTTTGTTAACTAAAGAGAAAAGGACTGATATAATGAAACCAAAAGGCAGAAGTACTGCTTTCAAGAGAGAATTTTTCACAAAGTTAACTATGGTTGTTATGCTGGCTTTAGTTATTACTTTTGTATTAGTTTTTGCTCTTCCCAAAGACCCGATATATGCTTATAGTGTAACAAGTGAAGTCGTATACGATAGGAGCGATTATTCTATTGCGAGTTATTTTGAGTCCGGCGATACCATAAATACGGGTGCTTCGGCTTTTGCTATAAACATAAGCCACTCTTCCTTAGAAAATTATGTGGGCTCTTATTGGGTAATAAACAACAGCGGATATTCAGCTTCCTTGACCACCGTATGTCCCGATAGAAAAGCCCGTTACGGTTATTGAAAGAAGAAAGGTTAACGCAGCGATTGACCGTGTCATAAGACAATACAAAATCAACAAAGCCAAAGAAGACAGCAAGATGCAAAGAAGGCTGATTGCCCAACAAATAAAAGAAGAAGAAAAGGCAAGACAGCTTGCATTAAAAGAAAAAATTGAAGAGGAAAGACGCCTCAAAAAGCAACAAGAGCTTGAAGAAAAAGAAAAAAGAAAGAGAATAAGAGAGCAGCTTGCCGCAGAAAGAAAGGCGGAGCAGGAGAGAATAGCTTTTGAAAAGAAGCTTGCTTTACAACAGAAAAAAGAGGAAGAAGAAAGAAGATTAGCATCGCAAAAGCAAATAGAAGAAGAAAAAGAAAGGATAAGGCAAGAAAAAGAAAGGGAGCTTGAGAGAAAGCTCTTTGAGGAAAAGCTTTTAGCCGAACAAAGACTTAAAGAAGAGGCGCTGAAAATCTATGAAAGCGTAAAAAAACAAAGAGAGGAGTATTGGGCGCTGGAAAAGGAATTCTCCATAAGACTCCTTACCGAAGAAATGGAACTTGAGCTGACGAAACAGCAAAAAGAGGCGTTGGAGAAGATAAAGCAGCAAGAGGCTTTGAAGCTGGAAACACTTA
Organism: Clostridiales bacterium; assembly: GCA_012838805.1. GTDB lineage: Bacteria > Bacillota > Clostridia > Christensenellales > DTU072 > DTU072. Next base: position 61,587 of record DUON01000014.1, read on the forward strand.
GGAATTTGCAGACAATTTTAGAAAATACAATTTATTTAGAGTATAGCGCCGATATCCAGAAGATAGTAGAGGACGCAAGAACTTTCCGCTCTAATGAAGAGATAGTCTCCATAGCCCGAGATGTAGCGGATAACAAACCCTCTTTCGCCAAATTAGAGGCTCAAAAAAGATTGGAAATATTAAAGACACAATTGGAAATAATAAAGAAAAAACGCCGCGAAAAGAAAAATAAATAATGAAAAATAATAACTCAAACAGCATATTTAGAAAGATATTGACAATAATTATAGCGGTCGTTCTGGTTTTTTCATTTATCGCATTTGTGTCTCTTGTCGTTCAAGTGGCGGGTGGGAAGAAACCCAGCGTGTTTGGATATCGTCTTTATTATATCTTGACAGACAGCATGACCCCTGAATTGCAAGTAAACGATGTCATTTTATCCGAAACTATAAATTCCAAACAAGAGGCAAAGAATCGCATAAAAGAAGGCGATGTGGTAACCTATATTGCACAGTTTGGTATACAAAAGGGGCTTACTATAACACATAAGGTTGTTAAAGGTCCGCATTATGACGAGGAAATAGGAAAAGAAGTCATCACAACCATGGGCACAAAAAGCGGGGCTACTCCCGATCCGCCCGTACCGCTTGAAAACATTCAAGCAGTAATGATAAAGAAACTACCTATTTTAGGAGGATTTTACAGATTTATTATGTCTACAGCAGGATTATTAACGATTATTATTTTACCAATGGCAATTATGCTTGCCTTTTTAGTATATCGACTGGTTGCCCATATCAAAAAGCCTATCGAGAAAGAGCAATCCATATCAGTTGAAGAGTACAAAAAGAAAGAGCAGGAGATAGCACGCAAGGCAGTCGAAGAGTACAAACAGCGCAACAATATAACAAGTTAAGACTATTGGAGAGGTGTTATGAGCGATAAAATCAATGACAAGCCACTAAGCTTTTTTGTTTTGACGGATACCCATTATTACTCAAAAAAACTTGGAATAAGCGGCAAGGCTTATGAGGATATGGCGAATTATAATCAGAAATTACATGCCCATACCCAAGAGCTCTTGAAGGAAGTATGGCGTCAGATTATTGCAGACAAAGATACGGATATTGTCCTTATTCATGGAGACTTGACAAACTATGGTGAAAAGGTCAGCCATGAAGAATTTAGAGATATGCTTTATGAGCTTGAAAGCCATGGCAAAAAAGTTTTTTTGACATATTCAAATCATGACTATAACCAAAAGATAAACACCCGAAATGCCTATCAAGGCGATAATGTCATTAAAGTGCCGTCTTTTTCTTTAGACGATATCAAAGGCTATTATGACGATTTTGGTATAAAGCAAGCACTGTCCGTCCATTCTCCTACGGGCTCTTATGTCGTTAAGCTGAAAGACAATGTCAGACTCCTTGCCCTAAACGACGACTTCGGCTATGAACACAGCGGGTATACCCAAGACACGATGTATTGGATAGAGCAGGAGATTGCAAAAGCTCAAAAGGCGGGAGATTATGTCTTTGCAATGGCTCATCATCCGATAATGCCCGCATCGCCTCTATACGTCATTTTGGGCAAAAAGGACTTAATAGAAGACAGAGAGAAAAGATTGGAGCAATTTGCGGATATGGGCGTGAACCTATACCTAACCGGTCATTCCCATATGCAAAAAATAGACTACTTTATCAGCAAAAACGGCAATCTTCTTTATAATATTTCCACATCCGCACTTGTGGGGTATCCTCCCGTTTATAGGAAGGTGACGATAGATTTAAGCCTGAATCAGGTTATCGTTAAATCCCATGTCATAAAGTACGCTCAAGGTATCGACACAAAAGGCAAAGCCCTTGATGAATATTTGAAGCAGAAGTTCCTTGGCTTGATAGGCGATTTTGTTTATGAGGGAAAGGAAAAAAATATGACCAGAGTTAAAGAAGTCGCCAGAGGCATAAGCCTAAAGCCTGAACAAATCGATAGGAAGAAATGGCTTATTGTACCGTTGACAAAGTGGATGTATAAGCTTACTTATGGAAAGGTTTTGAGGTATACAAAAAAGGAAACGGGCTTAAGACCAAAAGACCACAAGGACATAAAAGACAAAAAATTCCTTCCCGTCATAACCAATTTAATAGCCAATATCTATGATGGCAACCCCACATATCACCCTGACACAATAGAATATAAGCTGATTATGGGACTTACGGCTATTACGGATAGCGTCATAAGAACAGTAGGCATCAATCTCTCAAAAAAACTGGGGTATAGCTCTGTCAGTGAAATAGTTCATCCAATGGTCCATAATCTGGGATTTAACAATTATGACATAACCTTGGATTTGAATCCAAAAACGGCAAGGTTTTTCTCAAAAGCAAATTATACTCCACCTTATAAGAGCAGAAAAGGAATTTTTATCACGGTTTTAGCGGTATTGGCTTTAATAGCGTTTTCTCCTGCGTTACTGATTCTTTCTATTCCTTTATCAATAAAAAGAATCGTTAGAAAAATAAAAAACCGTAAAGATAGAAAAGATGTTTCTAAATAGGAGTATATTCAATAGCGAAAATCTTAATAATCTAATTGAAGAACATAATCTGGAAAGTCAATAAAGGGGAGCTCAAAAAGCTCCCCTTGTTGATTGGTATTAACAGCAAGACTTAAAGTCAGGTCTGCAGCAGCAGCAAAGAATAAGTATCCATGGAAGAATGCAACAGATATTATTCATGCCGTCTCTTCCACAGCAGCAAAGAATAAGTAGAAGTAGAATTAAACATTCGCAACTGTTGCTGCCAAAACCGCAATTTCCGCTATCCTGACCGAATCCGCCGAAAAAATTGCCAAATCCGCCCATATAAGGTTACCTCCTATTATAGATTATTCACATTACACACTATGACAAATGTTTTTTTATTGTTACATCCATAAAAAGTTATTTATATTTCTTAAAACACACGGAATTCGGATTGACAGCATAGATATTATGTGATAAGATTTTGTTAAATTAATAAGATACTTGCCTCTTGCCATAATCCCATGTCAATTGATGCAAAGGTCCTATAATTTAAAATTCGAAAAAAGGAGGTATCATTTGATATGGCAGACAAAAAACTCGTATGCAAAGATTGTGGCGAGGAATTCATGTTTACTGAAGGTGAGCAAGAATTTTACAAAGAGAAAGGCTTTACCAACGAACCCACCAGATGTCCAGATTGTAGAAAAGCCCGCAAAGCCCAGAGGAACCGTTTCTCTAACAAACAGTCATACAGATAACAAAATAAACCGCCACCAAAGGCGGTTTTTTCCAATTAAAAAGTAATGCTAATAGCACTTTCTCATATAATAATTTACTAAATAATTATATATATGACCTTGACTTTAAGGGTATGATATCATACAATTTATTAGAAAATATAAATATTTGACGGATGTGAGAATGCTTTCAAAACATAGTGTAAAAAAACCATTTACGGTCATAGTCGGTGTCATCATAGTGATAATTTTGGGCGTAGTGAGCTATCTCAATATGGGAGTGGACTTACTGCCGTCAATGAACCTGCCCTATATCGCTGTGGTCACCATTTCGCCGGGCTCTCCCCCTGAGGAAGTAGAACAGCTTGTCACCCGTCCCGTAGAAGACAGCTTAAGTAAGGTCGCGAACATAAACGAAATAACTTCTACATCATACGAACACTTTTCGCTTGTACTGCTGGAATTCAATTATGACGCCGATGTGGATAGAGCCTATTCAGATGTTCAAGCGGCGCTTGACCTTGTGGCTTTGCCCGATAACGACCTTATCCAAGAACCGATAGTCATGAGAATAAATCCCACCATGCTTCCTATTATGAGCGTGAGTATTTCCCGAAAAGGTCATTCAATAAAAGAATCCAATGCCTATTTGACAAACATTATGGAGCAAATAAACGCTTTGGAGGGCGTGGCAAGCGTTTCGGCGAACGGCTTTATTACCAACATGGCGTACATAAATGTCAAAGAAGAAAAAATAGCTGTTTCTCTTTTAGACTTTATCGAGAACGCCCTTGGCTTTAGATTACAGATTCCTTTAGCAATAAAAGAAGAAATAAGAGCAAGACTTTCTCAAGCCGTCAGCCTTGAAAATATCACCACCGAGGACATCATAGACAGAATAATCGAGGTCTTGAGAAATGCTCAATGGGAAGATTCTGTTCAAGGCAACTTGCTGAATACGCTTACGGATATATTAATCATCAATTTAGAAGACCCCAATTCTATCATATATGGACGAGTAGCGGAAAGCGTAGACGAAATCTTGGCAAACAAGTTTATCTTAAATGATGACGATGAGAGCAAAAGAGTCTTTTATGATTTTTTGGACCAAATAACAAAAAATATCATTATTCAGGTTGTAAACGAGCAATTGGGCGGAATGGCTGATATGATTTCCCCCGATATACTTGGTCAGCTCTTGTACGCTCAAGACTTTGAGATGCCGTCGGGGAGTCTGCAACAAGGAGCGGTCTCCTACATAGTAAAAATCGGAACAGGAGTCACTACAAGAGACGAACTCATAGATTTGCCCGTAGTGAGCTTTGATTTATCGGCGGAAATAGCCTTAAGAACGGAGCAAATTCAATCTATTCTGACATTGCTTTCTATCGCTTCCGAAGGCGAGGTAACATTTACCCAAAGCCAGCTTGAAAGTCTTTGTAACGCTATTTATGAAGCTTATAGTCAAGCCCAAGATACGACTTCACCTTTCACCGAAATATTTTTGGAATATATAAAAGACCTTGACCCTGATGTGGCGGCGTCTTTAGAGGAGCTTTTTCAAGAAAGGTCCGCTGAGGAAATAGAAAGCTACATAAGGTCTTTCTTATCCCTTATGAGCATTTTCAGCCCAGAAGGAGTTATTATTCCTCAGCCCGATAATGATGTCATTCCTCCAAATGCCCAATATACGATAAACTTCCCCGCCATAAAAGAAAGCATTTTGGCACTTGAAGAAAGAGCAGTCGTGCCTCTTACTTTGGGCTCAATATCGGATATCATATTCTTAGACGATTCAATTGAGCAGATTACTACCTTGCTCACAAGGATTGACGGCGAACTTATCCCCGCAGGCGCGGTTAATTTGACGATAGATAAAGAGTCCGACAAGTCATCCGCCGAAGTGACAAGGCGTATTCAGGAGTTTTTACAAGACTATCAAAAGAAAGACAGCGAATTTCAATATACTATTTTAATAAACGAAGGCGATTATATCGACTTTATGCTCAATAATGTCATAGAAAACCTTATTTATGGCGGACTGCTTGCGGTATTAATTCTATTTATATTCTTAAGAAACATAAAAGCCACATTGGTCGTGGGCTCTTCGATAATAATAAGCGTAATAGCGACCTTCGTCATGATGTATTTTGCGGGTATTACTTTGAATGTCGTGTCCATGGGTGGTCTTGCTTTAGGGGTAGGCATGCTGGTGGACAACTCTATAATAGTTATTGAAAACATCTTCAGAATGAGAGGACAAGGCAAGAATATTTTTGTGGCGTCTATCCAAGGCGCCAAACAGGTTACTTCAGCTATCGTGGCGTCCACATTGACCACGGTCATTGTATTTTTGCCCATAGCTTTTATAGAGGGACTGACAAAACAAATATTTACGGACATGGCGCTTACTATTACATTTTCACTTTTGGCAAGTCTTGTCGTGGCACTGACATTAGTGCCCATGTCCACATCTACTTTCATAAAGAAACCCGCAAAGCAAGATACAAAAGTCTTTCTTAAGATTAAAAAAGCTTATGCCAAGACCTTAAATTTTGCTCTCAACCACAAAGCTATAGCGTTTATTGTGATGGTGGTTTTGTTTGCGGGCAGCGTCCTTATGGTGCTTAATATGGACAACGAGCTTTTTCCGCCCATGGATTCTGGAACCTTAAGCATTACCGCATCAATTGATAGAGTGGCGATAGACCGTTATAATGCTGAAAAGCCGTTAGATGAGCCATATCTTACATATGATGATGTGGAACAGATGATTATTGATGAGATTGTGAATGAGACAAAAAAATATCCAGAAATCAAATCCGTCGGCATAGCTTATTCAGGCGGTTTGAAGCTTGCGGGATTTAGTCTTGGCGGCAACAATATAGCTGTAAATATCATGATGGTGAACGAAAAGCAAAGGGACTTCGGCTCATTGGCTTTGGCTGAAAAAATGAAAAAGAATCTTAACGACTTTAGCAGAACTGGGGGACTGTATACCTTTTCTTTTTCGACCAATGAAATGGGAGGCGTGGACATAATCGGCGGAGACCAGACCATAAAGCTCTATGGAAGAGACTTGGACCTTATGCGCAAAGAAGCACAAAAGATTAAAGATTTATTGACGAAAAAGGACAAAAACGGGAATATCATTACTGATTCAAAAGGTGAGCCTGTCTTTATTGACGGCATAGCGAATGTTGATTTTGGGGACGATATCAGGGTTCAAGAATATCGTATAAAAGTGGACAAAGAAAAGGCGAACAGATACGGGCTGACCGTTGCACAAGTCTTTTTGCAAATTCAAGCGGCGCTTTCGGAAGCAGGCGTTTCCCATACCTTAAGTTTAATAAATGAAAACGATACCACAACCGACTATGATGTCTATATCTATACATCCGATTTTACAGTAAACGGCTGGTATGTATGCACGGACGAAAACGGCGCCGAAATTCCTGTGAATGTTGTCAATAACAGAGCTTCCGAACAAGAAGATTCGTCAAAAAACGAATACTTTATTCGAAATCCATATAATAAAGGCATCTATGTTTGGCATAACCAAACCAATTTATACATAGCCAAAGGTGGACGGGTGCCGGTAATAAAGGACGGCGATACATTCAAATATTTCCTTATCAATGAAGGGGAAAGCGGTCTAAAGTATAGTCAAAAGATTTTTAAGATAACTTCGAATAGCGTAAATTATAAAGTAGAAAGAGTCAAGGAATTTGATTTAATGACAATGAACATATCCTCCGAGAACCTCTTTGACCCAAGCTCTCCCGTCATGAGTGTGCCTTTGTATAGGTTGCTGGACAGCGACTGCTTCCTTAAAGACGAGAGCGGAAAAATCTTATACCGCGAAAATACTGTGGAAAGAATACCCTTAGGGCTTGTGACAAGCGACGGATACGATTCTATTTATAGAGAAAATAGAAGAAGGGCGGAGAGCATAAGCATCAGATTTGCCAGCGGCGTCAACTCCAATGAAATGATAAAAAAGGTAAGCTCAATAATAGAAAAAGAATATCAAGTTCCCGATGAACTTATCTTGGATATGAGTCAAGGCAATAAATATATCAATGAAGTATTTAATACCCTTTATTTAGTATTAGGGCTTTCTGTGGTACTCATATACCTTGTTATGGTTGCCCAATTCCAGTCTTTGAAATCGCCTTTCATTATTATGATTACTCTTCCCCTTGCCTTTACGGGTTCGATTTTCGCATTGGCATTAGCTGATTTATCCTTAAGCGTTATGGCTATGATAGGCTTAATTGTGCTTATGGGTATAGTGGTCAATAACGGTATAGTGTTTGTAGATTATTGCAACCAGCTTATAGAAAGCAATGTGCCCAAGAGAATGGCTCTGCTTAGGACGGGTATGGACAGATTGCGACCAATTCTTATGACGGCGATGACTACTATTTTCGGCTTACTTATTATGGCGGCGGATTCCTCCGAAGGCGGAGTTATGCTAAAGCCACTTGCAATAGCGACGATAGGAGGACTGTCCTTCGCTACTGTATTGACCTTGTTCTTTGTGCCGATGTTTTACGATGTCATAAACAGAAAAATCAAGCAGACAGACAGACACAGAGCCTTCTTGGATAAGGATATAGACCTTATCTCTACTACTGAAGTGGAAGATATGCTCAACCAGACTTCAGACAATTTTCTTGACGACATTGTATCTTCATCTGAATTGGGAGAGGCGGTCGCCGCCATAAACAAAGATATAGAAGATGTCAAGCCCAGACAGACAAAACGGGGTAGAAACCGTGTGTCCTTGACGGCGATAAAAAAGCAATTGAGATATCAAAAAAAATCTAAAAAGTAAAAAACTATCTGTTTACGCCTTTTGACCCTCTAAATTCAAAGCTCCCGTAAGCATAATGTCTTCTACATGCCTATTGCTTATGTAATAAAAGATATGCTTTCCCTCCCTCCTAAAAGATACTATTTTGGCGTCTCTCAGGAGCTTAAGCTGATGCGAGAGCGTACTTTGATTTATGCCCAGGTTATTTACCATATCGTTTACACACATTTCGCCAAGCGCAAGACAGATTATTATTTTAATTCTTGTTATATCCGAAAACACATTGAAAAAGCTTGCGATTTCCGCCAAGACGGTCTCAGACGGAATAAAGTCTTTTACCTTATACTTTACATTCGTATCCATATCCACACCTCACCGTTATGATAAAACAACCATGAACTATTCTCAATAATGAAAAATGTCATATATTGTAGAATACCGTTAAATTTTGAGGACTAAAGATGTTTTTTGGAGATAATGCACTTTTATGGCGTTTTTTATAGGGAAAAGACAACCGCAAAAGGGTATCACTTTAGATAAGGATTTCCGAATGTGGGAAAGAGAATTACAAAAAGGCGAAGCCAAACTGTTTAATCGATTTTTAATCATTATCAAAAGACAATTCGTTATATAAAAATTGAAAACTATAAAGTTAAGAGATAAAAAAGCCTTTATCAAGAATTCAAGTCCCAATTTATTGAAGTCTGACCAAGCTCTTGAAGAATCTTATTTGCTTTGGAGAAATGCCTGGACCCAAAGAACCCATAGTGAGCGGATAATGGCGAGGGATGAGGCGCTTCCAATATGTAGTGTATGGGATTTGTGATTAGATTTACTTTCTTTCGCGCGGGCGAGCCCCACAGCATGAATATGACAGGCTTTTGTCTTTTGTTGAGCTGTATCAAAACTTCGTCTGTGAAAATTTCCCACCCTTGCCCTCTATGCGACATAGGTTTTCCCGCTCTGACGGTTAAAATGGTGTTCAACAGTAAAACACCTTGTTTTGCCCAAGGTATAAGGCATCCGTGTTCGGGAACGGCAATGCCCAAGTCCTCATTTAATTCTTTGAAAATATTGCTTAAGGATGGCGGTATTTTGACATTTGGCTTTACGGAAAAGCACAGTCCGTGCGCTTGATTGGGCTGGTGGTATGGGTCTTGCCCCAAGATTACCGCCTTGACTTGGCTATAAGAAGTCAGCCTTAAGGCGTTGAAGATATCATACATGGAGGGATATATCGTTTGGGTTTGATATTCCGTTTTAAGAAAAGTTCTTAATTTCAGATAGTATTCTTTTTCAAATTCTTTTCCGATCATTTCTTGCCAGTCGTTACCTAAATTTACCATTTTTTCACCTTAATAGTATTTGTTACAATTATATACAAAATAACCCATAAAGTCAATTATCGCTTGTAAAATAAGGCTTTTATGTGCTATTATGTAATCGAATAAGAATAGGAATGATGATATGAAAATAAAGGAAATCGCCAAGGGCATCAATGCGGAAATATTAGTGGGGGAAGAACTGGCGGATGTTACAGATAATTCAGCTTGCGCCTCGAACATGATGAGCGATGTTTTGGCGTTTGTCAAAGAACAAGCTGTCTTAATAACCGATTGGGGAATCCCCAAGTCGTGCGCACAGCTGAAATGATGGATATGAAATGCATTATTTTCGCACGCGGCAAAAAACCCGATTCTGCCACCTTGGAGCTTGCAAAAAGTAAAAAAATAGCTCTTTTGAGCACAGACCTAAAGATGTATACCACTTGCGGCAGGCTTTATGCCATGGGGCTTAGCGGCGGCAAAGAAGATGAGCGATAACAAAAAAGACAGTCTGCATTTTGAATTTGATGTGGACGGAGAAAATTTTAATTCGGCGGGCACTACAAGCGAATTTATCAAGAACACTTTGAAGCAGCTGGGACTTGACCCCGCCACAGCAAGAAGAACGGCGATAGCCATGTATGAGGGCGAAATAAATATGGTGATACATGCCGGTGTTTGATTGAAACGCCTTTGACCGCATTCGAGTGCGCGGTTAAGCTGGGAAAGTTATTGGAATGAAAGTCTATTATGATTTGCATATTCACTCCGCCTTGTCGCCTTGTGCAAGCGACGATATGACGCCTTTGAATATCGTGGCTATGGCGTCTGTAAAGGGATTGGATGTGATTGCTATAAACGACCACAACAGCATCGAGAATGTGGCGGCGGCAATGGAATGTGGCAGGGATTTTGATGTCATGGTCATTCCGTCTATGGAAGTCCAGACCGCGGAGGATATCCATGTTCTGACAATGTTTGAAGATTTCTCAAGCCTTAAAGCTTTCCATGACACTTTGACAAAAAGACAAATAGCTAACGATGAACATATATTCGGACGGCAGCTGATTTTTGATTGTGACAACAATATTATAGGCAAAGAGAATATTCTTCTTATGGCGGGGGTGTTGGAGAATATCAATACCGTTATTGAAAGAGCCCAAAAATATGGCGGAGTAGCTGCACCCGCACATATTGACAGACCCCAAAACGGCATACTTGCCATTCTTGGAGATGTGCCGATAGATTTGCCTATTACGACTTTAGAATTTAGTAAATACGCGTCGGATAATATAAAAGAGAGGTACAAGAGGTATAATCAAATATACAACTCCGACGCCCATAGGCCGGAAGATATATCTGACAAAACAAATTGGTTGGAGATTGAGAAATTAAGCCCCAAAAGTTTTTTGAAAGCGGTCAGGGGAGGGATATGAAAAAAGACATAGAAAAAAGAGTGGAATGGATAAAGTTCGTTCTCCAAGAAACCAAAGCAAAAGGTGTGGTTTTTGGCTCCAGCGGCGGCAAGGACAGCGTTTTGACGGGCATTCTTTGCAAAATGGCGACAGATAATGTCACGGGAATAATTATGCCATGTTCAAGCAAAAGTAACTTTACCACGGACAGGGAGCACGCGCTTATTATCCACAATCAGTTCGGTATTGAGACATTGGAAGTGGATTTGACGCCGATAAAAGAGCTTTTTTCGGAAAAGCTTAAGGACTTGTGCTCCGAACAAACGCCAATGGCTTATGCGAATATAAACCCAAGATTAAGGATGATAACGCTTTATAACTACGCCCAAAGAAAGAATTATTTGGTGGCGGGAACGAGCAACAGAAGCGAAAGGACAATGGGATACTTTACCAAATGGGGAGACGGAGCTTGCGACTTTAATCCCATAGCCGATTTGACGGTAAGGGAAGTATATGACATGCTTTCATTTCTAAAAGTTCCCTCTTTTATCATGGAGAAAGAGCCTTCGGCTGGACTATATGAAGGGCAGACGGATGAAGCCGAAATGGGCATCACATACAATGAAATTGACGACTATCTGTTATTGGACAAAGCCAGCGAGGAAGTAAGACAAAAGATAGAAAGAGCGTATAGCCTGACAAAACACAAAAGAGAACCCATAAAGACTTTCAAAAAGTCTTGATACGCTTTCATCCAACCGCAAATTTTTTGACCAGGGTTGACGGAAGTTGTCCTTTCAGCCCATTTTTTGTTACCAAAAAATAACATCTAAAAAAAGTAAAAAAATAATAAAATCATTTAATTTTGTCGTACTTTTTACTTGTAAATTTTATTTTTCTTATATATAATGACTTGGGTTAAAATAATAAGCATAACAGGAGGTTCGTATGAGCAAGATAAAGCTCACAAAAGTGCCTTTTTCCGGAACAGCTAAACAGGAAAAAGAACTTAGAGACAAATTGGCGACAATCAAAAAGATGGACGGAGCGCTTATGCCGGCTTTGCAGGCGGCTCAAGACATTTACGGATATCTTCCCGCTGAGGTTCAGCAGATTATATCCGAAGAGCTTGACATAAGCTTGGAAGAAATATTTGGCGTGGCGACATTCTATTCACAATTCTCATTAAATCCAAAAGGCAATATAGAAATTTCCATATGTATGGGAACCGCTTGTTATGTAAAGGGGAGCGGAGAGGTGCTTGACAAGTTTAAGGAAATCTTGAAGATTGACGCAGGCGACTGCACAGCAGACGGAAAATATGGTCTTGTCGCCACAAGGTGCATAGGCTGCTGCGGACTTGCTCCCGTACTTACCGTCAACGACAAGGTTTACGGCAAAGTCACAGTAAGCGATGTGGAAAAAATAATTGAAGAAAACAGCTAAGATAATATATATGAGAGAAATTTCCCTGCACATCTTAGACATCGTGCAAAACTCTATTAAGGCTGAAGCCGACTTGGTGATTATTGACATAGAGGCCAATTTTAATAAAGATGCGTTATCGATAAGAATAACCGATGACGGAAAGGGAATGAGTAAGGAACTGTTGAAAAAAGCGACCGATACGTTTGTGACTACTCGAAAGACCCGTAAAGTTGGAATGGGACTGTCTTTTTTCAAAATGGCCGCTGAAAACAGCGGAGGGAACTTTGAAATAAGCTCAAAAGAAGGCATGGGGACAGTGGTTATGGCAAGCTTTAAGCTTTCATCAATAGACCGCGTTCCTCTTGGCGAAATGGATGAGACCATGGCGACATTGCTCATGGGTTCGCCGAATATTGACTTTATTCTCAACTATAAAGTCAAAACTGAAAACAAAATACGGGAATTCAATTTCGACACAAGGGAAATAAAAGAAGAACTGTCGGAGATTCCCATAGACGAATATGAGATAATCAGCTCAATTAAGTCTTATATCAAAGAAAATATAAAAGCGACAAACGGAGGTTTAGTTATATGAAATCGATAGCAGATATTAATGCCATCAAGGAAAGAATGCAAAAGGTTTTGGGCACAAGGGAAGGTCAAACCGAGAACAATATCAGAATCGTTGTGGGAATGGCAACTTGCGGCATAGCCGCGGGCGCAAGACCCGTGCTTAACGCTTTTTTGGAAGAAGCCGCCAAGAGAAACCTTAAGAATGTCAAGGTTACTCAGGCAGGTTGTCTTGGCATGTGCAAGTACGAGCCTATGGCTCAGGTCTACATACCCGGCAAAGAAGTTGTCACATATGTAAGACTGGACGAGCAAGCCGCCAAGCAAATAATCGTAGACCACATTGTGAACGGAAGCGTCGTTACAAAATACACCTTAGACATAGAATAGGAGGATGACAATGTACAGGAATCACATTTTAGTTTGCGGAGGTACTGGCTGCGCAAGCGGAAATTCTCAGCAGATATTTGAAGAGTTTGAAAACAGAATAAGAGCCAAGGGACTGGAAGAAGAAGTTAAGGTCATAATGACCGGCTGCTTCGGGCTTTGCGCATGCGGTCCGGTTGTCGTTGTCTATCCTGAGGGCGCATTTTATCAGCAGGTTAAGGTCGAGAATGTAAAAGAGATAGTAAACGAGCATATCGTCAAGGGCAGAATAGTATCTCACCTTCTCTATAAGGACAAAACAGCGGCTGAAGAGCAAATCAAGGCGCTTAACGACACTACTTTTTATAAAAATCAGCATAGGGTGGCATTAAAGAACTGTGGATATATAGACCCTGAGAATATAGACGAATACATAGCTTATGACGGATATCAAGCCTTAATAAAGTGCTATCAGGAGCTTACTCCTCAACAAGTCATAGATATCATAAAAGAATCCGGGCTTAGAGGACGAGGCGGCGGCGGATTCCCCACCGGTCTGAAATGGCAATTCACAAAGAACGCCCCGGGCGAGGTTAAGTATGTTTGCTGCAACGCCGACGAAGGCGACCCCGGTGCGTTTATGGATAGGTCAGTATTGGAAGGCGACCCTCACGCTTTAATCGAAGCTATGACAATAGCCGGTTATGCCGTAGGCGCAGAACAAGGCTTTGTATATGTCAGAGCCGAATATCCTATCGCCGTTAAGAGACTGCAAATAGCCATTAGACAAGCGAAAGAATACGGTCTTTTGGGCAAAAATATTTTGGGAACAAAAAACAATTTTGACTTAGAAATAAGACTGGGCTCCGGCGCGTTCGTTTGCGGCGAGGAGACAGCTCTTATGGCAAGCATAGAGGGCAAGAGAGGCGAGCCCAGACCCCGTCCTCCTTTCCCCGCCGTCAAAGGTCTGTTCGGAAAGCCCACGCTTTTGAACAATGTGGAGACTTTCGCCAACATTCCGCAAATTATCCTAAAAGGCGCAGAGTGGTTCTCCAGTATGGGTACGGACAAGTCCAAGGGAACAAAGGTATTCGCCCTTGGCGGAAAGATAACCAATACTGGACTTGTAGAAATCCCAATGGGAACGACTTTGAGAACGGTCATAGAAGATATCGGCGGCGGCATCCCCGGCGGCAAGAAGTTCAAAGCCGCACAGACAGGCGGACCTTCTGGCGGATGTATACCCGCAAAGTATCTTGACATACCCATTGATTATGACAACCTCATAGAAATTGGTTCAATGATGGGTTCGGGCGGTCTTATCGTTATGGACGAAGACAACTGCATGGTGGATATCGCCAAGTTCTTCCTTGAGTTCACACAGGAAGAGTCTTGTGGTAAGTGCACTCCTTGCCGTATAGGAACAAAGAGGCTGTTGGAATATCTTGAAAAGATAACCAGTGGCAAAGCAGACTTGCAAGACTTGGAAGACATGGAAAAGCTTTGTTATTACATAAAAGACAATTCGCTTTGCGGCCTGGGTCAAACCGCACCCAATCCCGTACTTTCCACTTTGAGATATTTCAAAGACGAGTATATTGCACATGTCGTGGATAAGAAATGTCCCGCCGGCGTTTGTAAAGACCTGTTGCAATACTTCATCACCGACAACTGTAAGGGCTGTACCCTTTGCGCAAAGAAATGCCCGGTTGGAGCTATCAGCGGCAAGGTCAAAGAAAAGCATGTTATCGATCCCGAGAAATGTATCAAGTGCGGCGTTTGTATGGATGTCTGCAAATTTAATGCGGTCATCAAAAAATAGGAGGTAAAAGATGATAAACTTAACTATAAATGGTAAAGCGATAAGCGTTCCCGAGGGAACAACGATATTAGAAGCCGCGAGAAAAGCCGGCATAAATATACCTACCTTATGTTATCTTAAGGATATCAACTCCATAGGTGCTTGCAGAGTGTGCGTCGTCGAAGTCAAGGGCGCAAGGAATCTTGTGGCAAGCTGTGTCTATCCGGTAAGCGAAGGTATGGAAGTAATCACTAATTCCAAAAGAGTAATAGAGAGCAGAAAGACAACCGTCGAGCTTATACTTAGCGACCATGAAAAGAAGTGTCTCTCCTGCATTAGAAGCCAAAACTGTGAACTGCAAAAACTCAGTAAAGAATTGGGCTGCGATGAGGAGCATTATCAAGGCGAATCCAATAACTTCAATCTTGACCTTTCTACTCCCTATCTTGTTAGAGATAACAACAAGTGCATACTTTGCAGAAGATGCGTAGCGGCATGTAGGGACTATCAGTCAGTTTCGGTTATCGGCGCCAATTCAAGAGGTTTCGATACACATATAGGAACATTCTTCAATAAGGATTTGGACGCTGTGCCTTGCGTGGCGTGCGGACAGTGCATAAATGTATGCCCCACAGGCGCGTTGAGGGAAAGGGACGAGATAGACGATGTTATGGACGCCATTAACGACCCCAAGAAGTATGTGGTTATGGTATCCGCTCCTGCGGTTAGAGTAGCCATTGGCGAGGAGTTCGGCTATCCCGTAGGCACAAACACCCAAGGCAAGATGGTTGCCGCCATGAAAGCTTTGGGCGCTGACGATGTATTCGATGTCAATATGACGGCTGACCTTACTATCATGGAAGAGGGCTTTGAATTCCTCAACAGAGTAAAGAACGGCGGCGTTTTGCCCATGCTTACAAGCTGTTCTCCGGCGTGGATAAAGTTTGTTGAACACTTCTATCCCGAACTTATCCCCAATCTCTCTACTTGCAAATCGCCTCAACAGATGTTCGGTGCGGTGATTAAGACTTATTATGCCGAAAAGAAAGGCATAGACCCCAAGGATATGGTTGTGGTGTCCGTCATGCCTTGTACAGCTAAGAAATTCGAGAAGGGCAGACCAAACCAAAGCGCAGCGGGCGTTCCCGATATAGACTATGTCTTGACCACAAGAGAGCTTGCAAGAATGATTAAGAGAGAAGGCATAATGTATAGAGAGCTTGAAGACAAAGATTTTGACACGCCTTTGGGAATAGGCTCTTCGGCAGGTCTTATCTTTGGAACAAGCGGCGGCGTTATGGAAGCGGCTTTAAGAACGGTCAGAGAAGTATTGGAGAATAAGAGCTTTGATAAGTTGGACTTCAAAGAAGTCAGAGGTATTGAAGGTATTAAGGAAGCGACCTATAATATAGCCGGCATAGATGTCAAAGTAGCGGTAGCAAGCGGACTTTCCAATGCCAGAAAGCTTATGGACAAAATTAAGAGCGGCGAGGCGGACTATCACTTCATAGAGATTATGTCCTGTCCCGGCGGATGCGTAAATGGCGGCGGACAACCCATAAGAACAGCCGAAGAGCGCAACACCATGAACATCCCTGGCTTGAGAGCAAAGGCTATTTATGATACGGACAAATCGGCGAAATTGAGAAAATCGCATGAAAATCCCGTAGTAAAAGAGCTTTATGAGAATTACTTTGGAGAGCCCAACAGCCACAAGGCGCATGAAATTCTCCACACCAAGTATCAAAAAAGAGAGAAGGTCTAAAAATAGCAAAAAACCGCATCCAAGGGGATGCGGTTTTTTTATCAAGTTATTAGACTGTCTTGCCTTAATATATATTAAGGTTTGCATTTAAGGGATAATTAATATATAATTATACATTATGGCATATGTATCACTATATAGAAGGTTTCGCCCCGACACATTTGAAAAAGTCGTGGGACAAGACCACATCACAAAGACCTTAATCAACCAAATCAAGAACGACAATATAGGTCATGCTTATCTTTTTACGGGCACGAGAGGCACAGGCAAGACAACCTGCGCCAAAATTTTCGCAAAGGCGGTCAACTGCCTTAGTCCTGTCAACGGCTCTCCCTGCAACAAGTGCAAGGTGTGCGTGGAGCTGTCCAAGCCCAATAACATAGATATCATAGAAATCGACGCCGCAAGCAATAACGGCGTGGAAGAGATAAGGCAAATAAAAGAAAACACACAGTACCGTCCCACCGCGGGAAGATATAAAGTATATATAGTGGACGAAGTCCATATGCTCACGGCGTCAGCTTTTAACGCACTGCTTAAGACCTTGGAAGAACCGCCAGAGCATATTATTTTTATACTTGCCACCACCGAGGCACAAAAACTCCCTGCCACTATTTTGAGCAGATGTTTGAGGTTTGATTTTAGGCTTGTCTCCACTGAGAATATAGCCAATCTCTTGATGCGAATATTTGACGAATTGAAAGTCAAATACCAAAAGAAAGCGGTGGAACAGATAGCTTTATATGGCGAGGGAAGCGTAAGAGACGCCATATCCGTTGCGGATATGTGTATGTCTTATTGCGACAAGGAAATAACCCTTGAAGCGGTGCTTGAAGCTCTGGGCGCAAGCGATTTTGAAATAATAAACCAATTGGGACAGGCTATACTGCAAGGCGACACCAAACAAGCCCTTACTGTTTTAGACAAGCTTTTTTCACAAGGCAGAAACACAATTCACAAAGATTTGTGCAACTACTTAAGAAATCTGCTTGCGATAAAAAATATCCAAGGCGTGAAGCTTAGTTCGGTTACAGACGAAGAGGCAGTTTTGCTAAAAGAGATATCAAAAAATTATGAGAATTATCGCATAAGCCGTGCTATGGAAGTCATATCGGGTATTGAAACAGCTCTTAGATTTTCAACCCAACCCAGAATTCTATTGGAAGCCACAGTAGTAAAAGCTTGCGAGCTCAAACTTGATACATCTAGCGAGGCTGTTGCCACAAGGATAAAAGAGCTTGAAAACAAATTGGAACAATTAAAAACAGAAGGCATAAAAATAGAAAAAAAGGCTGACAAAGAGCCTAAGGAAAAAAAGCAGAAACCCCAAGAGCCCGAAGAGAAACCCGACATCAATAAAATCTTGAAAGGACAAGCCGTTAGGGTAGAGGACAAAGCGATATTTGAAGAGGCAAGCACCGAGGAAGAAGAACGAGCGCTTAAGATTTGGGACGATGTATTAAAATCCCTTAATAACATGGGGGAAAGGAGGCTTTTTATTGCCGCTTCGGACATCCAAGAGGGAATTTATCTTCAAGACAAGGCGCTTGTGGTCAGAAGTCAAGACGACGCCACGGTGAAACTTCTTAATCGTGAACATTTTCATAAGACAATGAACCAAGCTATTAAAGAGGTGCTGGGGAACGAATATTCTTTTATATGCGAAAAATCGATAGGCGAGACCAACGGCATTAAAGAAGGCTTGAATCAATTGACCCAATTATTTGGCGACAGTTTGAAAATCAAGAAATAAATCATAATCTAAACTATAAAAGGAGAATGATATATGGCAAAATTCAGCGGCGGATACGGCGGCGGAAATATGCAATCGCTTATGAGACAGGCACAAAAAATGCAGGCTGAACTGTTGAAAGCTCAAGAAGAGCTTGCCGATACCGAAGTAGTAGCTACCGCCGGCGGAGGCATGGTGGAAGTGGTCATGACATGCGACAGAAAACTTTCTTCCATAAAAATAAAACCCGAAGCGGTGGACCCCGATGATGTGGAAATGCTTGAAGATATGATACTTGCCGCGTTCAACGAAGGCATGAAGCTTGTGGAACAAGAGCAAGAAAGAGTAATGGGTCCGTTGAGCGGCGGCATGGGAGGCTTGTTCTAGTGAGAAACGAAGCCATAAATAGGCTTATCGCGGCATTCAGAAAGCTGCCCGGCGCAGGCAACAAAACCGCCATGAGATACGCTTACAGCGTGCTGAAAATGGATGAAAAAGATGTCCAAGCTTTTATTGAGGCGATAAAAAACGCCAAAGAAAGAATAAAGCTCTGTTCGTTATGCGGAAATTATACCGAGACTGAAGTATGCGATATCTGTTCGAAAAGGGACAAGACTGTCATATGTGTAGTCAGTGAACCCAAGGATATCCTACCTTTTGAAAAAATGGGCGGTTTTAACGGTGTTTATCATGTTCTGCATGGAGCGTTGGATTTTCAAAAAGGCGTGGGTGCAGACGATATTAGAATAAAAGAGCTTATTGACCGCTTAGTAGGCGTCAAAGAAGTGATTATCGCCACTAATCCCGATATCAGCGGAGAACTCACCGCCTCATACCTTGCCAATCTGATAAAACCCCTTGGAGTCAAGGTTTCAAGGCTTGGATACGGTCTCTCTATCGGCAGCGAGATAGAATATGCCGACGCATTGACCCTGCAAAGGGCTTTGCAAGACAGAAAGGAATTATAACAGAAAAAGAGGTGAAAAGGTGCCCAGAATACCCATTGTGGAATACCAAAACGCTTGCCTCGAAGCAAAAATAGAGTATTCAAAACAGATAGCCAAACATGGCAGAATAACCAACATGAAAAAGACCCTTTTACATAATGTACCTGCTTTCAAGGCTCTTATGGAATGGTATACCTTAAGAGACGAGGCGGCGAAGTTCTTAAACGATTTTGACATCAACGCCTTTTGCCATGCTATTTCCACCCACAACAACTGCCTTATTTGTTCTACCTTTTTTAGAAGACTTTTGATAG
The DNA here is from genome assembly GCA_012838805.1 of Clostridiales bacterium. Lineage (GTDB taxonomy): Bacteria > Bacillota > Clostridia > Christensenellales > DTU072 > DTU072. Next base: position 81,333 of record DUON01000014.1, read on the forward strand.
ATGCAGGATATGACCCCGACAACCTTGTATTTGAAGAAAAGACGCAACTGCTCATAGATTTTGGAAGAGCATGTGTCAACAATCCCAATACTGTTGACGACGAGCTGTTTCAAAAACTCAAAAAGTATTTTACAGACAGCCAGATTGTGCTTCTCACGGCTTTTGCGGGCATGATGATAGCTACAAATTTGATAAACAATGTTTTAGATGTCGAGCTTGACGACTATTTGACAAGTTATACAAAGAGGTAAAGAGCTTTTATGACAAAAAAATTTTCCAATAAGACAATTATCATCACCGGAGCAGCAAAAGGTCAAGGGAGAGCCACCGCCATAGCTTTCGCAAAAAACGGTGCAAATATCGTTGCTTTCGACTTACCCAATAGGCTTTGCTATCCCGCATATAACGATGCTTGCCAAAATGACCTTATAAGTTTGAAAAAAGAGATTAACTCTTTTGGCGGAAAGGTCGAGATATGCTTTGGCGATGTTAGAAACGAAAAGGATGTCATACAAACCGTCAATGTGGCGGCGGAGAAATTCAAAACTATAGACATACTTTTTAATAATGCTGGCATTTGCGCTTATGGCATGGCGCACGAGCTTACAGAAGAGGAATGGGACTTCATGATGGACATAAACTGCAAGGGTGCTTTTTTGTTCAGCAAGCATGTAATACCCCACATGCGGAGGCAAAAAAGCGGGGTTATTGTCAACAATTCTTCAATTGCGGGCTTAAGAGGTATGAAGAGGCTTTCTCATTATGCGGCGAGCAAATGGGCTATGGTGGGACTTACCAAATCGCTTGCCTTGGAGCTTGCCGAATACAATGTTAGGGTAGTTAGCCTTCATGCTACTGGAGTAAACACCCCCATGAATGACGGACTGGCTTTTTTAGAGGGGGAGACGCCTGAAGCTATTGCGCAAAAATCTGCGGGGAATCTGTTGAACACGCCATGGATTGAAGTTGAAGATGTGGTCAACGCCATGCTTTATATATGCAGCGACAAGGCAAGATTTATGACGGGAAGTCAATTTGTGCTCGATGCTGGACTATTGACGAGGTGAAGATGATTGGGATATATACGGTTATCACGATAACCATACTGCTTTCTTTTGTTACTGTGACTTTACAAGTTCAGCAAAAGCATTCTTTGAGATTTATTTCGAAGTGTCTTGCCAGCCTTGGTTTTATGGCGGCGGCTTTCTTGGCTCTTAGCACTCAGAACAAGGTAGAAACTTGGCATTTTGCCATTGTTGCGGCTTTATTGTTGGGACTTATGGGGGATGTTTTTTTAGGCACAAAAGAATTAATTAAAAAAGAGTTTGAAGACCCTCTTATGCTGGGCGGTTTGATATTCTTTTTGTTAGGGCATATCGCATATATCTTGGTCTTTAGCTTGACGGCGGCAAGATTTAATTATTGGATGCTGGCTTTGCTTGCGGTGTTTCCAATAGTAATTTATTCTCTGATTAAATTCAAGGCGATAGAGCCCGGAAAAGCTTCCATACCTATGATAGTTTACTCATTGGTGATCGGGGCTATGGCTGTTGCGGCAATAAATTATCTTGCGGAAAGCTTGTCGCTTAAAGGGTGGTTGATTTTTATCGGTGCGGTATTGTTCTGCCTATCTGACACCCTGCTTGCTTTTTATAATTTCAAGTCCTTCAAAAATCCAAACAACAAACACATTTTGTCATACATATATCTTCCCGCCTACTATACGGCCCAAAGCTTATTCGCTCTTGTTTTGGCTCTATAAAAAAACTAAAAAAACTTGGGGCTTTTGACTCTTTCGGCTTTGGCGGTTATCATGATGTCATATTCGCCTTTGGTATTGCTGTCCACTGTGATTTTTAAGGTATCATAGTCCAATTCAAAATAACATGACAAGAGGGAATAGACATCTTTTTTTAACAAATTCAAAAGACCGTTGGGCATATTTATTTTATCGGATAAAAGCACTCTTTTAAGTCTTATTATGGTCTCATCTTTTTGCATATCAACCTCTAAATGTATTGATAATTTTTTTGAAAAAACCCCTATAATCGCTGGAGCAATCATAAATCTTGCTGCCCGTTCCTAAGATATAATCGGCAAGCAAACCGTAAGCTATCGCTGCGGGTGAATTGGCGTTTGTCTTTTTGAATTTTGAATGAAGATTGATAAAATCGTCTTCAGGAATGGCGCCTTTTATTTTTGTTCTTAAAAGCCGTGCGATATCCAAAGCGTCCATCATCTTATTGTTTGCCACCAAGTTTCCTTTCAGGCGGTTGACGATTATCGACACATCTTCGATATTATAAGTAGCTAAGAGATTGATGACCTTGTCCGCATCTCTAACGGCGGAAACATGAGGAGTGACCACCACCAACGCTTCTTCGGCGACTGAAACAGCTCTATGAAAACCGTTCTCTATGCCGGCGGGACAGTCGACAATCACAAAGTCAAAGCTTTGGCTCAATTCGTCAATTATTGAGTGAAACACCTGTGCGGTCAGTTTTCTTTCGTCGATGTATTTGGCAGAGGGAAGGGTGAAAAGAGTACGGTAGCAATCATCTTGAATAAGAGCTTGTTTGGCGCGGCAATAACCCTCTGCCACATCTCCGATATCATAGACAATTTTGTTCTCCACCAACATGACAACATCAAGGTTGTTCAAACCGATATCGCCGTCCACAAGCACGACTTTTTTTTCGCGCATTGCGAGAGCTATACCCAAATTGGCGCAAACAGTGGTCTTGCCCACACCCCCTTTGCCTGAAGTCAAAACGATTTTTCTTCCCAACAGCTTTTCACCTCAAATGATATTGTATAGGAATTTAAATCGCAAAAATTGATTTTTTTTGTCAATAGAAAGCGTATATATGCCGAAAGCAATTATTAAAGGATAGCCTGTTTAATAAAATTCATGGTCTCTGCAAGAATTCTGTTTCCTTCTTTTGTTTTAACGGCAAGACAAAAGCCGTGTATGCCGACTATGCCCTTGGCGATAAGGTGTATATTTCTTATGCCAAGACTGTTTAAGAGCTTGACAAGTTCGCGGGATTCTTCGCCAAGCAAGTCTTTTGAAGCTTCCACCACTACGGACGGAGGAAAATCTTTGTTTATAAAGCTTAAGGGCGAGAAATAACTGCATTTATCTTGTTTTTCTTTACTTAAAAGCTCTTTTCTTGTCATGCCAAAAAAAGAATATAGAAAGGTACCCATATTGAAAAATTTATTCTTTGCAAGACGGGTATAGTCATAAGCACCGTTTAAGAGAACGCACGCTTTGACATCAAAAGTGTCTTTATATTGGAATTCTATCCCAAATTTTTCATAAAGGGACTTGTCTTTTGCGACCGCCGCAAGATAACAGCAAAAATATCCGCCGGCGGATTCTCCACCCAGGACTATACGCGAAAGGTCAAGTTTATACTTTTCGGCATTGTTGAATAGAAATTCCACCGCCTTAAAAAGCTGATGAATTTGATGTGGGAATTTTTTTTGAGGGGCGTAGTCATAGTGGGTGTTCATTACAAAAAAACCTTGTTTGGCGTACTCATAGCAATAGTATTTTCTAAGACGCTTGACGCCGGATATAAAGCCCCCGCCGTGTATATAAATAAGAACAGGCCTTTTTTCTTTATTGTCTATATAATAAAAGTCGCATACTGAGTTTTTGCTTTTATCATACCTTAAATCAGTAATGGAAGAGATATCCCCTTTTTTTTGATAAAGCAAGGGTACAGCTAAATTTTCTGCGAAATTACTTAATTTTTGCGCCAAAACAGCATAGCAGTAATTCAATTTTTTCATAGACGACCTCCTTTTTAGGATATCATATTCGTACCGCCTTTACAACAACCAATTACTTTTATTTGCTAATAATATAATTGGTTATTATAAAGTAATAATATTGACGGAAAGGGCTTTATCTGATATTATTAAGCTATGCAATCGACCAGAACAAACAAAAGAATTGAGCTTTCAGCTGTGGACAAAAACAAAAAGCTTAAAGCGTTGGATAAGACACACGCAAACAAACTTTTGTTACACAAAAAGATTTTGATTTTGGTGTTTACTGTCATAACGGCAGTAGTTTTTTTGGTTCTACCCCCAAAAGAAGACCCCCGCGCTCTTTTTGCTGGATACTTCAATACCTTTTCATTTAATGTGGAGTACACCGATATAGAGCTTAAGCTGACTATGCGAGAGGGCGTAAAGCCGATTAGGTACGATGTCAGAAGCGATGTGTATGTGACGGCTCAGAACTATCACCAACAATCATATGAGGGTTTGCCCGACGAATTCAAGGATGATATAAGCGGAGAATTTTATCTATATGGCTTTGCTTCCCAAACACAAGAGCTTGTCCCGCCGTCTTACCTTTCAATAATAGCCATAAAAGGCGATTATGCTATTGTGGTGGAGCCCAAAGCCGAAGGCGAGAATATATCTCCAAAAATCGGAGTCATAAAATTTAGGGGGGAGAATGCAGGCAGACGCACGGACTTCAACGCCGATTATCTCGCTCTGGCTTCTCAAATCAGGTTTGTGGGCGAAGAGTATATCGCAATCTCAAATGACAAAGACAACATAAAAATAGAGTCCAACACAATTACTTTCTACGATTACAAGACTTCCCATAAGCTTTTGGAAGCTTTCAAGGTCAGAGCCGATTCGTCTTATACATTTCTTCATGCGGATGATAATCTTGTCGCTATGTCAAACACTAAGGCGGATTTTTATAGAACGGACTTAATTGACCAGAACGGCTATCTGATATTGACCGATACTTATAGACCTTTCCCGGAGGACACCGAGGACGAATTATTGGGCGTTATGACTACTATGGTATCCTATCTTGGCAACAATTGGTTCTTAAGGCAAGGATATATCCAATTGGGAGAGGAGGACAGCTCAAAGGAAGAAAGGGATTTTATCGAAGACCACATGGGCGGCAAGTTCATTCTTATAGATATTGTTGACTATTCTACGGGATTGAAAGATTATTATCATGTATTGATGAGGTCTGACAGATATAATTCAAAGACAAAAATCAACCGTTCCAATGAAAAGCTTGTGCCCGATATGGTGGCGAACAGATATAATGAATCCGCCACAAGGGATATTGCCGATTATTTGAACAATTCCCTTGAAGAGAGCATTGGCGGAAAGATAGCTTATTATCCGCCCTCAATTCCTGTGGGGGCACTGCCTAAAGACGGGATGAGCATAGTCTATTACTATTACTTTCCCTATGACAACCAACCTGAGCGGTATATCATATCTTATGTCATGATGGACGAAAACGCAAATATATATCATCCTCCCGAGAATGTGTTCATGCCCATATTCTTTGTGGATGGCGTGGGAGTTCAGATAAACGACCCGGACTATGATATACCCTTTGGGGATGTGGAAATACTTGATGAAAACAATAGAGTTAAGACCTTCAAGGAAGATTCCGACCAATACGGTTATCACAACATAGCCTATAGTAATGGCGTTCTCATTGCCGCCGAATACAGCCGTAAAGAGGGCTCCGATGAGATGTATTATGGTGCTTTTGATATAGGGAGCGGAAAACAAATCACACATTTTAAGTTTTTAGAACTATCCTTGTTCTTTGGAGACTATGCTTTGGGGATGTATAAAGTCAATGATGACTATCGCTATTGCAGGGTGGACAAGCAAGGCAAAGAAACGCTTCTCAACGATGTTTATGCCGTAAGGAACGGGGTATATATATCAATCAACGGCGAAAATGTAGGCTTGAAGACTTATGCAGGAGAGGAACTTTTGCCCAACGAATATGACAATATTGATGTCATAGAGACCTTTTTGCAGGACGGCAAATACATAAAATCCGTAGTTACCGCCATAAAAGACAACAGAGGCTATATTTTTGAATTGAAATAATTGGAAGATAAAGAATGAAGACAATAATCGCCGGCATAGATAAGATTGAAAAAGCTGCCCAGCTGATTAAGGACGGACAGATTGTGGCCTTTCCAACCGAAACCGTATACGGCTTGGGAGCAAACGCTTTGAATCCCCAAGCCGTTAAAAAGATTTTTGAGGCAAAGGGAAGACCGCAGGACAATCCCCTTATTGTACACATTTCCAAATGGCAAGAGGCGGAAAAATTCGCCTATACCAATGAGCTTTCAGACAGGCTTTTTCAGGCTTTCTCACCCGGACCTATCACTTTGGTATTGAAAAAAAAGAAAATAATCAATGATGTCATAACAGCGGGATTAGACACCGTCGGCATAAGAATACCCGCCCACTATATCGCCAGAAAGCTTATTGAGCTGTCAAACTGTCCCGTCGCCGCCCCCTCAGCCAACACTTCTTCCAGACTCAGTCCCACAAGGGCAGAGGATGTCTATGAGGATTTGCAAGGCAAAATACCTTTGATTATCGACGGCGGGGATTGTCAAGTAGGAATAGAAAGTACTGTAATCGACTTGACGGGGGACATACCCACAATTTTGCGACCGGGAAGCGTGACAGCGAAAATGCTTTTGGAAGTTTTGGACGAGGTAAAAAACCATACGGGCGAAGTCAAAGTTGCTTCGTCACCCGGAATGAAATACAAACATTACGCATCGATTGTGGACTGCGTTCTTGCCAGAAGCTTAAAAAGTGCGCTTGTGGAATACGACAGAGCCGAGAAAGAGGGCAAGAAAGTTGTCATAATGGGAAGAGAGGGATATCTCAAAGACGGGAGGAATTTTATAAGTTTAGGGAAAACGCCCGAGGAAGTCGCCAGAAACCTCTACAAGTCTTTGAGAAAAGCTGAAAAGGAATTTGATTTGATTATTATTGAAGAATTCTCTTTCGACGATTTGGAATACTCTATTATGAATAGGCTTTTGAAATCCACACAGGGGGTAATTGTATGAGAAAAGCTATAACAGTTGTCGTCTTAATAGTCGTTTTATTCGTGTTTTTCGCGGGAGCGTGGGCAGGCTATCAAAAGTTGAAAAAAGCCTACTACATACCCAAAGTGGAAGAAATAAATATGTCCGAAAAGATAGACAAGGAATGCTTTGGGCTGTTTTATTATGAGGGCGACCGTGCAAGGTCGGTTTTGGAATCTGATTTAGATATCGACCCCAACAAGCCCATTGTGATATATACCCACGGCATGCATCATGGCACAGGATATAATTTGGTATACAATTTTTCAGATAGGAGAATTTGGCAAAACTTAGGATACAACGCCTTTGTCTTTCGTTGGTCTCAGTTTTCTGACGATTTAAACTTCGCAAGGATTGAGAAAAAAATATGGACAAGGGGAAACCATGAATTTGCTTATAAAGACGAATACGGGAAGAGAGATATTGCCATAAACGAAAATTCGCTCAGCTTGAGCGAAATCTTCGGTGCATATTATAATGAGTTCATGACAAAATATGATATAAAAGCTCCCGAAATTAGGTTCTTAGGGCATTCAATGGGCGGAGATTTGTCTATGGGGATTGCCTCTTACATAAAGACCATGGTGGGAAAGGGCGCTTTGGAAAGGCGTTTTATGCTGACAAGGGTAGTTATGCTTGACCCGTTTTTGTCTTCTGTGTCAAACCCCATGGAAGCTGCATGGCTTAAAGATTCAATTGGCCAAGAGGGCAATGCCAAGCTCTATGCCTCTGTCATAAGGGAATATAAGGAGATTGGAATACCCGTCGAATATATTCATTCAGGATATGCCGATATTTTGGCATCAAAAGAGGACAGAGACTTAATGAAAGAAACAGCGGCTTTTATAAAAATCGACACCAGTTTTTTGAAAGGAAGGATTGATGAAATTATCGGAGACGCTCATCAAGTGGCGGTGGATTGGTACAGCCAAACCATGGACTATACATATTGGGATTTATCGGCGGCGAACCTCAATTATGCCTTGGCGTCCAGCGTTCCCACGCCCTATGCGGCTGGGCTTTTTGGCGGAGCTTTTGTCATGAATAAAAACACCACCGCTGATGTCGCCGACGACGAGATATATTCCACAGGATTTGAGACAATTCAAATAATCGGATACGCTTTTAAGGACAAGAACGGCAACGGAATTATGGACGAGACTTTTGCTGAAAGGCAAAAAGGCATAAATGTCATGCTGTATGCCAATGATACGCTTGTTTCCACAAAAACCACAAACGAGGGAGGCTTTTATAAATTCAATCTTGACAATAGTTTTGTGGGGAAAGAGCTTAAAATAGTTGTCGAAGATATCTTTTCTTCAATAATTAATTCAGACCAATCAATCTATGAAAGCTATAAGAACAGCATAGGAACAAGCGGAGAATCTCAAGAGTTCGTGCCAAATCACAAATACCAAATATTTGTAAAGAATATCGGTATAAAGTAAGTAAAACTTTTATAGTCAAAAAGCAATCCGAAGCCCATAATCCATTTACTTATATTCTGGTATCTATTATAATAACTACGAGCTATAAATAAGGAGAACAAGAATTGAAAGCGACTTTCAGGTTTGGTATTCATCCAGACGACAAAAAGGATAGAACAAAAGATTTGGTTGCCGAAAGATTATTGCCGGATGAGAAAGTATATATACCCCTATCTCAGCATATAGGCGCTCCCTGCGAGCCCGTTGTAGAAAAGGGCGATAAAGTCAGAGCGGGCGATATGGTTGGAAAGGCAAAAGGATTTGTATCCGCTAATGTCTTCAGTAGCGTAAGCGGCGTTGTAGAAGGCATAGTGCAAAGGGAATGCGTAAGCGGTCAGAAAATCGACCATATAGCTATTGTTAATGACGGGAAGTACGAGGAAAAGAACATGCCCGTATTGACGAACCCGACTTCCCAAGAAATTATCGACAGAGTAAGAGAAGCCGGCATAGTGGGCATGGGCGGAGCGTGTTTTCCTACCCATGTCAAGCTTTCTCCAAATAAACCCATAAAATATCTTATTATCAACGGCGCGGAGTGCGAGCCATATATTACCGCCGATTATCGCCTTATGATGGAGCAAGGCAAAGAGCTTGTCGAGGGCATTTTACTTTTGAAAAAGGCTTTGCAGGCTGAATATGTATATTTAGGCATAGAGGACAATAAACCCTTGGCAATAGAGGAGATGAAAAAGCATTCCGAGGATTTAATAAAGGTTGTGCCCCTAAAGACCAAATACCCACAAGGCGGTGAAAAACAGATTATATACGCCTTGACGAGGTTGCAAGTTCCCAGATGTCAGCTTCCTATGGATGTGGGCTGTGTGGTGGACAATGTGGGCACCGCTTTTGCGGTTTATCAAGCCGTTAAGAGAGGAAAGCCTTGTTATGAAAGATATATGACCATAAGCGGTGGCGCCGTAAAAAATCCCAAAAACTATATTGTCAGAACGGGAATGCCGTATGAGGATATAATAAAAAGACATGAAGTGACAGATTACATAAAAGCTGTATGCGGCGGTCCTATGATGGGGCTTTCTTTGCCCAATTTGAACGCTGTCGTCACCAAAGGGACATCAAGCCTCTTGCTTCTCACAAAGGAGGAGATAAGAGAAACACAACCGTCCGCATGCATAAATTGCTCAAGATGCCACATGGTCTGTCCCATGAACCTTATGCCCATGATGATTGACGGCTATATGAAAAAGAACGATTTAGAAAAAGCCGAAGAATACGACCCTATATCGTGCATAGAATGCGGAAGCTGCGCTTATGTGTGTCCGGCAAGAATTCCGCTGGTGCAGTCAATAAGGCTTGCAAAAAAACTAATAAAGGAGAGAGGAAGTAAACAATCATGAATAAATTACTTGTATCGTCATCTCCGCATATAGGCTCTTCAATGACAACGGATAAAATTATGAAACATGTTGTCATAGCCCTTATTCCCGCTTGCATAGCAGGAATATTTGTGTTCGGGCTGCCGAGCTTACTTGTGCTTATTGTGTCCACTGGAACATGTGTACTGACCGAATATCTGTATAATATGCTCACGAAAAAGCCGCAAACGGTGGAAGACTTTTCAGCTGTCGTGACTGGACTCTTGTTGGGAATGAATCTTCCTCCGACGATTCCTTTATACATACCGATTATTGGCGGCGTTTTTGCGATATTGGTAGTAAAAATGCTGTTTGGCGGGTTGGGCAAGAATTTTGCAAATCCAGCTATTACAGCAAGAATTTTTGTCATGCTTGCCTGGACTAAGGCGATGACCACTTTTGTTCAGCCGATAGACTATTCACAAGGTTTTTTTAACGCTATGACAAGCCACTTTTCCACAATGTTTGGGGGAGGGGTGGACGCTGTTTCATCCGCAACACCTCTTGGTATAATTAAAGGCAGCCTTAACGGCGGCGGCGGAACGATATCCATACTCAATATGTTTTTGGGCTATACCGCAGGATGTATAGGCGAAGTAAGCGCTCTTGCCCTAATTCTTGGCGGCGTATATCTTATCGTACTCAGAATAATCGACTGGAAAATACCCGTCTTATTTATATTGACTTCAGCGATATTTGCCTTAATTTTTTATGACAACGGCATTATGTATGTTCTTCCCACCATATTGGGAGGCGGACTTTTGCTGGGTGCGTTTTTTATGGCAACCGATTACGCTTCCAGTCCCAATACCTCTATCGGGGTTATTATCTATGCTATTGGATGCGGTTTTATTACTATGTTAATCAGAAGATTTGGCGGCTATCCAGAAGGTGTGAGCTTTGCGATACTTCTTATGAACCTTGTGTCGCCCTTATTGGATAAGTACTTGAGGCCAAGAGTATTCGGCGTGGCAAGAAAAAAACCTTTTGCCAAAAAGGAGTAAAAAAATGCGTAACAGAGCAAAAGAAATAATAACTATCGTCGTGGTATTGACAGCTATCGCCATGGTGTCGGGGCTTTTACTTGGTGTAATGAATAAGCTCACCTCTATTGACGAAGCCGAAGCCTTAAAGGCGAGGATCAGCGAAATATATGAAGAGGAGATAGACCGTCAAATAAATATCGGAAACTATCAGAATATATCCGATACAAAAATACTCAATGCGTTTGTGGCAAAGGACAAAGCGTATATCATTGAATCAAAGTCAGAAAAAGCTTATAGTAGCGACGGTTTGAAGCTCATTGTTATCATAAAGAACGGCAAAGTGAAGAAAATCGACGCCAAAGGCAACAGCGAGACGCCCGGCTTAGGTACTAAGGCTTTTGAGGATACTTATCTGAACAAATTCATAGGGTTGAGCTTCCAAGATATGACGACAGATGATAGTTCAGCAAATGAAAATAAAGGAATAGAAATCATTTGGGGATTTGATAACATACACGCTCAAAGCGGAGCCACCCCCAGTACTGAAATAGATGAGCAAATTGAGTTTGACACCATAAGCGGAGCCACAAAGTCATCTCAAGGTGTAATAAACGCCGTATATGCCGCACTTAGGTTCTATGAGTTTATGGAGGGCGCAAATGATTAAGAAATCGGACATAGTAAAAAATGGAATAATAAAGAACAATCCCACTTTTCGTTTGGTTCTTGGCACTTGTCCCACTCTTGCGGTGACTACAAGCGTTATGAACGGCATAAGCATGGGACTTGCCACAACATTTGTGCTGATATGTTCAAATATAATAATCTCATTATTGAGAAATATCATTCCCGATAAAGTTAGGATTCCGGCATACATATTACTTATAGCTACTTTTGTTATTGTTGTGGAAATGGTGCTTAGGGCTTTCTTGCCGGATATATATGACGCTTTGGGGCTCTTTATTTCTCTAATTGTGGTCAACTGTATTATTTTGGGCAGAGCGGAATCGTTTGCCAGTGCGAATACGGTTTTGGATTCGGCTTTAGACGCCGTCGGCATCGGGGCGGGATTTACTTTCGCCTTAATGCTCATGGGGTTTGTCAGAGAGCTTTTGGGTGCGGGTTCAATATTCTCTTGGTCAATTCCTGTTTTGAGTGACTGCGCAATGACGATTTTTATTCTTCCCGCAGGCGGATTTTTTGCTTATGGATTTTTAATGGTCATTTTTAATCAGCTTGTCAAAAAAGCCGAGGAAAGGAAAAAACAAAAAGCCGAAAAGGGGGCTGAAAGATGAATTTCTATATAGTACTTATCATTAATGCGATATTTATTAATAACTTTGTGCTCAGCCAGTTTTTGGGTATATGTCCTTTCTTGGGAGTAAGCAAAAAGACCGATACGGCTTTGGGTATGGGCTTTGCGGTTATATTCGTCATGGGAATTGCCTCAATAATCACTTATGCCATGAGCTTGCTTTTGGATATTTTGGACGCCCAATATTTAAGAACAATAGTATTTATTTTGGTTATCGCCGCCCTTGTGCAGCTTGTGGAAATGGTTATCAAAAAGTTCAGTCCGTCTTTATATAGCGCCTTAGGCGTTTATCTTCCGCTCATCACCACAAACTGTGCGGTGCTTGGCGTGGCGATTATGAATGTCACCAATTTTGTTAAAGTCAATCTTTTGATAAGCTTCATAAACGGCGCAGCATCAGGAGTGGGCTTTACGCTTGCCATACTTCTTCTTGCGGGAATAAGAGAGAGATTGGAAAGAAGCCAAGTGCCCGAACCATTTAAGGGCTTTCCCATAACTCTTATTATAGCTGGAGTTATGAGCATGGCTTTCGCGGCGTTTTCAGGCATGGTTTTTTAACATAAGGAGCGAACATATGGAAATAATTATACCGTTTATCATACTAGGAGGACTTGCCTTAATATTCGCCATAATCCTTGCGATAGCGGGCATAAAACTTGCGGTAGTGCAAGATAAGCGTGTGGAACAAGTTTATGGTCTGCTTTCAGGTGCAAATTGTGGCGGATGCGGTTATGCTGGATGTGAGGCATTTGCAAAGGCGCTTGTGGAAGGAAAGGCGGGAATAAACGACTGTCCCTCTACCTCAAAGGAAAGCAAAGAACAGATAGCAAATATTATCGGCGGAGAGATTAAAGAACTTGAAGAAACCATTGTGGTATGTACCTGCAACGGTGGCAAGAGATGCTTGGACAAATACGAGTATCAAGGTTATGGCGACTGTGCGAGCATTGAGCTTTTGGCGGGGGGAAGAAAAGCATGCCCCACTGGCTGTATAGGAGCGGGGAAATGTACGGATGTCTGTGCTTTTCACGCTGTGGATATATTGGGAGACGGTGTGGCGGTCGTCAATCAAAAAAAGTGTACTCAATGCGGAAATTGTGTCATATCATGTCCCAAAAATCTTATGAAAAGGATTCCCGCAAAGGCAAAGGTATACATCGCCTGCAGCAACCATGGAAAAGGAAAGGAAGTCAGGTCTATTTGCAAGGTAGGGTGCATAGGCTGCGGACTTTGTGTCAAGGTCTGTGAAGACAACGCCATAACAATGGTAGACGGGCTTCCCGTATTTGATTATGACAAATGCATAAACTGCAAAAAATGTGTGGAGAAATGCCCCTCAAAATGCATACTTAATTTGGACTAATTCATAATCAGTAGCAGATAGCTTAATAAACAGTCATAAATATACCAGATAGTCACAAGCAGCATCACAAAGCCGAGATATCTGGTATTTTTTGTGTATAATACCAAAAGGTTCATGCAAATGATAGTTATAATAAAATCCAAGGCAAACGCCATAAAGAGATTATGTAAAAGGAAAATAAAGATATTGCTTAAAATTTTCAGACAAAAAAGACTTATCCAATATACAAAATAATCTCTGAATCTTTTGTTCAAAATGCTCTCTCCAATAAGTAGAGACATCAAAAGGCTGATGAAAAAAATAAAAGAGCATATGTGCGATTGTGTTTATATAAGGCTTGTTTAAGCTCTGATAAAAAGGTTGAGAGGGTTGCATTGTGAATTCACAAATACCGTCAAAAACCAGCACCACCACAAGCCCCAGACACAAGCACACTATTCTTTTATAAGCAGTCATACATTCATAATTATATGTGTGAAATTTTTTTATAAGCACTTTACGAAAAAATACTTTATTCAAGCAATTCTGTATGTAATATAAATAGACTATTCTCACATTCTAAAAATAATTCGGAGGAGTGTATGACAGAGACGACGGGAATAGTCAGAAGAGTCGACGAACTTGGCAGGGTAGTTATTCCTAAAGAGATGAGAAGAACTTTAAGGATAAAAGAAGGCGAAGAGATGGAAGTGAGCGTGCTTGACAATTCAAAAATTGTCTTAAAGAAATACTCCGCAATAAAAGCTTTGAAGGATTTTGAGCAGGAATACGCCGATGTGATATATGAAGTGACCCAGAACAATGCTCTAATATGCGACAATGACTGTATAGTGGCGTGCGCCGCTGATAAGAACATGTATTTATTGCGGCATATAAGCGGTGAACTTGAAAACATATTACAAGCAAGAAAAAGCGTATATCAACACGGCATGGATGTGATAAGTCTCACGGGGGAGAGCCAAAAATGTAAAGATATGGCTATTTCTCCAATAATTTTTAAGGGCGATATAATAGGCGGAGTGATTATTATATCGCAAAAGGGCATGGGGGAAAGCGGTCTTAAGATAGCCGAAATAGCGGCGGGGTTTTTGGCAAAGCAGTTTTGAGAGAAAAAAATTTCGTCAAAAGCGCGACTCTGCTTGCCGCGTCAACAATAATCGCAAAGTTTATAGGGGCGTGCTATCGCATACCCCTTAACAATATTTTGGGACCGGAGGGCATGGGGCTATACCAGTTAGTTTTCCCCGTCTTTTCCCTTTTGCTGACCCTTTCCTCAGGCGCCATACCCTCTGCGATGTCGATTATGATTAGCCAAAAAAGAGCAATGGGCGAAAACACCAAAAAGTTCTTTTTTACATGCTTGATTACTTTGAGCGTCATAGGATTTTTGGTTTCATTTTTATTGATTCTTTTCGCTGAACAGATAGCCGCTCTTCAAGCAAATCCTATGTCGTATACTGGTTATCTTGTCATAGCTCCATCCATTTTCTTTGTATCTGTCATGGCGGTTTTTCGGGGGTACTATATGGGCGTAAAGAATATGGTTCCGCCTGCGATAAGCCAAATCAGCGAGGGCGTAATCAAGCTTGTCGCAGGTCTGTTCTTTGCAAGGTATTTTATCATAAGAGGTCTGGAATTTGGGGTTATGGGAGCCCTGTTGGGCGTAACCATATCCGAAATCGTGACTTTGATTATTCTATTTGTAATGTATCGGGAAAAAGAATCCATAAAAAACTATGCCACAATTGACGAGATGAGAACTAACCTAAAAGACTTGTTTAGGATCGCCGCGCCCTTGACCTTAGGGGGAATAATACTTCCCCTTAGTTTATTTTTGGACAGCATAGTTATTATAAATGTCTTAAAAATAAACCAAAGCGTCTCTTCAGCCACTTTAGATTACGGATTATTGAGCGGAACGGTAGCGCCGATAATAAACTTACCGATAATGCTTACATTGACTTTGGGGATAGCCGTAGTGCCCATGATTTCAGAGGAGAGAATTTCTCGCGATTTGGAGGGCATAAAACAAAAGATAACCATGTGCGTTAAGCTTGCCTTGACAGTGGGAGCGCCCTTTAGCCTTTTGTACATCTTTTTGGCGGAGAATATTTTAAGTCTTCTTTATCCCGGTCTTTCCGCAGCACAGCTTGCCACTGCTTCCACGATTATGCGCATAGAATCGTTTAATATAATATTTTTATCCTTAGGGCAGATTTATTCATCGCTTTTACAAGCGCTTGGCAGGGTGAAACAGCCCGTAACTATACTTTTTGTTTGTGTAGTTATCAAGACAGCCTTGAGCGTGGTCTTGATGAGGTTTTTTGGCATAGCGGGTGCCGCTCTTGCTTCTTTGTCTGCTTTTTTAATAAATGCGATTTTTAATATAATAATCATGCAAAACCTCATTGGAAAGGTTCCGCAAATAGTCAAAGATACCAGCCTTATTGCGATAAGCGGGGCGATATTGAGCATGGTGGTGTTCGGCATGAGTTTCTTGTTAAGCGATTATTGGGCGATTTTTGTTATCCTTCCTATAAGCGGACTGGCGTATATTATCGCCTTATTGGCAATAGGGGTGTTTTCCCAAAGCGAACTTAAAAGCTTGCCATTGTCGACGATTTGGATTAAAATAGATAAGATATTCAGGAGGAACAAAAATGCCGTTACTTGATGAAATTTTTGCCAAATACCAAAGTTTTTTATTGATAAAAGAAAGCGACTTTTTGCAAAGAAAAATCAATAATTTTGACCTTAATCTGCCGACTATTATATACCAAATAGAAGATTTGAAAGCCACCCAAGAAAAGATTAAAAACTGTTTTGGTGAAGCTGCCGTTATAAGAAAAGACAATTACATAATTGTCGAGGGCAAGAACTTTCTTGAAAGAAAAAGATACTCTTTTGGCGACCTTGTGGAGATAATCAGAAGATTAAGGGACAAGGACGGATGCCCATGGGACATTAAGCAAACCAATATGAGTATTCGTCACAACGCCGTTGAAGAGGCGTATGAGCTTGCAGAAGCGGTAGAGCTTGGCGACGACGAAAAAATAAAAGAAGAGAGCGGAGATGTCATGCTCCAAGGTCTGTTTCATTCTGTTATTGCGGAGAGTGATTTTAGATTTACCACCAACGATATGGTAAGCGACTTATGCAAAAAGCTTCTTGAAAGACATACCCATGTGTTTGGCGAAAATAAGGCGTCCTCATCCCAAGATGCGCTCTATTTTTGGGAACAGGCGAAGGCTAAGGAAAAGAGCCATTTCACAGTAAGAGACAAGCTTGCCGCAGTACCAAAGACCTACGGTTCGGTTATGAGGGCACTAAAAGTGCAAAAAATCGTTAAAAAGACGGGTTTTGAATTTGCTTCCCTTGACGATGCCGAAGATAAAATATACGAGGAAATAAAAGAGCTTAAGGCGGCAAAAGGGCAAGACAGGGAAAAGGAAGGGGGAGATTTGCTGTTTTCCGTAATTAACATCTTAAGAATGATGAAAATCGACCCCGAGCTAGCTCTCAATGGCACTATCAAGAGATTTACGGAAAGGTTTTCGTATGTCGAAGAAATGGCGAAGAAGTCGGGGAAAAAGTTAGAGGAATGTTCCCTTGAACAAATGGAAGAATGGTATCAACAGAGCAAAAAATATGAAAATAGGCAAACTAAAGCTTAAGAACAATCTTATATTAGCTCCCATAGCGGGATATAGCGATGCGGGGTTAAGGTGTCTTTGCCGCAGATATGGTGCGGCACTTTGCTTTACAGAAATGGTCAGTGCCAAAGGGCTTATTTATGAAAACCAGGGGCTGTCCTGTGCCTAAGATTGTAAAAAACGGCGAGGGCAGCGCCCTTATGAAAAACCTCGTTCTTGTGTATGATATCATTAAAGCAAATAGTTTTATATATAAAAGGGCTCAAGGGAGCTAAGTACATAAAGGAAAAAGTTTTTAAGGCGGAGAATAAAGAAGAGATTCTTTCTGCGATAAAAGACTTAACTTAGTGCGGAAGAGAAAGCTATAGTGGCAAAGCTTATTTTTCCATGCATAGTATGTCATATGAAATGCAAACTTTTTGTAGAAGAGAGAATTGAAGATTTTCTTTGCTCTAATTTTTCAGGTCTTGACTTTGTGTTCTCAATATTCCCAGGCGAATTATCTCTGACACAAGAGCTCAAAGAGCCCGTTGTATCAAGGGAGCTTTGCAGACTTTCCAAAGAGAATTCGTTCATATTGTTTTTTCATTTTGTGGCGGTTGTGGATGACAAAAAATATCTTTCTGTCATGGTGGTTGACAACGGTAGAATTCTTGGAATAAGTGATAGCGTGACGACAAAGGAATACTGTGTTTCTCAAAGGCAAAGAATATATATGACTTCAAAACTAAAGACGGGAATCATAGTGGATGAGGATATCTTTCATACCGATAGCGTGGGCTGTCTTTATCAAAACAAGGCGGACGCCATAGTGTTTATGACCGCAAAGCATTTTTCGGATAAATTTTTCAAGGCGTTTTGTTCCCATAAGTTTTTTCATGATATTCCCATAATTGCAGCGTTTGCAAATAAGATATGTTTTTTTAATTCATCTTTTCATCTGGGCGATAAAGGTCAAAAATACGATTATAAAATCCTCCCTGCCAAGCAACCAAAAATTCAAAAAATCAAATTAAAATCTCCATCTTTCGAGTATTAAGCTGTTAAAAAAATGAAATTAATGTTACAATTATGTAAATAAGACTCAAATTCATTGATTGCCTTTGCTGTTAGTGGTATAATCATTTATGTTAAAAATAATAATAATCGTATCAGGAGATTTGAAATGAATAAAAAAACAATTCTTGACATTGATGTTAAGGGCAAGAAATGTCTTGTCAGAGTGGATTTTAATGTACCCATTTCGGACGGTAAGATAACAGACGAGAACAGAATCAACGGAGCTTTGCCCACAATTAAGTATTTAATGGAAAACGGCGCGAAAGTCATTCTCTGTTCGCATCTTGGAAGGCCCAAGGGCGAATTCAATATGAAATACTCTTTAAGACCCGTTGCCAACAGATTGAATGAGCTTTTAGACGGCAAAGTCACTTTTGCCGCCGATGTCATAGGCGACGACGCCAAGTCTAAGGTAGCCGCCTTGAAAGAAGGAGAATGCGTGCTCTTAGAAAACCTTAGGTTCCATAAAGAAGAGACCCAGAACGACAAGGCTTTTTGTCAAGCTTTAAGCAGGTTCTGCGATATCTATGTCAACGACGCTTTTGGCACTGCTCATAGAGCTCACGCATCTACGGCGGGTATAGCGCAATACGGTCTTTGCGACCAAGCTGTCGCAGGCTTTTTGATTAAGAAAGAGCTTGAGATTATGGGCGGAGCTTTGGAAAATCCCGAAAGACCTTTCCTTGCTATCTTAGGCGGAGCCAAAGTATCGGATAAGATAGGCGTCATAAACAACCTTTTAGACAAAGTCGATGCCTTGATTATTGGCGGTGCCATGGCTTATACTTTTCTTGTAGCAAAAGGCTTTGATGTGGGCGATTCGCTTTGCGAATACGACAAAGTGGAGCTTGCCAAGCAACTTATGGAAAAGGCAAAGATTAAAGGCGTTGATTTTTATCTTCCCACCGACAATGTGGTCGCCGACAGCTTCAGCGCCGATGCCCAAACAAGAGTCGCTCACAATGCGGAGATAGGAAAGGGCTGGCAAGGGCTTGATATCGGACCCGAATCGATAGAACTGTTTACCAAAGCTATCGAAAAAGCCAAAACCATTGTTTGGAACGGACCTATGGGCGTGTTCGAAATGGAAAGATTCTCTATCGGCACAAAGGCGATAGCCGAAGCCTTAGCCAAGTCCGAGGGAACGACGATTATTGGTGGCGGAGACTCTGCGGCGGCAGTTGCTCAATTGGGATACGCCGACAAGATGACGCATATATCCACCGGAGGCGGAGCGTCTTTGGAATTTTTGGAAGGAATAGAGCTCCCCGGAGTAGCTAATTTAGATAACAAATAATCCAAATGATTTATTAACTATAAATAAAAGGAGAAAACACAATGAAAAGACCAATTATAGCTGGAAACTGGAAAATGAACAACAACAAAGAGGAAACCAAAGCCCTAATAAAAGAGATAGCTCCTTTAGTTAAGGACGCTTCCTGCGAAGTAGTGGTATGCGTTCCCTTTACAAGCATAGAGACCGCCAGAAAAGCGGCGAGAGGCACGAACATCCAATTGGGAGCCCAAAATGTTCATTGGGCAAATAACGGCGCTTTCACAGGCGAAATAAGCGCGTCCATGCTCACCGAACTTAAAGTAAAGTATGTTATTGTGGGACATAGCGAGAGAAGACAGTATTTTGGCGAGACTGACGAAACTGTCAACAAGAGAGCCAAGGCGGCATTAAAAGCAGGCATGAAGGTCATTATTTGCGTGGGAGAAACTCTGGAAGAAAGAGAAGCGGGAAAGACCGCCGAAGTTGTTATGAGACAGACCGAAATCGCACTTAAGGACATTACAAAACAAGAGCTTAAAAGAGTGGTCATAGCCTATGAGCCCGTTTGGGCAATCGGCACAGGAAGGACCGCCACTCCCGAAGATGCGGACGATACCATAAAGTTCATTAGAAAAGTCGTTAGAAAATACTATGGAAGGTCAAGTGGACAATCCATAAGAATACAATACGGCGGAAGCATGAAGCCCTCCAATGTCAAGGAACTTATGGCAATGCCTCAAATAGACGGCGGACTTATCGGTGGAGCGTCACTTAAGGCAGAAGACTTTGCGAAAATAGTAAATTACGATAAATAATTCAAGTTTTTTACGAACATGGGAGAGGCAAAGGCGTTTTCGCTTTTTGCTTCTCTTGTCATAATTAAGAGGCGATATGAAAAAGATTACAGGATTGATAATTATGGACGGCTTTGGCGTGGCTAATCAAGAATACGGCAATGCCATAAAAAACGCCGACATAAGCTATATTCCATCACTTATGAAGAACTATCCCTATGTCACCTTGGGCGCAAGCGGTATGGATGTGGGCTTGCCCGACGGACAAATGGGAAACAGCGAAGTAGGGCATCTAAATATAGGTGCGGGAAGAATAGTCTATCAGGAACTTACAAGAATCACCAAGTCTATTAAAGATGGCGATTTCTTTGAGAATAATGAGCTCTTGACGGCTATAAGACAAGCCAAGCAAAAAGGCAAAAAACTCCATACTTACGGACTTTTATCCGACGGCGGAGTGCATTCCCACATAGAGCACTTGTTCGCACTTATAAAAATGGCGAAAAAAGAAGGGCTGGACAATATTTATATTCATTGTTTTCTTGACGGAAGAGATGTGCCTCCAAGAAGCGGAGCTGATTATATTAAGCAGTTAAAGGAATTTTTAGAAAAAGAGGATTTTGGTGCGATAGCTTCGGTTATGGGCAGATATTACGCAATGGATAGAGACAACCGTTGGGAAAGAATAAAAAAAGCTTATAATACCTTGACTTTGGGCGAGGGAGAGCATTGCCTTGATGCCGAAGAGGCAGTGAGGGAAAGCTACGTTATGAACATAACGGACGAATTTGTGCTTCCTCACGCTGTCTACAAGGACAGAGAGCCAGTGGCGACAATAGACCAAGGTGACAGCATAATATTTTTCAATTTCCGTCCCGACAGAGCAAGGGAGTTGACCAGAGCTTTTATCTTTGAAGATTTTGATAAATTTGAAAGAAAGACGGGATTCCTCAATCCTTTATATGTGGGAATGACCCAATACGACGCCACCTTCAAAAATATCTTGACGGCGTTTAAGCCTCAGAGCTTAAAAAACACATTGGGAGAATACTTGGCAAGCAAAGGCAAAAAGCAATTGAGAATTGCCGAGACCGAAAAATATGCCCATGTCACTTTTTTCTTTAATGGAGGGGTGGAGAAGCCTAATGCGGATGAAGACAGGGTGCTGGTACCTTCGCCGAAAGTGCCGACCTATGACCTGCAGCCTGAAATGAGCGCTATGGAAATCGCCGACAAAGCTGTCGAATTGATAGAAAGCCAAAAATATGATGTCATAATTTTGAATTTTGCAAACTGTGACATGGTGGGGCATACGGGTATTTATGACGCCGCGCTCAAGGCGGTTCAAGCGGTGGATAAAGCTTTGAAAAAAGTCGTCGAGGCAATAAAAAGTCAAGGCGGAAGTGTGCTTATCACAGCAGACCACGGCAACGCTGACAAGATGTATGACGAAGAGGGTTTGCCCTTTACAGCTCATACCAACAATTCTGTTCCCCTCATATATGTGGGCGGCGAGAGCGTCAAATTGAGAAAGGACGGCATTCTTGCGGACATCGCCCCAACTATGCTTGACATAATGGGGTTGGAAAAACCGCCAGAAATGACAGGGAAAAGCCTTATTGAGAAGTAATAAGTATTTATTAAATCACAAAAAGGCAATCCCAAGGGTTGCCTTTTTTTGGGTTTATCGATACCCTCAATTTGAGAACCAAATTTTATGTTTTGGAATCCCAAAATTGAAAAAACTAAGCTATGAAGCCATTGTCCCTATGGAAAAATAAAAGTAACAAAAATTTATAGATATTGCTTTTTAGTTATATATATTATATAATAGCTAACAAAAACATCAAAAAGGAAACAAATGAAGATAGCGTTCAAATTTGTAAAAAAGGAACCGGTACTTATTGGAGCAGTCATTCTTGCGATAGTGACCTGCTTCTTTGTGCCGCCCAGCCTTGAGTACATAGGGTATATCAATTTTGAGACGCTTGCCAGACTTTTTGGGCTTATGCTGATTATTAAAGCGATGTCCAGAATAAGGGCTTTTCAAATCTTAGCCGCCAAGATTTTGCCTAAAATAAAGACAACAAGGGGCTTGGTCACCGCATTGGTGTTTATACCAACATTCTTTTCGCTTTTTATTACCAACGATGTATCCATTGTGACATTCGTTCCTTTTGCGATAATCGTTTTGGGCATGTGCGACAAAACTCACCTGATACTAAAGACGGTCATTTTGATTACCATAGGCTGCAACCTTGGCGGACTCATATCGCCATTAGGGAATTCGCAAAACCTTTATTTATTCGCCTACTATGATTTGCCGTCCACTTATCTTATTCGGAATGCATACATTACTTCGATTGCAGCTTTTGGGCTGCTGCTGGTGTTATGCCTTACTACCAAAAAGGAAAAGATTGAAAGTTTTGAAGACAAAAAAAGGGAAATCAAGAAAGGAAAATTGAGCCTATACGCCGTATTGCTGCTGCTTGTCATCTCTTCAGTTATTATCAAACACAGCTTTTATTATTTGATTGTATTTGGTCTTGTGGTCGCCATTATGATTTTTGTGGACAGAGGAGCGTTCAAAAGCGTAAACTACTCAATTTTGGTCACATTCCTTGCTTTCTTTATATTCAGCGGAAACATAAAGAATATCCAAGTGGTCTCAAACTTTTTGTCTAAGATAATAGAGGGCAACGAATACTGGCTTTGCATCGGCATATCGCAGTTTTTCACCGCTACGCCGACGGTCATTATTATTTCGCAATTTTCCAACAATGTTCTGCCCGTTGTTTTGGGGTCTTGCGTGGGCAAAAACGGTTCCTTAATCGCTTCTTTGTCGGCGCTTGTCGTCTTTAGCATGTATACATCCAGCGTGGAAGACAAGCCGTTGAAGTTCTTAGGACAGTTCACCTTGTATTCGGGATTATTTTTAATCACGCTTGCGGGAGTAGGATATCTCAATTTATTATTAATTAATTAAGAAATGAGAAATTAAAGGAGAGAAAAATATGAAAAGTATTGAACAAATAGCTCAAAGAATCAAGGGAATGAGAGAGATGCTGGACATAAGCGTCACAGAAATGGCGAAGGTTTGCAATATGTCCGCTGAAGACTATCTTGAATATGAAAGCGGCAAAAAGGATTTTGTATTCAGCTTCCTATTCGCCTGCGCCAATAAATTCAATATTGATGTGGCGGAGCTTTTGACGGGCGAGAACCCTCACCTAAAATCGTATGCCATTGAGAGAAAGGGGAAAGGACTAAGCGTTGAGAGAAGAAAGGGCTTTGATTATTTACACCTTGCCAGCAGATTTCACAATAGAAAAATGGAGCCATATCTGGTCAGCGTGCCCTATATCGAAGAAGCCCTGAACAGCCCCATAAAGACTTCTACCCATGAAGGTCAAGAGATGGATTTTGTATTAGAGGGTTCATTAAAGTTCTTTATTGACGGAAAAATAGAAGAACTCAACGAAGGGGATTCGATATTCTACAATTCTGCTCTTCCCCACGGCATGATTGCTTCCGACAAGAAAGGATGCAAATTTCTTGCCATACTTGTAAAATAAGCATATTTTAGGAGATTCCCCTCCCCAATTATTTGCTATAAAAGGACAAATAGTTATTGACTTATTTACTAATAAATGTTACTCTTTTTTAAGTAAGTCATATAAAATGGAGACACGATGTTAAAGCTTATCCGATTTCTTAAACCCATGGCAATTATGCTTTGCGCTGTTGTTGTACTGGTAACATCGCAAGCGACAGCCGAATTATTTCTACCCGAGATGATGTCGGATATAATCAATGAAGGTATTTATTTAGATTATGAACCCATGTACGAACATGAGGTTATGAAGAATCCATTTGGAAAAATAGATGTTACTGGCGAGGTTGAAGGTTTTGACGAAGATACCATTCCTGTTTTTGAAATGCAGGACGGCTTCAGTACCGTTGACCTTAAAAGAAAATGGAATGAGCTATACGGCGACGAGATAGACTTTAATTTCAAGGATATTCCCGTCAAAGACTCCAAAGAATTGTTTAACGAGATTATCATACCATTTATGGACGGTTTGCGTCCTTATCAGTTTTATAAGATGAACAAGGGCAAGTCATATGACGACCCCGATTATTACGACGACTTTTTTGAATATCCATTTGACATACAAGACAAGGTTGAACACGCCATCAACAGATTAATAGATTTCGATACCTTAAAAAACGCCAGAGGCGCAGTCAATGTCAACACCTTTTTGGAAATGTTCAAAAATGACGATGAAGAGGATGAGGGCGTATGGCGGGACAATGAGAATGCGAGGAAACTATTGGTATCCTGCATAAGCTCCATGAAAAAATCGCCTTATGGCAATATTTTACCCATTCCCGTATTGACGGACAGCAAGGGAAAACCTATTTTGGACGAGAGCGATGAATACATAAGACTTGAAGTGGACGCCTATGGACGCCCAGTGGATATGTCAAAGATTCATTACATAATTGACGAAGAGACCTTAAGGGCAAAACCTTTCCCCGACTATGAACTCATTATTTGCAATGAAGTTTTGGGACTTGCTTATATCTATGAGGGTGACAAGTGGATAAACAACAAGCTGGGCACCACAAAGGAAGAGGCGGAAGAACAAGCAACGGTAAAAGAGCCCCAAAGCGACTTGGAGATTTTACTTGATTACCTTAAGCTTTCGCCAACGGGCGGAGCGCCCGCCTTAAGGGAAAGAAAGACGGAATTTACTGCCGAGGATATTCTTATCCCAGACGGTATCACAATACAGAGAGCCGACTTTAATTACATAGCTCGAAAGGGCGGCACAATGCTTTTGCTGACAGTCTTTGCATGCACCTGCGCAATAGTCGCCATGATGATAAGCGCAAGAATTGCCGCGAATTTCTCAAAAACTCTGCGCAGTCAGGTTTTTGCCAAAGTAGAGTCTTTCTCTCTTGTCGAAATCGACGCCTACACTACCCCAAGTTTGGTCACCAGAAGCACAAACGATATCAGTCAAATTCAAAATGTATTTCTTATGGTCTTGCGTACCGCCCTTGCTTCCCCCGTGACTATCATAGGCGGAATGATTCTTTCCATGAGAAAGAATGTTGAGATGACCTTGGTGCTTTTGTACTGTCTTCCCATTTTGGTTATCGCCGTTCTTGTGGCGTCAAAAATTGTATATCCAATCATAAAATTAATTCAACAAAAAGTAGACCAGCTCACACAGATTATGAGAGAATCGATAACCGGCATAAGAGTGGTGCGGGCTTTTAATCAGCAGGAAAGAGAACGAAGGCGGTTTGAGGTTATGAACAAGGCGACCTCCAGGTATTCTGTAACCGTCAATAGATATACTGCAATCTTGGCGCCCCTTATCGCGGTGGTTATGAACTGCGTCATGGTGGGTATCGTATGGGTTGCGGCGAAAGGCATAGCAAATGACACCATTGACGATGTGGGCAGCATGATGGCGGTTATACAATATGCCACACAAATAATGCTGGCTTTGATTATGCTTGCTACTGTTATTGTCGTATATCCCAGAGCGAGCGCATCGTCTGCGAGGATTAACGAAGTTCTTGTGACCGAGACCGCAATTAAGGACGCCCCAGACGCCCAAGACAGGAGTCAAGGGCAGGGAAGGATTGAATTTAAGAATGTGAACTTCAAATATTCCCCCGAACAGAGCAAATATACCCTTGAGAATATAAACTTCACCAGTGAAAAGGGCAAGGTTACCGCCATAGTGGGCGGAACGGGAAGCGGCAAATCTACGGTAATAAACCTTATTCCAAGGTTTTATGATATACAAGAGGGCGATATATTAATAAACGCTCAACCCATAAAAGAAATACCGCAAGAGGTTTTGAGAAGCAAAATAGGTTTTGTTCCTCAAAAAGCTGTATTGTTTTCAGGCACAATAAGAGACAACCTCAAATTCGGAAAGCCTGACGCTACCGACGAAGAGATTTGGGAAGCGTTGAGAATAGCCCAAAGCGATACTTTTGTCGCCAACAAAGAAAGCGGATTGGATTCTTGGGTGGAGCAGGGCGGAAGAAACTTCTCCGGCGGACAAAAACAGCGTCTCAGCATAGCAAGGGCTGTGGTCAGAAGACCCGAGATCTACATATTTGACGATTCGTTCAGCGCCCTTGACTTTAAGACTGATGCCAAGCTAAGGGCGGCTTTGAAAACAATCACCAAAGATTCCACGGTTATTATTGTCGCCCAAAGAATAGGTACTATTATGGACGCCGACACAATCATTGTACTTGATGACGGAAGAATAGTCGGCAAGGGCAAGCATGAAGAGCTTTTAAGAAACTGTCAGCTCTATAAAGACATTGCTTTATCACAATTCAGCGAGGAGGAAATCGGATTATGCCGGACAACATAAACGACCAACCCACTCCTCCAAAGGGTATTGATATAGGCGCTGCTCTGGGAGCTGGCGGACCTCAAGTGGGAGCAAAGATAAAAAAGGCAGAGGACTTCAAGGGCACTATGAAAAGGCTTTTCAAGTACCTCAAGCCCCAGTACCCTCCCATTTTAGCCATGATAATAATAGCCGGCATAGGAGCTTGGTTTGCGGTTTGGGCACCGGATATTATGAAAAAGATAACCAACCACCTTGTGGAAAGCATACAATTCTTTAAGGAAGTGGACTTAGGGTATGTTTCCAATATAGCGTGGACATGCGTATCTTTATATGTTTTGAATGCCTTGTTTATGTTCACAAGTAACCTTATAGGAGCCACCACCAGCCAAAAAATAGTAAGGCGGATGCGTACCGACCTTAAAAATAAATTGGACAAAGTACCTTTGTCGTATTTTGACCAGCAGTCCACAGGGGACATAATTTCACGCGTAACCAACGATATTGAAATGGTGTCTGTCACTATCCAAGAGAGTTTTGTTCAGATAATAACAGCCTCTATGACGGTTGTGGGCGTGTTTGTCATGATGATAAGGCTTGATTATGTGCTTGCTTTAATTGTGCTGGGCAGCCTCCCTGTGCTGGCGTTTTTGACAAGGTTTATTATCAAAAAGAGCCAGAAAGAATTTGCGAACATGCAATACTATACCGGCATTATCAACGGTCATATAGAAGAGGCTTATTCGGGGCATATGGTCATAAGGCTTTATTCTCACGAGAAAGAGAGCATAGAAGAATTTGAAAAAATAAACGATAAATTAAAAGCCGCCACAAGAAAAGCCCAATTCTTGGCTGGCTGTATCCTGCCCGCCTTGAAGTTTGTCAACAATTTGAATTTCGTTGCGATATCTGTTTTCGGTGGACTTAGAGCGGGAACGGGACTGGTCAGCATAGGCGATATCCAAGCGTTTATACAATATACCAGACAGTTTGCTCAGCCTATCGAGAATGTGAGCAACATTGCCAACACCATACAAACGGCTGTCGCGGCTGCGGAAAGAGTATTCGGCATACTTGAACTTGAGGAAATGACCCCCGAAAAAGAACATGTCGATGTCTCCAATGTCGTGGGAGAGGTCGATTTTGAGAATGTGTCTTTCTCATACACTAAAGACAAGAAACTCATCACAGACTTTAATCTCCATGTAAATGCCGGCGAGTCCATAGCTATCGTAGGTCCTACCGGAGCGGGAAAGACCACAATAGTAAATCTGCTTATGCGTTTTTACGATGTGGACAAGGGTAGAATCACTGTGGACGGAAAGGATATCAGAGACTATCATAGAAACGATTTGAGAAGCCTTTATGGAATGGTTTTGCAAGATACTTGGCTGTTCGAGGGAACGGTAGCCGAAAATATAGCTTATGGCAATCCCAATGCTACAAGAGACCAGATTGTGGAAGCGGCAAAGAAAGCTTATGCCCATGATTTTATCGAAAGCATGGAACATGGTTATGACACAGTCTTAAGCGATGATGCGGGCAATATTTCTCAAGGTCAAAAGCAACTTCTGACTATCGCCCGAGCGATTTTGAAAAACCCCAAAATAATCATTTTGGACGAGGCGACAAGCAGTGTGGATACAAGAACGGAGAAATTTATACAAAGCGCTATGCTGGCTATGATGGAGGGAAGAACGAGTTTTGTCATTGCCCATAGACTATCCACAATTAAAAGCGCAGCGGTTATTTTGGTTATGAACCGCGGACAAATCGTTGAAACGGGGAACCATGACGAGCTTATAGCCAAGGGCGGTTTTTATTGTGATTTATACCGCAGTCAATTCCAAGGCAACAGCATTGACGATTTTGAGGAAAGCCAAAGCTGTTTTGAACAAACATAAGCATAAAAATTGTTGCATTTTAATGTAATATGTTTGAAAATAATTCTTTATTATGATATAATAAAAAATGTAAAGGGTTTTTCGGGAGGATTTTGATGCCCACATTTTTCAATAAAGTTTTTGAGGACGCAAGTCCGGTAGCTCCGCTTGGTCTTGTCGTACTTGAAGGCGCTCAAACACTTGGCAAGCTTATTGATTCATATTTAGTAAATTGGTACAATAGAGACATAGGGGTGAAAAACGCAAGATTCAGAAAAGACACTTTTATTATCCCCTCAAAATGCCCGAGATTCACCACAGGCGACGGCAAAGGCATAATCAATGACACAGTCAGAGGCTTTGACTTGTATATTCTTGTGGATGTGGGGAATTATCATTGTGAGTACAATATGCTTGGGCAGTCCAACAGAATGAGCCCCGATGACCATTATGCCGACCTTAAGAGAATAATATCCGCAGCCGGCGGCAAACCCGAGAGAATAACTGTCATCATGCCTATGCTCTATGGCGGTAGGCAGCATAGAAGAAACTCCAGAGAATCCCTTGACTGCGCCCAAATGCTTCAAGAATTGTACGCCATGGGCGTAAAAGACATCATAACCTTTGATGCACATGACCCAAGGGTGCAAAACGCCGTGCCTCTTATGGGCTTTGACAACTTTTTACCGTCCTATCAAATTATGAAAGCCCTTGTCGCTAAATATCCAAATTTGAAATTTGATAAGGACAACTTTATTATCGTATCTCCCGACGAAGGCGCCATGAGCAGAAATATTTATTACGCTTCGGTTTTGGGGCTGGACCTTGGGATGTTCTACAAAAGAAGAGACTATTCCTCAGTCGTCAACGGCAGGAATCCTATCGTGGCGCATGAATATATCGGCTCAAATGTCAAAGGAAAAGATGTGTTTGTCGCCGATGATATCATAGCGACAGGAGACTCAATGCTAAGACTATGTTATGACCTTAAGAAAAGGGGAGCGAGAAGAATATTCTTGGCAAGCACTTACGCTTTGTTTACCGAAGGCGTGGACAAGTTTCAAAAAGCGTATGAAGAGGGGCTGTTTACCGCGGTCATAAGCACAAATCTTACCTATTGCAAAGAGGAAGTAAAGGAGCATGAGTGGTATATTCAAGCCGACATATCAAAATTCATAGCATATATAATCTCAGCCTGCAACCAAAACAAGTCATTATCTAATTTACTGGGCTCGTCCGAAAGAATCGAAGAATTGTTAAAAAAGATGAAACAGGAGGCGAAATAATATCATATAGAAAAAGCTTTTGACATATTTTTTTGGGGTTTGGGTTTTATGTTATGTCAAAAAAATGCGTACAAAAGAAAAGCATCTTAAATATTTCAAAAAATAGTTCTCTACTAATGTTAAGACCTTTCTATTTTAGAGTATCAATTTAGCTTATACGCATATAATTATATATGATAATATAATGACAAAGACAAATAAAAAACAAACTTAATTTTTAGAAAACACTTCACATTAAGTTCAATAAAATGATTAAAAATAAATTAGGAGGAATAAAATGATTTATTCTGATTTTACGAGAAAACAATATGACGCTATGAATATCTTTGAACTTCGTCATATTGGAAGAGAAATAGGAGTCAAATCTCCAACATCAAAAAATAAAGGAGAGCTTGTAGATAGTATTATGGAAAAAATTGAAGAAATCAAGCAAGGCAAGGCAAAGCTTCCCACTGAGAATACAACAAAAAAACGCAGCAGAGGCAGACCTCCCAAGTCTATTTTTACGCTTCAATCGACAAAGGATGTTATCCTTGGCGGTTCCCTGAAAGACGAAGACGGCGCCTCAATCCTGGACGACTTATTGTCAAATCCAGAGGACGCTTTTCCGACTGAAGACGAAAAGCCCGCAGTCCCCCCAAAACAAAAAGAAAAGAAATCAAAAGAGAGGGAGAATAGAACTTGGCAAAAAAAAGAAAATTATGACGACGACCTTCCACTTTTGAAAAAAGAGGGCGTGTTGGAAATAATGCCCGACGGCTATGGCTTTTTAAGGGCGAAGAATTGTGAGCCCGGCTCTGACGACGCTTATATTGCCGCCCAAAAGATAAAGAAAGGCGGTTTGAGAAAAGGCGACTATATCATTGCCGAAGCCAAACAGCAGACGGAGAACAGACCTGCAGGAGTTATCAACATACTCACCGTAAACGGCAAGCCTCCAGAAAGCGCCTTAAACAGACCGTATTTTGACAACTTGACCCCGATTTATCCCGACCATAGATTTAGGTTAGAGATACCAAATCAAAAAAA